>NZ_JBAKHS010000009.1:0-289911 GCF_036906795.1 Micromonospora sp. CPCC 205739 | reverse complement strand
GGTGTCCATCAGCGCGCGGGAGGCGGTCAGGAAGGCCCGCCAGGTGCGCTGCTCGTCGGGGTCAGATCGGGCCGATCACCCCGGAGGGGATCAGAACGCCTCCTCCGGGAGGTCCATGATCTCCAGGTCGGTGCCCTCGATGATCCGCCGGTCGGCGCCGATGCGGGGCAGCACCTCGCGGGCGAAGAACCGGGCGGCGGCCACCTTGCCGGTGTAGAACGCCTTGTCGGCGGCGGAGACCTCGCCGGCCAGGGCACGCAGCGCCACGTCCGCCTGCTTCTGGAGCAGCCAGCCGACGACCAGGTCGCCGATGGCCAGCAGGAAGCGACGGCTGCTCAGGCCGACCTTGTACAGGTTGCGGGCGTCGCCGCCCTGGGCCTCCGCGAGCCAGCCGGTCATTACGCCGAGGATGTTCTGGATCTCGGCGAGCGCCTTGCCCAGCGCCTGCCGCTCCTCCTTGAGCTGGCCGTTGCCGGCCTCGGTGGCGATGAACTCCTGGATCTCGCCGGCGACCGCCATCAGGGCCTTGCCGTTGTCCCGGACGATCTTCCGGAAGATCAGGTCGAGGCTCTGGATCGCGGTGGTGCCCTCGTACAGGGTGTCGATCTTGGCGTCGCGGACGTACTGCTCCAGCGGGTAGTCCTGGAGGAAGCCGGAGCCGCCGAAGGTCTGCAGCGACTCGTGCCCCAGCAGCTCGTACGCGCGCTCCGAGCCGACGCCCTTGACCAGCGGGAGGAGCAGGTCGTTGACCCGCTTGGCCAGCTTGGTGGCCTTCTCGTCACCGGCCGCCTCGGCGATCGCGACCTTGTCCTGCCAGCTGGCGGTGTAGCAGACCAGCGCGCGCAGGCCCTCGGCGTAGGACTTCTGCAGCAGCAGCGAGCGGCGCACGTCCGGGTGGTGGGTGATGGTCACCCGCGGAGCGGTCTTGTCGGCCTGCTGGATCAGGTCGGCGCCCTGCACCCGGTTCTTGGCGTACTCCAGGGCGTTCAGGTAGCCGGTGGAGAGGGTGGCGATCGCCTTGGTGCCGACCATCATCCGGGCGTACTCGATGATCATGAACATCTGCCGGATGCCGTCGTGCTTCTCGCCCAGCAGCCAACCCTTGGCCGGCACGCCGTGCTCGCCGAAGGTCACCTCGCAGGTGTTGGAGACCTTCAGGCCCATCTTGTGCTCGACGTTGGTGGCGTAGACGCCGTTGCGCTCGCCCAGCTCGCCGGTGTTCTCGTCGAAGTGGTACTTCGGCACCACGAAGAGCGACAGGCCCTTGGTGCCCGGGCCGCCGACGCCCTCGACGCCGACCGGGCGGGCCAGCACGTAGTGGACGATGTTGTCGCTCAGGTCGTGCTCACCGGAGGTGATGAAGCGCTTCACGCCCTCGATGTGCCAGGAGCCGTCGGGCTGCTGGATCGCCCGGGTCCGACCGGCGCCCACGTCCGAGCCGGCGTCCGGCTCGGTGAGCACCATGGTGGAGCCCCACTGCTTGTCGATGAAGAGCCGCGCCCACTTCTTCTGCTGCTCGGTGCCCTCGACGTGCAGCACGTGCGCGAAGGACGGGCCGGAGGCGTACATCCAGATGGGGGCGTTGGCGCCCAGCACCAACTCGGCCAGCGACCACCAGAGCGCCCGCGGGGCGTTGGTGCCGCCGAGGGCCTCGGGGAGGTCCAGCCGCCAGAACTCGGAGTCCATGAACGCCTGGTACGACTTCTTGAACGACTCCGGCAGCGGCGCGGTGTGCGTGGCCGGGTCGAAGACCGGCGGGTTGCGGTCGCTGTCCGTGTAGCTGGCCGCGAGGTCCTCGCGGGCCAGGCGGTCGACCTCGGAGAGGAAGCTGCGGGCGGTGTCGACGTCCAGGTCCGAGTACGGCTCCTGCCCGAACGTCCGGTCCGCCCCGAAGACCTCGAACAGGTTGAACTCGAGGTCCCGAAGGTTGCTCTTGTAGTGGGTCATGCTCGCTGGCCCCGCTTCCGGACAGGTGTTACCGATCAGTAACCCAGACTGTATTACTCACCGGTAGCCACCGACAAGCCGATCCGGGAAGTGACGGCGATTACACACCTGTGGTTCAGCTCTCGTTCGGACGTGCGGCGGGACGGCGAAGGGCGGGCGACTCACGCCTCCGCCGCGCCGACCTCCCAGCTCGGCACCGGTACGGTCGCGCCGGTGCGCGGGCCGGTGTACTCCATCAGGACCAGCGCGATGTCGTCGTCCAGCCGGCCGTGCACCCACTCCACGAGCGCGGTCTCCAGTGAGGCGAGGCCGTCGCCGACCGTGCCGTGCCCGAGCAGCCGCCAGGCCCGGTCGGCGGTCGGGAAGAACTCCCCGTCGCGCCGGGCCTCACCGAGCCCGTCGGTGAAGAGCAGCAGCCGGTCGCCGGGCTCCAGCCGTTCCACCCGGGGCCGGACCACCGGCATGAAGCCCAGGGGCGGGGCGGGTGCCGGCGGCTCCAGCGGGATCACCGCGCCCCGGCGCAGCAGCAGCGGTGCCGGGTGGCCGCAGTTGACGATCGTCAGCGTGCCGCCCCGTTCCTCCACCAGGGCCGCCGTGACGAAGTCCTCGTCGCCCACGTTGCGGGCCACCGCCCGGTCCAGGTCGGCCACCACCGCGCGCAGGTCGGCCCGCTCATACGCGACGTGCCGGTACGACCCCAGCACGATGCTCGCCAGCCGGACGGCGTCCAGCCCCTTGCCCCGGACGTCCCCGATGATCATCCGCACGCCGTACGGGGTGTCGATGGCCTCGTAGAGGTCGCCGCCGATCTCGGCGGTGGCCGTCGAGGAGATGTACCGGGCGGCCACCGCGAGGGTGCCCACCTGCGGCCCGAGCGGCCGCAGCACCGCCTGCTGGGCGACCGACGCCAGCTTGGACAGCTCGGCGATCTGCTCGGCCTGCCGCTGCCGCAGCGCCGCCACCGCCGCCGCGACCCCGCTGGCGAAGGCGATCCCGGCGAGGTCGACGGCGGTGACCAGCGACGCGGTGGGCTCGGCCAGCGCGAAGCTGGACCCGAGCACCACGGCGACCAGGCCGATCCCGAGCACCGCCCGCCAGGAGGCGAAGGCCGCCGCCAGCAGGGGGGCGCCCATCATCAGCGCCACGTAGTGCGCCTCCCGCCCGTCGCCCAGCTCCGCCACCGAGATGATCGTGAGCAGGCCGAGGGCCGCGCCGACGCCGGCGCGGGATCCGGGACTCAGCGGGCCGCGGCCCGACTGGAAGGCATGCGTGCGTACGAGGGACAGCATGCCTGATGGACGTGGACCGGTGAATGAACCTGACCCCTCGATTGAGGGTGTTCCGACCGGCCGGTCGGTCATGACGGGCCGATCGCCGTCAGCCGAGGACCTCGTACTTGACGGTCAGCTCACCCAGGCTCGCGGAGGCGATGGTCTCGAACGCGGCCCGGGACAGGTCGAGGCAGCGCCCCTCGATGAACGGGCCACGGTCGTTGATGCGGACCGTCACCGACTTGCCGCTGGCCGGGTTGGTGACCCGGACCCGGGTGTCGAACGGCAGGGTCTTGTGCGCGGCGGTCAACGCGTTCGGGTTGAAGGTCTCCCCGTTGGCCGTCAGCTGGCCCTCGGCGTAGAAGGACGCCCCGCAGGAGCCGCTCTGCACCACGGTGACCTTCGGCGCGGCCTTCTTCGTCGTCGCGCTCGGCTTCGGCGCGGCGGTGCGGGTCCTGGCGCGCGAGGCCGCCTGGGCGGACCGGGTGGCCTTCGGGCTGGCCGTGACGGTCGGCGACGGGCTGGCGGTCGGGGCGGCGCTCGCGCTCGGCGAGGCGGTGGCGCTGGGGCTGACCGCGGCCGGCACGGTGTCGGCGACGACGGGGGCCGCCGCCTCGCCGGAGGTCAGCTGCACGGCGCCGACGGTGCCGCCGACGGCGAGCGCGACGCCCACGGCGGCGGTGGCGGCGATGCCGGCCGGCGAGGAGAACATGCGGGTACGGGAGTGCCTACCAGCCACCGGACCGGTCCTTTCGTCGGCTGAACAAATCGGGTCGGACCGTAACGAGAGAAGCACTTCCGAAGTCAACGTGATCATGGTGGTATGGCCCGAATTACAGGGATACGAGTAGCCGATCATCCGAGGTCGCGGGGGCCGGACGGGCCAGCGACTCCCGGGTGGCGGCGCTGGGTGAGGATGGGCGAATGCCCGATGAGCTGCGCCGACGGCTGACCGAGCTGTTCCGCTGGGTCGATCCGGGGCCGGGCAGCAGCCACCTGGTCAGCGACGTCTCCGGCTGGTGGCGCGACCCGCAGGTGCTGGCCGGGCTCGGGCCGGCTCTGGTCGCGCCGTTCCGCGACGCCCGGCCGACCGTGGTGGTGGCCCCGGCCGTCACCGGGCTGATGCTCGGCCCGCTCGCCGCCACCGCCCTCGGGGTGGGGTTCGTCCCGGCACACAAGCCGGGCGACGGCCGGTTGCCGGCCGGGCCGCTCACCTGGGCGCGGAGCGAGTCGGACTTCCGCGGCCGGCAGGTGGACCTGGCCGTGGTGGACCGGCGGCTCGGACCGGACGACCGGGTGCTGGCGGTGGACGACTGGGTCGCCACCGGAGCACAGCTGCGCGCGATCCGGGAGATCTGCGCGAGCCGGGGCGCCACCTGGCTCGGCGCCTCGGCCGTGGTGCGGGACTGCCCGCCGGAGGTGACCCGGGAACTCCGCCTGCACGGGCTGCTCGACGCCGCCCGGCTGCACGCTTGACCTGAAGCGCGCTTCAGGTCCGACGATCGGCGCATGGACCACGGCATCCTGGACGAGGCGTACCGACGGCTGCACCGCACCGGCCCCGAGTTCGAGGGCTGGCTCTCCAACCACGGACCGATGGCGGTCGAGGCGCTGGTCCGGCACGGCCACGACCGCAGCGTGCACCGCTGGCTGGACGACTACCTGCGCCGACTCGACGAGCTGCCGCGCGGCCGGCGGCGGATCGAGGACTGGCGAGAGGCCCTCGGTGATCCGAAACGCGCCGGCGACTGGCTCGCCCACTTCGACCGGGAGCTGCGCGAGCACCCCTGGCGCGAGGTGCTGGGCACCTGGTGGCCCCGGCTGCTGCCCGGCATCGCGGCCGGCGCGACCCACGGCGTCATCCGGGTCGGCCACGCCGTCCGGGCGCTCCACGAGGGTGGA
The DNA here is from genome assembly GCF_036906795.1 of Micromonospora sp. CPCC 205739. NCBI lineage: Bacteria > Bacillati > Actinomycetota > Actinomycetes > Micromonosporales > Micromonosporaceae > Micromonospora > Micromonospora sp. CPCC 205739. Next base: position 284,791 of record NZ_JBAKHS010000009.1, on the reverse strand, counting down.
GCCGGCCCGGACCGGGTGGCCGAACTCGGCCAGGCCCTCGGCTACTGGGCGGCCCGCTGGCAGCCGGTGCCGGGCCTGCGCCTCGACGCGGCGTCCCACCCGGACGGTCCCGACGCGGCCACCGCGCTGGCCTCGGTGCCCCGGCTCGACGACCGCACCGGCGGCATCCGGGACCGGCTGGCGCGGCTGGCGGGCGTACCCGGGTGGGACGGGGCGGTGGCGGCGCCGCGCCCGGCCCGGACGCCCGCCGACGCGGAGCGGGGGCTGGTCGCGCTGGTCCACCGGGCCGCGCTGGACTACCTGCGGTACGGGCACGAGAACCCGGTGATGTTGGTGCACGCGGTGACCGCACCCACGGCGGTGCTGCGGACCCTGCCGGCGCTCGATCCGGCGCTCTGGGCGCCCAGCCTCACCGCAGCGTGGTCGGCCACGGCGGCGGTGACCGCGGTGTACGCCCCGCCGCGCGGCACGGCGATCCCGGCGATCACCCCCGGCACCCCGGCGGAGGTCTTCGCCCGGGCCGCCCGCCACGGCGACGCGCACGTGGTCAAGCTGGCCGACGCCGTGCTCGACGCGCACGCGGCGACCGGCGACGAACGGGTGCTCGCCGCCGCCGGGTACGCCGGTCAGCTGATCTGAACGAACTCCTCCACCACGGTGCAGACCCGGCCCAGCGCCTCCGCCGAGCGGGCCAGCGGACCGGGCACCAGCAGCCAGTGATCGGCGTCCGGGATCTCCAGCACGTGCGGAGTGAGCCGACGCGCGACCGCGCCGTCCCACAAGGAATCGGCGGTTCCGCCCACCAGCAGGAACGGCGCTTCCGCCCGGCCCAGCGCGTCGACCACCTCGGGCCGGTGCAGCAGCGGGGTGAGCCATACCGCGGGCAGCTTGCGCGCGGCGGCGAGTGGGGCGGCCAGCGAACCGAGCGACTTGCCGACCAGCAGGTCGGTCGGCGTGGCCAGGGTCGGCTCCACCTGACCCGCGACCCACTCCACGGCGGCACCGGGACCGTCGGCGTCCGGCGCGAAACGCTCGGGCACCTGCCAGCTGATCTCATGGACGTCGAAGCGCAAACGCCGCAACGCCTCGCCCGTGTACGCGAACAACGGGTACCGGGTGTCGTAGCCCCGCCCGGGGATGAGCACCGCGCGCCGATCCGCCATGGTCAATCTCCTTCCACCGGCTACCAACCTAGGCCGTCGGCCCGCATTCCGGAGCCCCTCGACAACGTGGCGGAGATTGTCACCCCCGCCCGGTCACCGCGACGGGGGCAGTTCGCGTGCCTCTCGGCATTACCGCGGTAAGCGCCGTGATCGACCACAACCACCGTTTGTGGACGCAGTGGGCTGACGTCGTGGTCTGGCCGTCCAGTGGTAGTCACCCGCCGGCAGGTCGGGCGAGGAATGCGTGTCGAACGTACGGATCTCCGCACCGTCGAGAACGACGTACCGGATGCCGGCGAGGTGACTGAGCAGACTCTCTTCCAGGTGGACGAGGGTCAGCCGGTGACGCGTGTCGTCCAGGGTCGTGTCGGGCCCGAAGACCCCGTCGACGTCCTCGGCACGCATTCCCCGCAGGTATCGCTCGACGTCATCGTCGGTGAGGTGGAGGAATGCGTCGGGTGTACCGGTGGACGAATCGCCGGTGAGAGCGAACCAGCCGTCACCGGCGTACTCGAGGGAAAGCCCCTTTTCACGAAGGTCGGAGACGATTCTCTGTGCGGGGTGATCCACGAGATCGAGACTAACCTCCGGCGGGCCCGGGAAGGGTGGCCCGACGATCCGCACGGGCCGGGAAGTCGTTGCGGGGATCGGTGATCGGCGCGGGAGTACCCTCGGCCACATGTGGCCTCGCATCGGTGGACTCCGCGCGCTCGCCCTCGGCACCCCAGGGCAGATGCGGACCAACCTCAACACGCTGGTGCTGGCCGGTGTGAAGACGGCTACCGCCGGCCTGCTCACCGAGTACGCCGAGGAGGGCGAGGAGCTGGAGCACGTCGGCGAACGGCTCGTCCTGGTGGACGACGCCGACGCGCTCGCCGGGGTCGTCCAGATCACCGGCGTCGAGGTGGTCCGCTTCGCCGATGTTCCGTGGGCCTTCGCCCGCTCCGAGGGCGAGGGTGACCGCTCGATCGAGGAGTGGCGGGCGGGGCACGCCGCCTACTGGGCACGCGCCGGCACCCCGGTCACCGACGACACCGAGATCGTCTGCCTCCGCTTCCGGCTGGTCTCCGCCGGCGGCGGGGTCGCCACCGGAGACCTCAGCACCTGAGCTGAGCCCGCGCCCCGCTCAGGCCGAGCGCAGCTCGGGCAGCAGGCGGGTGGCGACGTCCACTAGGACCGCCTCGTCGCCGGCGTACCAGCTGCTGGCCCGGGGCCAGTGCGTGATCACGTCGGTGAAGCCGAGCGCCGCCGCCCGGGCCACCTGCTCGGCGAAGAAGTCGGCGTTGCTCAGCGAGAAGGCCGGCGCCGCGTCCAGCGACAGGTAACGGTCCAGGGTGGCCGGGTCGCGGCCGGCGGCGTCCAGCGTCTGGTCCAGCCGGGCGCAGACCTGCCCCACCCCGTCCCACCAGCTCGTCAGGTCGTCGCCGCCGGTGCCGGTGGTGACCCAGCCCTGACCGAAGCGGGCCACCAGCCGCATCGACCGGGGACCGTTCGCGGCCACCACGAACGGCACCCGGGGCTGCTGCACGCAGCCCGGGTTGTTGCGGGCGTCCACCGCGGCGAACCAGTCGCCCCGCCAGGTGGTGCCGTCCTCCCGCAGCACCAGGTCGAGCAGCTCGGTGAACTCGGCGAAGCGGTCCACCCGCTGCCGGGGCGGCAGGGTCTCGCCGCCCAGCACCGCCGAGTCGAAGCCGATGCCGCCCGCCCCGAGGCCGAGCAGCACCCGGCCGGCGGAGACGTCGTCGAGGGCGGTGACCTGCCGGGCGAAGGCGGCCGGGTGCCGGAAGTTCGGCGAGGCGACCAGCGTGCCGAGCCGGATCCGGGAGGTCACCGTCGCGGCGGCGGTCAGGGTGGCCATGGAGTCGAACCAGGGGCCGTCGACCAGGTCGCGCCAGCCCAGGTGGTCGTAGGTCCAGGCGTGGTCGAAGCCCCACTCGTCCGCCTGGCGCCAGCGGCGCTGCGACTCCGACCAGCGCTGATCGGGAAGGATCACGATGCCAATCCGCATGATCGCCAGGGTACGGCCCGACGCGGCCCCGGCCACCCCGACACGGTCTGTTCATATATCGATCATCTGTATATGATCCGCCGCGTGGCCGCGATGCGTGAACCGACCTTCCTGATCCTCACCGCGCTCGCCGGCGGTCCCCGGCACGGCTACGGCATCGTCCAGGACGTCGCCGCCCTGTCCGAGCAACGGGTGACCCTGCTCCCCGGCACCCTCTACACCGCGCTGGACCGGCTCACCGCCGAGGGCCTGGTGGAGCCCGACCGGGAGGAGACCGTGGACGGTCGGCGACGCCGCTACTTCCGCCTCACCTCCGAGGGGCACGCCGCCCTCAAGGCCGAGGCCACCCGGCTGCGCCAGCTCGCCACCGCCGCCGAGGCCCGGCTGCGCGCGTTCCGCCCCGCCTGAACCGCCACATCTCCGCCTCCCGCCAGCCGGCGGGAGCGCGTTCCGCACCACCCGAGGCGAGACCGAGCCCCAGGAGGGAAGGCCATGGCACCGACCGGCGACCCGCTCGCCCGCCGCTACCGCCGCCTGCTGTGCTGCTACCCGCGCGCCTACCGCCGGGAGCGCGGCGAGGAGCTGGTCGCCCTGCTGCTCGACACCGCACCGCCCGGCCGGACCAGGCCACGGCTGCGGGAGGCCGCCGACCTGCTCCGCAACGGGATGCGCTGCCGGCTCGGCCGACCGGCCAGCCGCACGGTCGTCGCCTGGGCGGCGCTGGCCGCCGTCGTCTGCGGACTCTTCAGCGCGGCGCTGGCCGCCCGGGTCGCCTGGGAGACCGCCCGACCGCTGCCGGGCCGCGCCGAGACCGGTGCGATCTTCCGGACCGTGCTGCCCGACCGCGAACCGGACGAGGTGACCACACCATCGACGTTCTTCGGGTACTACACCCAGCCGCTGACCCTGCAGGCGCTGGACAACCTGCTCCTCGGCGACGGCGGGGAGTACCAGCAGACCGCCAGCAACGCGTGGGCCGCCGGTCCGCCACCGGTCCCGGCCGAGCAGACGGTCGCGGTGGCGCAGCGTCGGCTCCGGGAAGCCGGCTGGCACCTCGACCAGACGGCGGCGGAGACCTTCGACGACTGCGCCGACAAGCTCTGCGCCTCCATCGTGCCGGTCACCTACACCACCCTCGACGCCAGCCGGGGGGACACCCTTCTCACGGTCACGGTCAACTCGCGGTCGGAGCCCGAGTACCCGTACCTGTCGATCGCCCTGCGGCGCACCACGCCGCCGCTGGTCCTCCCGGCCGCCGTCGGCGGCGGGCTGCTCGGCGCGCTGGCCGGTTGGCTGGTCCTCGGCTGGGCCAGCCGACGCACCGAAGCCTCCCACCCGGCCCGGGCGGTGGTGAAGGTCCTCTTCGGGACGACGCTGCTGCTGTGGTGGCTGCCGACCCTGTTCGCCGTGCCGTCGGTGGTGAGCCACCACCGGGCCGAGCCGCACCCCCAGTGGCATCCGCTCTGGGAGTGGCTGGGCCAGCCGACCTTCTCGCTGTTCTTCCTGGTCGGCGCGGTGAGCGCGCTGCTCGGGATCGCCCTGGCCCTGCTGCCCCGGCGGGACGCCGACCGGGTGTCGACGCTCGCCAGCGGCTGAGCCCTCCGGTCAGCCCGCCGCCAGCTTGGTCATCATCCGGGGCAGGTGCGGGTCGAGGGTGGCCCGGTCCGCCGCGGCCACCTCGGCCGGCGTCCACCACCGCACGGCGCGGAACTCCCCCGGGTCGGGGGTGAGCGGCTGGTCCCGGCGGCCCGCCAGCACGTACCAGAGGCTGACGTCGACGTGCCGGTCCTCGGGCGGGCCGACCGTCGGCGTGACGGTGACGAAGAGCGGGCGCTCACCGGGCTCCGGCGCGAAGACCGCCGGCACGCCCAGTTCCTCGACCACCTCCCGGCGTACCGTCTGCGCCGGGTGTTCCCCGGGCTCGACGTGACCGCCGGTGGGCAGCCACCGCCCGGCCTTGCGGTGGTCGACCAGGAGGACGCCGCCGTCGGCGGGGTCGCGCAACAGGAAGTACGCGACCAGGTGCGGCGACGGGGTACGGGGCTTCGCCCGGCGGAAGACGTCGTCGGTCGCCGCGAGCCAGTCCAGGCACTGCGCGCGGTGCGCCGACTCCAGCTCGTCGAGCGGCGCGATCGACTCGACCAGCGCCCGGATCTCCGCCAGCACCCGCATGCCGGGCATCCTGCCAGTCACCGCCGCTGCGCGGTGTCCGCCGCCGCGCGGACGAATTCGCGTACCCGCTCGGTGGTGTTGGTCTCCAGCCAGACCGGGCCGCGCTGGATGGGCGGCGCGTCGCGAATCGGCACGTAGGTGATGTCGGGGCGCGGGTGGTACCGCCGGGTCTGCTCGCCGACCGGCAGCACGCCGCGGCCCATCGCCACCAGCGACAGCATCTCCGAGAAGGTGTTACCCGCCGGGCCCTTCGGCACCGGACGGCCGGACGGCGTGCGGTCCGGGGTGCGGTCGCGCTTGAACTCCGCCGAGGTCACCGCCGGGTACTGCACCACCGGGTGGTCGGCGAGGGCCTCCAGGGAGACCGACCTTGCGCCCGCCAGCGGATGCCCGGCCGCCACCGCCAGCATTCGGGCCTCCGACAGCAGCGCCGGGCCGTTCGCCATGCCGTCGAAGGGGTACGAGGCGATGAGCACGTCGATGGAGCCGTCCACCAGGCTGGACCGGGAACTGGAGAGCTGAGCCTCGTGGACGTGCACCTCGCAGTCGGGGTGCCGCTCCCAGAACAGGTTCACCACGCGGAGCAGCACCGGCGCGGTCCACTCGCCGAGGAAGGCCACCCGCAGCTCACCGGTGACGCCACGCCCGGCCTCGACGGCCCGCCGTACGGCGTCCTCCAGCCCGGCGACGTGCGGTCGCAGGTCGTCGGCGAGCCGGCGACCGATCGGGGTGAGGCGGACGACCCGGCTGGTGCGCTCGAACAGCGGGGCGCCGATCCGCCGCTCCAGCTTCTTCACCACGTGGCTGATCCGCCCGGTGGTGACCCGCAGCCGCTCGGCGGTCCGCCCGAAGTGCAGCTCCTCGGCGAGGGTCAGGAAGGTCTCGACCTCGTGCCGCTCCAGCAACCCGGGCTCCCATCGTTGAATCCGGCTCAACGATCGTAGTCCGATCGCGGCTTGGTCGCGTTCCCCGCTCCGACCAGGCTGAGAGGCACAACGGTTCCCTGACCAAGGAGCGCACGATGAGCACGACCACCGTCACCGACTACCTCACCGGGCTCGACGAGCCGCTGCGGGAGATCGGCGCGAAGCTGCGGCCGGTCATCGAGGCGGCGCTCCCCGGCGCCACCGGCGCAATGTGGCACGGCCACCCGGTCTGGGGCCGCGGGGACCGGCCGGGGCGGGACCCGATCTGCCTGGTCAAGGCGTACGGGTCGTACCTGACCTTCGGGCTGTGGCACGGACAGGAGGTCGACGACCCGTCCGGCCGGCTGCTGCCGGGTGCCCGGTCGATGGCGTCGGTGAAGCTGCGCGCCGCCGACGAGGTCGACCCGGCCCTGTTCGGCGACTGGCTGCGCCAGGCGTACGCCCGGGAGGTGGCGGCGTGACCAGCGTGCGGGTGACCGGCTTCGACCATCTGGTGCTCACCGTCGCCGACGTCGAGCGGGCGCTGGCGTTCTACTGCGGACCACTCGGCCTGGCCCCGGTACGCGTCGACGAGTGGCGGGCCGGCCAGGTGCCCTTCCCCTCGGTACGCGTCGACGCCGGGACGATCATCGACCTGGTGCACGGTCAGCGGGGCGAGTCGAACGTCGACCACTTCTGCCTGGTGGTCGCGCCGCTCGACTGGGCGGAGGTGATCGCCTCCGGCGACCTCGACGTGGTGGAGGGACCGGTGGGCCGGTTCGGCGCGCGGGGCTCGGCCACGTCGGTGTACGTCCGCGACCCGGACGGCAACGTGGTCGAGCTGCGCTGGTACCCGCAGGATTGACCGACGTCGGCCAGCGGGCGCTGCCTGGCGGCGGGGCAGCGCTCAGAGGTGCTGGACGATCTGGATCGGGTTGCCGTCCGGGTCGGCGGTCCAGGCGATCAAAAGGCGGTCGAGCCAGGTGTGGGGCGCGGCGAGGGCGGGAGCGCCATCGGCGGTCAACCGGGACCAGGCGGCGGCGCTGTCGTCGGTCCAGAGGACCACGGCGGCTCGCTGCCCCTCGGGCACCGGATCGAGCCCGTGGTCGTCCCGGGTGGACGCGACCGAGGCGATACCGATCCGGTAGCCGTCGAGCACCAGGTCGACATGGATCGGCTCGCCCTCGGTCGGCACCCGGAACGTCTCCGCGAAACCCAGTCGCGTGTAGAACGCGGCGGCACGCGGGACGTCCGCGCTGAAGAGGACGACCTGCGGGGCCCGGAACATCGACACCGGCCGACGGTAGCAGCGGGTGGGCACGTGTGGCGCCCGGCGTGAGGGTGGCCGCGGCACTTGCCGCCGGCGTCCGTCACGTCGGCTCGGCCGCTCCAGGGCAGGCCCGCATCCGGGCCGCTATCGTCGCCGCATGCCGGAACTGGTCGCGCCCACCGTCCGCCTGCACGCCGCCTGGCTGGAGGCGCGCGACGAGTGGGGTCCCGGCGTCCACGAGGACGGCTTCGGACTGTTGCCCTCCGATGAGGTCGACTCGCCCACCGGCTTCGCGGCCTGGGTGGCCCGCTTGACCGACGAGGCGGATCCGGCGAAGCCGCTGGATGCCGGGCGGGTGCGCTGCACGTACCGATGGATCGTCGAGGACGGCCGGGTGCTCGGCGGGATCGCGCTGCGGCACGAGCTGAACGACTTCCTGCTCCGGGTCGCCGGCCATGTCGGCTACGGCATCCGGCCCTCCGCGCGCCGGCGCGGCCTGGCCACCTGGGCGCTGGGCCGGATGCTCGACGAGGCCCGGATGCTCGGCCTGGACCGGGTGCTGGTCATCTGCGAGGCGGGCAACGTCGCCTCGGCGAAGACGATCGAGCACCACGGCGGGGTCCTCGAGGACATCAGGGAGACCGAACTCGGTGCCGCGCGGCGTTACTGGATCAGTCTCTAGCGCCGGAGGGTCGGCGTCGGTGGTGGGAAGCTCCCGCCGTCACTCCTCCCACAACCCTGCGACCTGGGAAGACGGCCCCGGCTCGGACTGTCGTCCTCGCCGGGGCCTTCACGGTGGAGCGGGTGGCGAAAATCGAGTCGTCGGCTATCGCTGTGCGAGCAGGCCCGTCTCAGGGCCGGTCATGGGCCTTGAGTACCGGCCTGTCAGGCCGCTGTGCCTCGGCGTACGGGTCGGGACCAGCGCCGTGAGGAGAAGGCCGACGACTGCCGCGGCGGCCGCGGCGACGAACGTGGTCCGAAACGCCTCTGCCGAGGGCAGCGCCGCCGCGCCGACCATGACCGTGCTCTGTGCCAGGATCACGCTCGTGACCGCGCTCGCGGCGGTGCCTCCGAGCGAGCGCGTCAGGATGTTCACTCCGTTGGCCGAGGACGTCTCGGTCACCGGGACCGCATCGGTGATCAGCTTCGACGTGGCAGTGGCTGACATGCCGACACCGGCTCCGATGATGCCCGAGGCGATGATGAAGTCGATGACGCTGTTCATCCGCAGCGTGACGAGAACATAGCCGGCGGCGATGACGATCGCTCCCACCATCATGGTCAGCCGGGCCCCGTAGCGGGCGACCAGGCGGGCCGAGAGCGGAGTCAGCAGCAGCGCCACCACCCCGTTCGGCAGGATGACGAGCCCCGCTTGCACCAGGCTCTGACCGAATCCATGGCCCGTAGCGGAGGGTGCCTGCAAGATCTGCGGAAACACGACGAGCATGGTGTAGATCGCGAAGCCGACCGCGACGGTTGCCAGGTTGGTCATCAGCACCGGCCGCCGCGCGGAGAGCCGCAGGTCGACAAGGGGAGAGGGAGTGCGCAACTGGTGCCAGCCCCAGGCGATCAGGATGGCGACGGCCGCCGCGCCAAGGCCGAGCGTGCGGGTGTCACTCCATCCCCACTGCCCGCCATTGACGATCGGCAGCAGCAGGCCGATCAGCCCCACGGTCAGCCCGATGGTGCCGAGGACGTCGAAGCGTCCCTCGGTGCGCTGCGGCGACTCCGGCACCAACAGCGCGGTCAGGAGGGCACAGAGCAGGCCCAGCGCAGCCGCTCCCCAGAACAGCACGTGCCAGTCGAAGTGCTCGGCGACCAGGCCGGCCAGGGGGATCCCGGCCGCGCCGCCGAGGCCGAGCGTCGCGGTCAGGATCGCGATCGCCCCGCCCATTCGATGAGGTGGAAGTTGGTCCCGGAAGAGGCCCAGGGCGAGCGGGACCACCCCGATCGCACAGCCCTGCAGGCCACGGCCGATCACCATCAGCCACAGCGAACTCGTGAGAGCGGAGATGACCGAGCCGATGGTCATCACGGCGAGCGTCAGCAGCAGGGCCCGCCGTTTGCCGAAAAGGTCACCGAGGCGCCCGCTGACCGGAGTGATGATCGCACCGGTCAGGAGCGTGATGGCGACGACCCACGACGCATCGGTGGGCGAGGCGTGCAGAAGTGCGGGAAAGCTCGGGATGAGCGGGATGACCAGCGTCTGCACCAGTGCCGACAGCAGGCTGGCGACGGAAAGTACGGCAACTATGACCGAGAAAGAACCGGAACGCTTCATGCGTGTCTCCGCGCGGGGCGATTTTGGGATCGTGTACACGACTTGCTGGACGGCGTCGCGAACCGCGATCGATGGGACCTGTCATGCAATCAACAGATTGCTTTGATGAAGTTGCTGAGCCTCCATCCGTCCAGCTCTGGCAATTAGCCGGGCAGACGACGGCCTGCTCCAGCAAGGGCTCATCGAGCGGATTCAGCCCACGCCAGAGGTATCGCGCAAGTTGGCGCACGCCGCCGATTGAGTGAGGCGCGGCCCTGGGGTCGCGTCGTCCGACCGTCGACCTGAGGAATCCTGCCAGCACTTGCTTGCACAAGCAAGTAATGACCGCATGGCCGCCGTCACAGATCCGGGAACACCCTGGTGGACCGACAGCCGACGCGATCCGGGAGGGAGGGACACCAGGCCCCTCTACGGTCCTGGCTGGCAATCTAACCGCAAACTGTCTATCAACATCGAGATGTCGCAGCAGGGCAGGATATGGCCGCCCCGCCTCTGCATCGTCTCAGAGGGGATGTCAACTCGGTCGGTTGTCTTTAAGACCGAGGTTGAATTCGGATCAGGAAAAGGCGTTTCCCGTCATCGCCATGATCCCCGGTGGCCTGATCTCACCCTCGTGACACCGCCTTGGGCCCGTGGATGACCCGAGCCACCCCGGATCCCTAGTATCAGCCGCCATGGGCAGTCGGGTGAACTACGTGCTTGTTCAGGACGGCCGATTCGAACGGTTCGCGCAGGGCGGTGGCGCCGGCTACGGGCTCGACTACCACTTCGCTGCCGGGCCTGACATCACGCTGCGCTGGCTCGCGCAACTCGACGACTACCGGCACGATTTCTGGTTCGACGACCTGGGGTGCGAAGGCGCCGTGCTCATCGACGTCGACGCGCGGCACCTGCTGCTCTTCACCGAGCTGGGGCAGTTCCCACTCGACCGGAGGTACGCCTACCGTGCGGGGTTGCTCGACGGGTACCGGCGCACCTGGGACGGGTGGACGGTGCGCTGGGCGTACGACGGGATCGGTGACCTGATGGCGTACCTGGGGGAGAGCCGGGACCAGGTGCGCAACGAGAGCACGTGGTGGGATGGCCTGTACCCGGACCGCGGTGAGCGGCCGGACGGGCCGGTGGAGTTCCTCGTCAGCGTGGCCGACGCTGTCGGGTGCCGTCCGTACGCCCTGCCGTTCGAGTCTTGCCCGCCGTGGCGCCTCGGCCCGCGCCTGCTGGACCGGCTTGACGTGCGCGACCTCGTCACTGCGTGCTCGACGCTTGCGACGGCGGGGTTGCACCTCGACGTTGCGCGGCGCCGGGCCGGGCTGTGGAGTATCCGGCCGTTGGCCGGGCTGGCCGAGGAATGGTCCGAGCTGTGGCCGGGCTGGGAGCTGGAGCTGTGGGGCGATGACCTCGCCCGGCACGTCGCCGCATGCGGTGGAACGCTCACCGTGCCCGGCATCGACCTCGCCGCCGAGCGGGCCGCGTTGGCCGAACGGGTCGACCGGTACTGGGCCGTTGAGGAGCACCTGCGGGCGACCGGTCAAGACGTCCACCAGATCCGGGAGTGGAACCTCGGCGGCATCGCGACCCTCCTCGATGCCCGCGTGACCCCGGACGAACTCGCCCGGGTCGTCGCCCTGATCCGCGGCTGACCGGTGGGCAGAACACGGACGCTGCCGTCCTGGAGGATCTCCTCGTCGGGGTCAGTCGACCGGCTTGGCTGTACGGATGGCTGTACAGGCAGGATCGCTCGGGTCAGCGACTCGTGTCCTGGACGATGCGTCCGTCGAGCAGTTTGCGGGTGGAGCAACCTTCAGGAGCGTCGGTCGGGTAGTAGCCGGTGACCCCCATTCGAAGGAGAGCCGGTGGCATCAAGCGACACGTTCGCTGAGTTCGTGACGACACGGTCACCCCGTCTTCAGCGCACCGCCTATCTACTCACCCATGACTGGGCGCAGGCAGAGGATCTGCTGCAAACGGCCCTGGTCCGCGCATGGAGCGCGTGGGGGCGAATCGACGGCGACCCAGAGCCGTATGTGCGCCGGATCCTCGTGAACGTTTACGCCTCGTGGTGGCGGCGCAGATGGCGCCGCGTTGAGCAGCCGACGTCGCAGCTGCCGGAGCGAGCGGCGGTCGACCATGTCTCGCGGGTGGACAAGCGGGACGAGGTGTGGCAGGCGCTCGGGAGGCTGCCCCGCCGACAGCGGGCGGTGCTGGTGCTGCGCTACTTCGAAGACATGACCGAGGCGCAGATCGCGGACGCGATGAGCATCTCGGTGGGCACCGTCAAGAGCCAGGCCAAAAGGGGACTGGAGAAGCTGCGACTGGACGAGTCGCTGACGTTGGAGGCATTGCACCAGTGATCGACCTCAAGGACCTGATGGATGAGCGCTCGGCTCACGGCATGCCCTCGAATGGACGACTGGCCGAGGTCCAGCGCAAGATCAGCGTACGGCGGCGCAGGCGCGCGGCGGCGGGGGCGGTGGCAGCGGTGGCAGCGGTGGCAGCGGTGGGGTCCTCCACCGTCATTCTCGGCGGGGAGCCGACTCAGCCCTCGGCTTCTACCGCTGGTTCGACGACCCCGTCAGCGGGGCCGGCCAGCGCATCAGCTTTTCCGAAACCAGTGGCGGGCCGCAAGATCGGGCCGTTCGCCGAATACGCCCGCGGTTACCGGGTAGTTGCCGTCGGCACGGCGCCAGTGAGCTCAAAGAAGGTGCAGCTCAGCTGGACGGTCAACTCGACGGACGTCCAATTCTTCAGCTACTGCCCCGGCCTATCGGGCAAGCGCACACTCGACGCCGAGATTTCGATCGATGACGAACCCGCCTCCAGCTCGATGGGATGCAATTCGGAGCTGCACCAGGACCCGGCGGGATCAGAGCCCCGTGGGGTGGGAGCGAGCGTCGGCGACACGGTAACGGTGACATACACGGTCACCGGCGCCCAGGGCGATGGGCGTCGGCTGCCGACGATCCCGACGCAGGGCACCCTGCACTTCGCCGTGGCCGAGAAGGTGCCGTTCACCCAGTACCCCCTGCCACCCCGGCCTACCAAGCTGAAGCCGCCACAGCCGGACGGCATGGCAAGCGAGCCCGGCACCAAGGTCCTCCACAGCGATCCGGCAGATCCCAACAAAGCACTCAGCATCACCATGCCGTGGCATCGGGGTTACGACTTCACGGTAATCCCGCAGACGCCCGGCATCTACCGCGTCTCCGTCAATGGCGTGAGCGTGCTCGCCGGAGAGGTCTACGACTACTCCGGTAACGGCCCCAACGCCAGCTGCCAAGTCAAGCGGAACGATCAAGGGTTCTGCATACCCGAGCTGCAGTCCGTGAAGGACGGTGACAACGTCACGATCACCGTCACCGCGCAGCACGCCACCGGCCCCTGGCTGGCTGAGCTGCGCTCGCAATGGCAAAACTCATCAGCCCAAGGCTGACTATCACGCCCGAAACGCCTGCGGGCGGCGGCCGGTCCGGTTGCGTCTCATGCCCGCTCGTGCCCACTGCGCGCCACGGTTACTGGCCCACGGATGGCCCATGCTGGCCTTTCGGTTAGAAGAACATCAGGGGTGGTTGGTCCGGCTTTGCACGCCTGGTCAGCCTGTCCGTCGTTGTCGGGCTTGGTCTGCGTCTGCGGATGGCCTTGGCTGTACGGGCGGCTCTACGGCCGGGCGACCTGCTGATTGAAGAGACCCTAGGCTGACGCCCATGTTGCGGAGCATGCAGTGATCGACCTGGACGAGCACAATCACCAGTCGGCGAAGTCGGGTACCACCGCCCATGACCGCCTCGTGGTCAGACAGAAAATGACCCTGCGGCTCGTCGCCGCCTTCGTGGTCGGCGTTGTGCTTGGCGGTTTCGGTGTCAGTCAACTGCGAGACTCGCGTGATCAGCGGGAGCGGAACGCCGTGGTCGCACTCGTGGCCTTCCCTCAATCGGCCGACTCTGGAAGCGCGGCCTCCGAGGGATCCGTCAAACTGTCCGGGTATTTGGCGTTGGCCAACGCCGGCCCCGAGCCGGTCACCGTTCGTGGGGTTCAAGCAGAGAGGCCGGGCGTCGTGATACGCAGCATCGGATCGCCCCGGCTGTTACCCCCTGGCAGCACCGGTCAGCTCGCGGTCGAGCTGTGGTTCGAGTGCTCGGTCGCACGCCTCCAGCGAGAGCCGCTGCCGCTAGGGTTATCAGTCGAGACCGATGACAAACAAGGCAGAGAGGTCAGCTACCCCGTCGCTCTCGTAGGAAGCGACTGGGAGCGCGATGCTCTGAGCAAGTGTTCACGCATAGGCACGGTGGGCTGACGCGTAACAGACCAAGGCCAAGCACTGAAGCGGATCTCCTCGCCGGGCGCGGCCCGCTTGCGGGCCGCCTTGATCTGATAGAGCGCAATTCGGCAGTCTGTGACCGTCGGCCGGATGTCCTATTGCGGGACACGCTTGACAGTCGCGTCCCACCACATGCTTGACACCGCTGGCTGTGAGCGTGTGAAGTCGGCCCGCGGCTCGTCGGTTGCGACCGGAGGTGATGCGTGGATTCTGACCGGCTGGTGATCTGGCGCGAGGATCTGCGGAAGGCAGTCGCCTCTGCGGTGCTCGACTTCGAAGACCGCTACGGGTACCCACCTGGCGGAAATGCCGTCAGTGAGCCGGACACGACCGCTACTGCGCTGATCGCTGCTGTCCGTCCCGCCATCCCCACTGCCCTCGTAAGCCTGTACGCGGCAGTCGGTGCCGTCGACCTACCGGACATCGGCAACGGATTCTTCCTGCACACGGCCTCCCACGTAACCCAAGCCCACGAGGCACGGGACCTCTGGCACGTACGTGGCCGCCACGACGCCGACGTTGTCGTATTCGCCAGCGATGGCGGCGGCACGCAGTACGCGCTAGCGACGCCTGCCGGATCGCCCGTCTACCGACTCCCACCCGACCTCGTCCTCGACGGCATCTACACCTCAGAAGACCCGCGCTTCGACGTAGCCGCCCCGGACCTGTCTACCTTCCTCGACCGCCTGCTCCAGGCCGTGAAAACGTTCGCTGCGTCAAGCACACCGCCGAGCTTGTGATCGATCCTCTAGGCCAACCGTCAAGCACGTCCTGGGACGGATCCGTCAAGCATGTGGTGGACCAGACATTTGCAGTGGCCTCGTCGATGCTGCCTTTGGCCACGCTCCCTGCATCGCCAGCTCGCGAATAGCCGTCGGGTCAGACTCCGCTACATATCGGTAGCTCTGTGGCGGATGGAACTTCCGACTACTCCTCAAGTCGCTCAGCGGAAGCGGAGACCCCAGGGGAGACGGGTCCACCAAGAAGAGCCAGCATGCGACCGCGCTTCCCGATAAGTAGCTGTCGAGCTCGCTACGAGTGATCCCCATCGTATGGCCGTAGCTCTCCCAAGCCTTTTCAAGCTCAAGCGTCTCCATTCTTTCAAGTCGAGCCGTCCCCACGACCGCCATGCCGGATTCCGGGTGCAGATTAGGAGAAGGCGGCGGAGCGGCCCGTGCTGACGCTGGCCCAAGTACTCAAGCTCGCGGAGCTGGTGGACGAGCGCTACCGCGCCCTGATCTTGGTGACCACGTTCGCGTGTCTGCGCTGGGGTGAGGTGTCCGCGCTGCAACGGCAGGACATCGACGCTGACGCTGGGGTGATCCGCGTTCGGCAGACGTTCACCGAAGTGCGCGGCTTCGGGCTGATCCTCGGTCCGCCGAAGTCGCGTGCTGGTCTGCGCGCCGTGTCGGTGCCGGCGGCGATCGGCAAGCTCGGGGTGGCGGGTCTGCACTTCCACGATCTGCGGCATACCGGCAACACGATCGCGGCGAGGACCGGGGCGAGCACTCGGGAACTGATGGCGCGGATGGGCCACGACTCGTCCCAGGCGGCCATGATCTACCAACACGCCACATCAGAGGCGGACCGGGCCATCGCCCAGGCGGTGAGCGACGCGGTCAAGGCGGAGCGCAAGAAGGCCAAGAGAGCGGCGACTGGCACGTCGGCCAAGCCGAAGGCCAAGGGCAAGAAGGCGGGCAAAAAGCGTGGCTAGTGGCCCGTGGATGGCCCGCCGGGCGCTGCCGGCCGCAGCAACGTCGAAGGCCCTGGCTTGGACTTGCGTCCTGACCAGGGCCTTTCGCGTGGAGCGGGTGACGGGAATCGAACCCGCACTGTCAGCTTGGGAAGCTGATGTTCTGCCATTGAACTACACCCGCAGGCGGCACCACTGTACCCGAGTTGACCGCCGCCGTGCACCCAGGTACCCCTGGCGCGCCCGAAGCCCCGCTGCCCCGTAATCGATCTTGAGCGCTACGTATTGACGAGAAGCAAAAAGTTTCACAGTGGCAACATATGCTCGTTCTCAAATCTGTCGATCGGTTGTAACGTCACCCCCACGTTCTCGACCACGGTGCGACATACCCCCTGTCGCGCCGCCAGAAAGAGGTGGGCCCATGGGACTCCGTCCCAACCTGCTGACCCGGCGTACCGCCGGCGTCGCGTCGACGACCCTCGCGCTGCTGCTCAGCACCGCTGCGGTGGGCGTCGTACCCGCTGCTTCCGCCTTCTCCGCCGCCCCGCCGGAAGCCTGCGTCGAGCCGGCCGACGTGCACTCGGACGCCCGGATCAAGAAGGGCGGAATCGCCAAGCACGAGCCCAACGAACTGACCGCCAAGCAGGTGCGTGAGCGCGAGGCGGACCTCGCCACCGCGCTGCGCGAGCGGGCGAGCTTCCGGGCCGGCGCCCAGGCCGCCGCCCCGCTGGCCACCGTCACCATTCCGGTCGTGGTGCACGTCATCCAGCGCGACGCCACCCGCGCCGGCGGCAACATCCCGGACTCGATGATCACCTCGCAGATCAACGTGCTGAACCAGGCCTACAGCGGCGCCACCGGTGGCGCGGCCACGGCCTTCGGCTTCCAGCTTCAGAAGATCAACCGGGTGACCAACCCGTCCTGGTACCCGATCGTGCAGGGTTCCACGGCGGAGCGGTCGATGAAGACCTCGCTGCGCGAGGGCGGCAAGAACACGCTCAACGTCTACCTGGGCGAGCTGAGCGACGACCTGCTCGGCTGGGCGACCTTCCCGCAGCGGAAGCTGAACAGCATGGACGGCGTGGTCGTGCTCAGCGAGTCGCTGCCCGGCGGCACCGCCGCCAACTACAACCAGGGCGACACCGGCACCCACGAGGTCGGCCACTGGCTGAACCTCTACCACACCTTCCAGGGTGGTTGCTCCGGCTCGGGTGACAGCGTCAGCGACACCCCGGCCGAGGCCTCGCCGGCGTTCCAGTGCCCGACCGGGCGGGACACCTGCACCACGGCCGGCGTGGACCCGATCACCAACTTCATGGACTACACCTACGACTCGTGCATGTACCAGTTCACCGCTGGTCAGGCGAGCCGCATGCTGACCGCGTGGAACGCGTACCGCGCGGCGTAACTTCCCAGCAGACGCCGGTGCCGGCTCCGTCGCAGGACGGGGCCGGCACCGGCGTCTTCGTACGTCAGGCGGCGGGGCGGCGGGTGTCGAACCCGTGGCGGCCGCGGCGGGCCGGCCGCCGATCGGGTACGCCGGCGGCGTCGCCGCCGCGGTGGGCGGCGACCGGATCGAGCCAGACCTGGACGGCGGAGGAGCCCTGGCCCTCGCCGAATTGATCGAGCCCGCCCTGGTCGCGGCGGGTCAGCATCGCCACGTCGACGCTGAACTCGAAGAGTCGCCAGTCGACCTGGGGCGCCGCCCGGCCGAGGCGGGCCACCCGCGCGACCTGGGCCGGGTCGGTGACCGGTTGCGCGCGCCCGGCGACGTACGCCTCGTCGTCGGTCTCCTCCGGCGGGAACGAGTGCAACGCGTACCGCCCGTCGCGTTCGAGGTCGCGCCGCTTGGGCGAGTCGACGACGAAGCAGAACAGACCCTCGTCCGTGATCACCGGGCAGACAGGGTGCACCCGGGGCCCACCGTCGGCGCGGACGGTGGCCAGGTAGCCGAAGCCCGGCCCGTACTGCTGCATGAGAAGGCGGATCCCGTCGGCGAGTCGGGGCTCGTCAGCGGCGAATTCGGACCAGGAAGCCATACGGACATCCTATCGAACACGTGTACGAACGCGTAGTCCGACACGCAGGTCACCCGGTCCGCTCGATATGGTGTGCCGATGCTGCTCTCCGACCGCGACCTGGTCTCCGAGATCAAGGCGGGCACCCTCGCGCTGGAGCCCTTCGAGCCCACGCTGGTGCAGCCGTCCAGCATCGACGTGCGGCTCGACAAGCTCTTCCGGGTCTTCAACAACCACCTGTACACCCACATCGACCCGGCGATCCAGCAGGACGATCTCACCTCGATGGTGGAGGTCCCCGAGGGCGAGCCGTTCGTGCTGCACCCGGGTGAGTTCGTGCTCGCCTCCACGCTGGAGGTGATCTCGCTCGGCGACCAGCTCGCCGGCCGCCTGGAGGGCAAGTCCAGCCTGGGCCGGCTCGGCCTGCTCACCCACTCCACCGCCGGCTTCATCGACCCGGGCTTCTCCGGTCACGTGACGCTGGAGCTGTCGAACGTGGCGAACCTGCCGATCACGCTCTGGCCCGGGATGAAGATCGGCCAGCTCTGCATCTTCCGGCTCTCGTCCCCAGCCGAGCACCCGTACGGCTCCGCCGTCTACGGGTCCCGCTACCAGGGCCAGCGCGGGCCGACCCCGAGCCGCTCCTGGCAGCACTGGCGTACCTGGCCCACCCGCTGACGCCGCGCCGGGCCCCCGGCACCCCGGGAGCCCGGCGAACGCTCAGCGTGGCCGGCCGTAGCTGTGGACCGGCCCGTTGTCGACCCGCTTCATCTTGACCGGCTGGCCCGCCTGGGAGGCGTGCACCACCCAGCCGCCACCGACGTACATGCCGACGTGGTGCAGGTCGGCGTAGTAGAAGACCAGGTCGCCGGGGCGCAGGTCGGCCCGGCCGATCCGGGCGGTGACCCCGCGTTGCTGGCGTGCGTTGTGCGGCAGCGAGACACCCGCCTTCGCCCAGGCCGCGAGCATCAGCCCGGAGCAGTCGTACGAGTTGGGGCCCTCGGCGCCCCAGACGTACGGCTTGCCGATCTGGGCGCAGGCGAACTTGACCGCCGTCCCGGCCGGGCCGCCGGGGTAGCCGGCCGGGCACGGGGCCGGGCGCAGCTTGCCGCCGCCACCGTTGCCGTAGACCTTGAGCCGCAGCTTCTGCAGCCGGTCGATCTCGGCGTTGATCTGCTTCTTCTTCGCGGCCAGCTGGGCCTCGGTGCGGGTCAGCTGGGCGACCATCTCGTCCAGCGGTGCCTTCTCCGCGGCCAGCCTGTCACGCAGGTCTTTGACGATCCGAACGTCGCGCTGCTGCCGCTCGGCGAACCGGTCCAGCAGTTCGAGCTGGTCCACCAGCTCGGCGGGGGAAGCGCTGCCCAGCAGGGCGTTGACGGCGGAGACGTTCTCTCCCTTGTACGCCTCGGCGGCCAGGCCGCTGACCTGGTTCATCGCGAGGTCGACCTGGAGTTGCAGCGGCTCGATCCGCCTGGCCAGCGCGTCGGCCTGCCGACGCTTGGCGGCCAGGTCCTGACGGGCGGCGTTGTGCTGCTCGATGATCGGTTCGAGCCTGTTCCAGTCCTGGTCGATCTGCCGCTCGATCTCGGCGACCGAGGGGTCGGCGTGGGCCGCCGTGGGGCCACCGGTCAGGACGACGGCGGCGCCGGCCAGGGCGGCCAGGATGGTGGTGAAGCGGGACCAGCGTGGGCGCGGCGCAGCCGTCCGCCGGGCGACCTGGGTCGACCGGTACGACGGTGGCCGCGGGGCATGGTGTGCCACCGGGCTCCGGGCTCCTTCTTCCGTTACCGCCTACCGGGTTAGCTGACGGGTTCGGGCGGGAAGGGAGCGCCCTACCGCAGTGGCTGCGGATTCACCCCGGCGTACCTGGGTCCCCGGCTCGCCCGGAGGCGACTCGGCGGTGCCGGTCGCTGCCGCCCGGGTTGGGCGGACCTGTCGACGGCCGACGAAGGACCAGAGTAGACGACCGTTATCGATCCGCAACCCGCCATGCCGCGTGGCCTCCGGATACGCGGAACCCCCGGTCGGGTGACCGGGGGTTCGCGGCGGCTCGGGTCAGTTCGGTCGTCGGAAACCGGCGACCGGCATGTAGTCGATGCTGGTCACCTGGACCGGCTTGCCGGTCCGGGGCGCGTGGACCATCAGCCCGCTGCCGAGATAGAGGCCGACGTGGTGCAGGTCGCTGAAGAAGAAGACCAGGTCACCGGGGCGGGCCTCGGAGCGCGGGATGGACTTGCCCTCGTTCCACTGGGCGCCGGTGTGGTGGGTCAGGTAGATGCCGGCGGCCTTGTAGGCGTACTGGGTGAGGCCGGAGCAGTCGAAGGAGTCCGGACCGTCGGCACCCCAGACGTACGGGTCACCGACCTGCTGGCAGGCCACCCGGATGGCGGTCTGCGCGGCGGTGCTCACCACGCCCTTGACGGTCGGGCAGCCGGCCACCTTGACGACCGTCTTCGGCATCGACGCCTGCAGTCGCTTGATCTCGGCGTTGATCTGCGACTTCTTGGCGGCCAGCTCCTTCTCCTGCTTGACCTCCGCCGCGATCAGCGCGTCGAGCTTCTGCTTCTCGCCGTCGTACTTCTTCCGGGCGTCGATGACGACCTGGAGCTCCTTGCGCTCCTGCGAGGCGAGACGGTCCAGGATGGTCAGCTGCTCGGTCAGGGTGCCCGGCTTCACGCTGACCAGCAGCGCACTGACGTCCTGCGAGGGGCCCGTCATGTAGTAGCGGGAGGCGAGGTCACCGACCCGGTTCATGGCCAGCTCGGTCTGCAGGGCCAGCGGCTGGATCTTCTTCTCCAGCTCCGCCGACTTCTTGCGGTTGACCTTCAGCTGCGCGCGGACCTTGTTGTACTGCTCGATGGTCGGCTCGAGCTGTTCCCACTGCTTGTCGATCGCCGCCTCGATCTCCTCCGGCGTGGGCGCGGCGTGCGCCGGCACGGCGAACATCCCGGCGCCGACGACGACGGCGGCGACGAGTGTGAGCAGGCGGCGGGCGACCCGTCGCAGACCGGACGGGCGACCTTGGGCGTGACGATGAGGGGGCATGGTTGCCACCGGCGCCGACTCCTTAGCGACCGACCGCCGGGCGCCTCGCTGAGGGGAAGACCGAGGCAGACGACCCACAGCGGTCGGTGCCCCACATTAGGGAAGCGGCGGGTCGAATTCAAGACGGCTCATTAGACAATCACAGCTGAGCAACCAGTTGCACACAAAGGGTGTTCGTTCATTTTCCAACGACGGCGGTCAATACGTCGTCCAATGTCACCACCCCGAGGGGGCGGCGGCCGTCGCTCACCAGCACCATGTGCCGCCGCTCGCGTCGCATCGCCAGCAGCAGGTCGGCCAGCGTACGGTCCGGCGGCACCACCGCCAGCGGTCGGTAGACGTGGGCCGGCACCGGGGCCCGGCGGGACGCCCCGGCGTACCCGAGCACGTCCTTGACGTGCACGAAGCCGAGCACCCGGCGGGTCGACCGCTGCACCACCGGGAAGCGGGACCGGCCGGTCCGGGTGGCCAGCACCTCCAGCGACGCCGGGGAGACGTCCTCGGCCACGGTGGTCACCGTCGACCAGGACTGCAGGGCGTCGGCGGCGGTCCGCCGGTGCAGGGCCAGCGCGCCGGTGATGCGGGCGTGCTCCTCCGCGTCCAGCAGTCCCTCGGTACGCGCCTGCGACACCAGCCCGGCCAGTTCCTCGGCGGTGAACACGGTCTTCACCGCTTCGGTCGCCTCGACCCGCCACAGCCACAGCACCTTGCGGGCCGCCCACTTCATCGCGACCAGCAGCGGTTTGGTCGCCAGGCAGAACGCCAGCATGGCCGGTCCGAGCCAGAGCGCGGACGGTTCCGGCCCGGCCAGGGTGATGTTCTTCGGCACCATCTCGCCGACCACGGTGTGCAGGAAGACCACCACCGCGAGGGCGATCAGGAACGACAGCGGGTGCACCGCCGACCCGGGCAGCCCGAGAGCGTGGAAGGCCGGTTCCAGCAGGTGGGCCAGGGCCGGCTCGGCGATCGCGCCGAGCCCCAGCGAGCAGACCGTGATGCCGAGCTGCGCCCCGGCGATCATCAGCGGGATCTGGTTCATCGCCGACAGCGCCCAGCGGGCCCGCCGGGAGGTCGCCGCGAGCGGTTCGACCACGGTACGGCGGGACGCGATCAGCGCGAACTCGCTGCCCACGAAGAACGCGTTGCCGAGCAGCAACGCCACGGCGACCAGCAGCTCAGTCATCGCCGTCCGGTTCCTCCGGGCGCAGCACCCGGACCTGCTCGATCCGATGCCGCTCCACCTCGACCACGGTGAACTCGTACCCGGACTCCTCGACCGTCTCGCCGGGCAACGGGATGTGACCCAGCCGGGCCATCAGGAACCCGGCCAGCGTCTCGTACGGGCCCTCGGGCAGCCGGAAGCCGGTCTGCTCGGCCAGCTCGTCCTCGCGGAGCACCCCGTCGAGCAGGACGGTCCGTTCGCCGCCCGGCACGGTCAGCTCGGCCGCACCGGCGTCGTCCACCGCGTCCGGGTCGAACTCGTCGGCGATCTCCCCGACCAGCTCCTCCACCAGGTCCTCGGTGGTCACCACGCCGTCGGTGCCGCCGTACTCGTCGACCACGATGGCCAGGTCGGCGCCCGCGTCCTTCAGCGCGGCCAGCACCCCGTCGAGGTCCAGGCTCTCCGGCACGTACACCGGTTCCCGGGCCACCGCCGCCACGGTGGTCGAGTCGCGCCGCGCAAGGGGCACCCCGAGCGCGTCCGGCACGCCGGCGACGCCGGTGACCAGGTCGAGGGTCTCCTCGTACACGGGAAAGCGGGTCCGGCCGGTCCGCCGGGACGCCTCGAGCAGCTCGGCCACGGTGGCGGTGGCGCGCAGCGCGACCACGTCGACCCGCGGGGTCATCGCCTCGGCGGCCCGCTTGTCGCCGAACCGGATCGTGCGGCGCAGCAGCATGGCGGTGTCCGGCGGCAGCGCGCCGGCCCGGGCCGAGATGGCCGCCAGCAGCCCCAGCTCCTCCGGGGAGCGGGCGCTGGCCAGTTCCTCCTGCGGCTCGACGCCCAGCGCCCGGACCACCCGGTTCGCCGAGCCGTTCAGCGCCCGGATCAGCCAGCCGAAGGTTCGCGAGAAGCGGTGCATCGGGCCGGCGGTGGCGAGGGCGGCCGGCATCGGCCGGGCCAGGGCGAGGTTCTTCGGCACCAGCTCGCCGAAGAGCATCGAGATCAGCGTGGCCAGGGCCAGGGCGAGCAGCGGGCTGAACCGGTCCGCCCCGCCCACCGGCCGCAGCAGCGGGGCGACGAGCCGGGCCAGCGCCGGCTCGGCGAGGTAGCCGGTGAGCAGCGCGGTGAGCGTGATGCCCAGCTGCGCCCCGGAGAGCTGGAAGGAGAGTTCGCGCAGCGCCGTGCGTACCGTGGTCGCCGCGCCGTCCCCGGCGTCGGCGCGCCGGTCGATCTCCGCCCGGTCGACCGTGACCAGGGCGAACTCGGCCGCGACGAAGAACGCGTTGCCGGCGGTCAGCAGGACGAAGCCGACCAGGGGCAACAGCGCGCCGAGCAACAGGCCGTCGATGAGCGAGATTGTTCCACGGCCGCCCGCGGGGCACGACTTCGCGCCGGGCGGTCGGTGGCCACCGCCACGGCGGCCACCGCCCTCCTGACGACGACGGCGGCGGCACCTCGTGGGTGCCGCCGCCGTCGTGCGCCCGGTGATCCGGGGGTACGCCTCAGCCGGCGACCGGCTCGGTCTCCTTCTCGCCCTGGGTCTGCTCGGGCTTGACCGAGCGGAGCAGCACGCTGGCCACGTCGATGACCTCGACCTGCTCGCCGGCGCCCTTGCCGTTCACCCCGTCGTTGAGCATCGTCGAGCAGAACGGGCAGCCGACGGCGACGGTCTTCGCCCCGGTGGACATGGCCTCCTCGACCCGGTCCACGTTGATCCGCTTGCCGATCTTCTCCTCCATCCACATCCGGGCGCCGCCGGCGCCGCAGCAGAAGGAGCGCTCGCTGTTGCGCGGCATCTCGGTGAGCTCGCCCTGGATGGCGTCGCCGAGCACCTCGCGCGGGGCGGCGAAGACCCGGTTGTGCCGGCCCAGGTAGCAGGGGTCGTGGTAGGTGACCCCGCCGTCCACCGGCTGCACCGGGGTCAGCTTGCCGGTGGAGACCAGGTGCGCCAGCAGCTGCGTGTGGTGCACGACCTCGAACTCGCCACCGAGCTGGCCGTACTCGTTGCCCAGGGTGTTGAAGCAGTGCGGGCAGGTGGCCACGATCTTGCGCTTGGCCTTCTCCCGGCCCTCGAACGCCTCGTTCAGGGTCTCGACGTTCTGCTGGGCGAGCATCTGGAAGACGAACTCGTTGCCGATCCGGCGGGCCGGGTCGCCGGAGCAGGTCTCGCCCTCGCCGAGGATGGCGAAGGAGACGCCGGCCTCGTTGAGCAGCGTGGCGACCGCCCGGGTGGTCTTCTTGGCCCGGTCCTCGAACGCGCCGGCGCAGCCGACCCAGAACAGGTACTCGAAGTCCTCGACCTCGCCGACCCGCGGCACCTCGAAGTCGAGGCCCTTGGTCCAGTCCTCGCGGGTGTTCTGCGGGGCGCCCCACGGGTTGCCCTTGTTCTCCAGGTTGCGGAGCATGACGCCGGCCTCGGACGGGAAGCTCGACTCGATCAGCACCTGGTAGCGGCGCATGTCGACGATGTGGTCGACGTGCTCGATGTCGACCGGGCACTGCTCGACGCAGGCGCCGCAGGTGGTGCAGGACCAGAGCACGTCGGGGTCGATGACCCCGCCCTCCTCGGCGGTGCCGATCAGCGGCTTGTCCGCCTCGGCCAGCGCCAGCACGTCCATGTGGGCGAGCTGCGCGGCGGTGGCCTTCTCCTCGCCGGTGAGGTCCTTGCCGCCGCCGGCCAGCAGGTACGGCGCCTTCGCGTACGCGTGGTCGCGCAGGCTCAGGATCAGCAGCTTCGGCGACAGCGGCTTGCCGGTGTTCCAGGCCGGGCACTGCGACTGGCAGCGGCCGCACTCGGTGCAGGTGCTGAAGTCCAGCAGGCCCTTCCAGCTGAACTGCTCGACCTGGGCGACACCGAACTGGTCCTTCTCCGGGTCGGCCTCCTCGAAGTCGAGCGGCTTGCCGTTGCTCGTCATCGGGCGCAGCGCGCCGAGGCCGGAGCCGGCGGGCTTGGCCGGCTCGCGCTTGAAGAAGATGTTGGGGAACGCCAGGAAGCGGTGCCAGGCGACACCCATGGTCACGTTGAGCGAGATGACGATCAGCCAGGTCATCGAGATAGCGATCTTGATGAGCGCGGCGACGCTGGCCCCGTCCTGCCAGTCGGGCAGCACCGCCCCGACGGCGTGGCTGACCGGGGTGGCCCAGAGCGGGTACTCGAAGTGGTCGGTGGCGACCTTGAAGCCCCGGATCACGAACCCGAAGATCAGGACCAGCAGCACGATCCACTCGACGAAGTAGCCCTGCCACATCGTCGAGCCGGTGAACCGGGACCGACCGCCCGGCCGGGTGGGCCGGTTGCGCAGCCGGATCGCCATCAGCACCAGGATGCCGACCAGGCCCAGCACGCCGATGACCTCGGTGGCCAGGCCGAAGACCGTCCAGCGCCCGATGATCGGCAGCCCGCCGGTCGGGGTGACCACCTCGAAGTACGCCTCGAGCACCAGCAGCGACAGCACGATGAAGCCGACCATCACGAACCAGTGCGCGGCGCCCACCACGCCCCACTTGAGCATGCGGGTGTGGCCGGCGGTCTCCACCAGCATGGTCCTGGTGCGGGCGACCTTGTCGGTGAACCGCTCCGGCGCCGGTTGTCCGAGCCGGATGACTGCCAACATCTTCATGACCGCGCGCACCGCAAGCCACACCGCCACGGCGGTGATGGCGGCCGCGAGGATCGTGGTGACGATCTGGACGCTGCCCATCGAGTTGGCCTCCCGGTCTGCTGCCTGTCGAGCGGCTCGGCGACCGGGGGCCGGTGTCAGGGCGTAGCCGGCGTCTCGCCGCTGCCGCACCCTCGACCGGACCGGTCGATGACCTCGCTCCGCTCGGTCATGCAGTGCAGCCTACGCGCAAGGTTACCCAGCAGTAACGTGAGTCTTGTCGCACCCGGCCACGCCGCCCTGCGCACACCATAGGGTGCCCGGCGCCGAAGCGCCGGGCAGGGTTCCGCGAAGGTGACGTGGTCGTCCCGGGCCGACGCCGGAGGCGCCGGGCGGGCTCAGCGCCAGCGGGAGAGCAGGATCAGCGAGCCGACCATCGCGCCGAAGCCGACCGCGAGGTTCCAGTAGCCCCAGGAGGCGACCGGGAACTCCTGCTCGGAGAGGTAGTAGACGACCAGCCAGCCGATGCCACCCACGATCAGCGCGACCGCCGTGGCCGGCAGCCACACCGGGCTAGGCTTGCGCGTCGCCGCCGTCGTCGTCGGACGTACGTCCGTCGGCGGGGTGTACACCTTCTTCTTGCGGACCTGAGACTTGGGCACGACGCTCTCCAGAGGGGGTGACGACCTCGTCCGGCCTGACAACCGGGCGCGGGGGCGACGGTCCATGGCCAATAATGTTCGACAGCTAGCGTAGTCCCGACGGCCCGTCCAAGCCACGAATGGGGTCAGGCCGGTGCGCGGAGTGACCGGAAAGAGGGAAACCGCCCCGGGGCATCCGCGCACGTCGCCGTCGTGGCGGGCATCAACCAGACGAGGCGGAAGGAACGCTCGGTGGAGTACACATCCGGCGCGGCGTCCTGGCAGAAGGCGATGCGGCGCGCGGTCGCCGCTCTCTTGCCACGGCGTCCACGGCAGCGGCGACCAGGCTGGTCGATCGGGGTGCCGCTGATCGCCGCCGCGGCCGGGCTGCTCTTCACCACGACCGCCACCACCGCAGGCGGCACCGCCCTGCGGGAGGACCGGCGGCCCGAGCTGACCCAGCTGATCTCCGACCGGCGCGAGCAGGTGGCGGCCAGCGAGCTGCGGGCGGCCCGGCTGCGCGCCGAGGTCGAGAGCCGGACCGCCACCCTGGCCGACACGGACGGTCCCGTGAAGGAGCAGCGCGACCGGGCCGAGCGCAGCCTGGAGGCGGCCGGGTTCACCGCGCTCTCCGGGCCGGGCGTGACCGTCGAGCTCGACGACGCGCCCCGGCGCAACGACCAGACCCTGCCCAAGGGCGCGACCAACGACGACCTCGTCGTCCACCAGGGCGACGTGCAGGCGGTGGTGAACGCGCTCTGGGCCGGGGGCGCGGAGGCCATGTCAATCATGAACGTGCGCGTACTGTCCACCAGCGCGGTACGCTGCGTGGGTAACACCCTGCTGCTGCACGGCCGGGTGTACTCCCCACCGTTCAAGATCGTAGCAATCGGCGATCCCGCTGCCCTCCAGCAGGCCCTCGCCGGCTCTCAGGGAGTCGGGTTGTTCAAGCAGGCGGCCGAGCACTATCAGCTGGGCTACAAGGAGACGGTCTCCGCCGTGACCGTGCCTGCCTTCGAGGACTCCACCGCCCTGCGATCGGCGACGGTGCCCCGATGAGTTCCGACGGCAGGGATCCGCGTCACCGCGACCGGAGCGACGACCCGACCGCGGTCATCCCCAAGGTCGACGGCTCGGCCCCGCCGGCCCGTCGCAACGCCTGGCCCGACCCGGTGCTGCCGCCGCGCTCCTCCGCGAACCGGCCCCCGGCCCACCCCGGGCCGCCGCCGGGCGCAGCCCTCCGACCGGCCCCCGCCGACCCGACCCGGGACCGCACGAACGCCGACCGAGGGCAGGGCCGCCCGCCCGTCGACCCGGCACCCGACCGCACCCCGGCCGACCCGTACTCCGGTGGCCCACCGGCCCGCCCCGCCGACGGCCCGAGCCGCCCCGCGCCGCCCGCCTGGCCCGGCAACGCCCAGGTCCGCCCGGCCGCCCCCGCTCCGCAGCCACAGTCGGCCCCGGCTGCCGCCCAACCGGCGCCGACCGCCCACCGGTCGCCCGCCGGACCGGAGCGCCAGGCCGCCGCCCAGCCGGCTTCGACCGGTCACCGCGCGCCCGCCGGACCGGAGCGCCCGGCCGCGTTCGGCCCCGCCCCGGCAGCCGCCGCCGACCACCAGCCCCGATCCGGGGTACGGCCGCAGCCCGCCACCGAGGCGCCGACCGCCTTCCTGCCGATCATCGCCGCCCGAGCCACGGACCGTCCGGCCACTGCGCCGGAGGCCCGACCCACCGGCCGGCCCGCCGCCGACGATCGCGCCGCCGGACACCCGTACCCGTCCTCGGGTGGCGGGGCCCGTCCCGGCGTACCCGTGCCGGAGGCCGGTTCGGGCGGGCCCGGACTGCCCCGCGCGGCCGCTTTCGATGGTGGACCGGCCCGTGCGGCCGCTCCCGACGCCCGCCCGACCAGCGGCGGCCCCGGCGGCCCGACCGCGCACCTGCCCGGCGCCCGCCCGGCCGGCGACGGGCTGGACCGGCCGGCGGACCCGGCGGCCACGGCCTTCATCCCGGCGGTGGCCGGACGGCCCGCGCCCACCCGGCCGCCGGCACTCGACTCCACGGCGCTGATGGGCGCGGTGCCCCCCGTGCCCGAGCGGGACGCCACGCCGGCGGACGCCCCCGCCGAGCCGCCGCAGCCCCGGCGCGGCGAGCGGGTGGTCCAGCTCCGCCCGCACCAGACCGACGAGGGCTACAAGAGCGTCTACTCCGAGCTGACCCGGCCGTCCCTGGCGTCCCGGATGCGCACCGGCATCCGCGCCGCCGGCGAGGTGCTGATCACCTTCGGCCTGGTCGTGCTTCTCTTCGCCGGGTACGAGATCTGGGGCAAGTCGGCCATCGTCGACGCCCACCAGGGCGACCTCAGCAGCCAGTTGGCGCAGGAGTGGGGCCCGAGCGGCGATCCCACCGTCGCGCCGTCCGCCGGGCCGACCGCGAAGCCCAAGCCCCCGGTGCAGGGCAAGCCGATCGCGGGCCTCTACATCCCGAAGCTCGACAAGAACTGGGTCGTGGTCGAGGGCGTCACCCAGAAGGACATCCGGTACGCGCCGGGCCACTACCCGAAGAGCGCCATGCCCGGCGAGGTGGGGAACTTTTCCGTCGCCGGCCACCGCAACCGGGCCACCTTCTGGAGCCTGGACGAACTCGACGACGGCGACACGATCGTCGTTGAGACCAAGACCAACTGGTACGTCTACAAGGTCATCAAGAGCCGGATCGTCCGGCCCGACCAGGTCGAGGTGGTCGCGCCGGCCCCGATCAAGCTGGCGCCGGGAGAGAAGCCGAAGAAGCTGCTCACCCTGACCACCTGCAACCCGAAGTTCGACAACTATGAGCGCCTGATCATCCACGCCGAGCTGGACGCCCGGGCCAGCATGCCCAAGTCCGAGGGCCGCCCGGCGGCGCTGGGAGGCTGACGACGATGTACGCCTGGATCTGGCGCAAGCTGCCCTTCGGCGTGGCCGGCAAGATCACCGGTTCGCTGCTGCTCGCCGCCGCGACCGTCGCCCTGCTCTGGTACGTGGTCTTCCCCTGGGCCGAACCCCTGGTGACCCCCTTCGACGACGTGCAGGTCACCCAGGACACGGACGTGCCGGGCAACCCCGGTGCGCCCGGCGTCGAGCAGGACGCCCCGGCCGGCGACGAGCACGAGCTGCCGTACGACACCGAGCAGAACAACACCCCGCCCCCCTCCCCGGACGAGTGAGCCCATGCGTGTCCTGGTCATCGACAACTACGACTCGTTCGTCTTCAACCTGGTGCAGTACCTCGGTCAGCTCGGCGTCGACTGCGAGGTCCGCCGCAACGACGAGGTCGACGTCGCCGAGGTGGGCCGGCTCGACCCGGCGGGCGTGCTGCTCTCGCCCGGACCGGGCAGCCCGGACCGCGCCGGCATCTGCCTCGACGTGATCAAGGAGTACGCCGGCAAGCTGCCCATCTTCGGCGTCTGCCTCGGTCACCAGGCCATCGGCGAGGCGTTCGGCGCCACCGTGACCCGGGCTCCCGAACTGCTGCACGGCAAGACCTCGGAGGTACGCCACCACTCGGTGGGCGTGCTGGCCGGGCTGCCGGACCCGTTCACCGCCACCCGGTACCACTCGCTCGCCGTGCTTCCCGAGACGCTCCCCGACGAGCTGGAGGTCACCGGCTGGACCGGCTCCGGCGTCGTGATGGCCATGCGCCACCGGACGCTGCCGATCGAGGGCGTCCAGTTCCACCCGGAGTCGGTGCTGACCGAGGGCGGTCACCTGATGCTGGCGAACTGGCTGGCGGCCTGCGGCCACCCGGAGGCGCTGGAGCGCGCCCCGGAGCTGGCGGCCGAGGTGGACGCGCGGCGGCGGGCCGCGTTCGCCAACACCTGAGCGCCACCCAAGACAGCAGGAAGGCCCGGTCCGCACGCGGACCGGGCCTGCTGCGTCGTTACCGGAAGCGGCTCACTGGTCGGAGTCGCGGGCCGAGGGTGCGTTGGGGAACAGACCGCCGCCGGTGCCCGGGGTCGGCGTCCCGGTGCCCGGGGTCGGGGTGGTCGGGGTCGGCTCCTGCGTGGGCTCGGGGACGCTGACCACGATGGTCACCGTGCTGCCCCGAGTCTTCTTGGCCTCGCCCTTGGGATCCTGGCTGAGGACCTTGCCCGCTTCGTCCGCCGGCACCTCGCGGCCAAGATCAACGTCGACCTTGAAGCCGGCGTTTTGCAAGGTTCGGGTCGCCTCCGCCTGACTGAGACCCACCACGTTCGGCACCTGCCGGACGTTGCCCCTGGAGACCGTCAACGTCACCTCAGTGCCCTCCGGCACCTGCTGCCCTTCAGGTGGCGAGACCGAGAGGACGATGTCCTCACTCTCGTCGCTGTCCTTCTCGACAATCTTGACCCTGAACTTCTCGTCCTTCAGCCTGGACTCCGCGCTCGCGCGCTTGCTTCCCTCGAGGCCGGTGGGAACCTTCACCTCCGGCTTCCCGCCACAGATGTTGACAGTCACCTGGCGGTTCTCCTCCAGGCTGCCGCCGGGAGGCGGGTTTTGGCCGGCCACCGTACCCACCTTGCAGGTGCTGTCGAATTGTTGCTCACCTAGCACGGGCACCAGGCCGGCGTTGCGGATCTCGGCGAAGGCGGTGGCCTCGTCCTTGCCCGCGAGGTTCGGCACCTGGACCTTCTCCGGGCCGCCGTTGTTGAGCAGCAGCGCGGCCACCAGGGCGATCACCGCCAGCACCCCGACCGCGGCGAACGCGGCGATCACCCAGGCCGAACTCTTGCGCCGGCCCGGGTCGCCGACCCGCGCCGGGACCTGCTGCCGGGTCTGCGCGCCGGCGACCTGCGTCGGATACCCGCCGGCCGCCGGAGCCAGGTGCGCCGTCTCGTCCTGCGGCATGACCGGGGTGGCCAGCACCGGGCGGCCGGCGGCGGCCCGGAGCAGGTCCGCCCGCATCTCGCCGGCGCTCTGGTAGCGGTTGAGCGGGTTCTTCGACAGCGCCTTGAGCACGATCGCGTCGACCGCCGGGTTGACGTCCGGGTTGATGTCGCTCGGCGTCGGCGGGGCCTCCCGTACGTGCTGGTAGGCCACGCTCACCGGGCTGTCCCCGACGAACGGCGGATGCCCGCAGAGCAGCTCGAAGAGCACGCATCCGCCGGCGTAGACGTCGGAGCGGGCGTCCACGGCCTCGCCGCGCGCCTGCTCCGGGGAGAGGTACTGCGCGGTGCCGATGACCGCGCTGGTCTGGGTCATGGTGGTGGCGCCGCTGGCCAGGGCCCGGGCGATACCGAAGTCCATCACCTTGACCTGGCCGGTCTGGGTGAGCATCACGTTGCCGGGCTTGATGTCCCGGTGGATGATCCCGTGCCGGTGGCTGAACTCCAACGCGGCGCACATGTCGGCGCAGATCTCCAGCGCCCGGCGCGGCTGGAGGCGCCCCTCGACCCCGAGGACCTCCTTCAGCGTCCGGCCGTTGACGAACTCCATGACGATGAACGGGAGCGTCTCGCCGGTCGGCGCGGTCTCCTCGCCGGTGTCGTAGACGGCGACGATCGCCGGGTGGTTCAGCGAGGCGGCGTTCTGCGCCTCGCGGCGGAACCGCATCTGGAAGGTGGCGTCCCGGGCGAGGTCGGTACGGAGCATCTTGATCGCGACGTCCCGGCCCAGCCGGAGGTCACGACCACGGTGGACCTCCGCCATGCCGCCGTAGCCGAGCAGCTCGCCGACCTGGTACCTGCCACCGAGCAGGCGGGCCTGCGCTGTCATCGCGTTCGTCGTCCTTCGCTCGTCGTCGTCTCGCCGCCACCCGGTCGGAGCCGTTCCACCCGACGGTACGACGTATGGGCCAGATCGTCGCGTCCGTACGCGCTCACCGCGCCGGACGTCACGCTCCGTGGGCCGGATGCGCCGGGATCACCGGTCAGCGCGCCCTGCCGCGCCCTGTAGGAAATCACGCCGGAGCAGACCAGGACCAGTACGGCCAGCAGGATGGCCACGGTCACCATCCCTGACCTGGAACGACGCGGTGGAACAGAAGCCGGGACCGGCTGCCGGGCGTACCCGACGGGGCGGTCGGACCGGGTCGGAGCCGACGACACGACCCCGCGAGGCGGCACCGGCTGCGCGACCGGCGGCCGGGACTGCGGCACGGCCGGGGTCGGCGGGCGCTGCGCCGCGACGGGAGGCTGCGGCTGCCGCGCGGCGACCGGCGGGCGGGCCTGGCCGGTGGCCGGCGGGCGGTGCTGCTGGGCCGACGCGACCGGCCGGTGCTGCTGGCGGGCGGCCGGCACCTGGGCCCGGGCCACCGGAGCGGCCGGGGAGGCCGGCGCCGCCGAGACCGGGCCGGCGTGCCCACCGGCCCGCGCCTGCTGGGACAGGGCGAGCTTCGCCTGGCGGGCCACCGAGGCCAGCGCGGCGGCGCTGGGCCAGCGGGCGGCGGGGTCCTTCGCCAGGGCCCGCTCCACGATCGCCTTGACCTGCGGCGGGATGTCACCAGGCAGCGGTCGGGGCGTCTCCCGGACGTGCTTCATCGCGATCTCGAGCGGGTTGTCCCCGTCGAACGGGCGCCGGCCGGCGAGGCACTGGTACGCGACCACGCCGAGGGCGTACACGTCGGAGGCGGGGGTGGCGACCGCGCCGGTGGCCTGCTCCGGGGAGATGTACGAGGCGGTGCCGAGCACCGAGCCGGCGGCCGTGAGCTGGCCGACCAGGTCGGAGCGGGCGATGCCGAAGTCGGTCAGCACCAGCGTCCCGTTCGGCCGCACCAGCAGGTTGCCCGGCTTCACGTCCCGGTGCACGATGCCCTTCTCGTGGGCGGCGTGCAGCGCGTCGGCCGCCTGGGCGACCAGCGCCATCGTCCGGGCCGGGGTGAGCCGGCCGACCCGGCCGAGCGTCGCCGACAGCGCGTCGCCCTCGACGTACTCCATGATCAGGAAGGCGATCTGCTGGTCGTTGCCGAAGTCGTAGACGTCGACCACGCCGGGGTGGTTGATGGTCGCCATGGTCCGCGCCTCGCCCCGGAACCGCTCGGCGAAACCGGGATCGTCCAGCAGTGCGGGCAACAGGCTCTTCACCGCCACCGTACGGCCCAGCACCTGGTCGGTGCCGCGCCACACGTCGCCCATGCCGCCGCTGGCGATCCGCTCGTCGAGGCGGTAGCGGTTGCCGAGCTGCACGCCGGGGTGGAGCATGTCAGCGGCCCCCGGAGTCGGCGATCGCCGCCTGCATGATCCGGCCGGCGATCCGGGCCGCCTCGGCGCTGCCGCCGCTGCCCGCCTCCTCCAGCACCACGCAGACCGCGGAGATCGGGGTGCCGTTCTTGTCGAGGGCGAAACCGATGAACCAGCCGTGGTCGGGCGTCTGCGGCCCGGACTGGGCGGTACCGGTCTTGCCGCCGACGGTGTAGCCGCTGATCTGCGCCTTGGTGCCGCTGCCGTTCTGCACGACGGCGACCATCATCTCCCGCAGGTCGGCGGCGACCGTGCCGTCGACCGGCTGGCGCAGCGGGCGGGGCTTCGCGGTGTAGTAGCTGGTGGTGCGGTCCGGGGCGAGCAGCTGCCGGACCAGGTACGGCCGCATCTGGCTGCCGCCGTTGGCGACCGCGCCGGCGATCAGCGCGCCCTGCAACGGGGTCATCTTGACGTCGCGCTGCCCGATCGAGGACTGGGCCAGCGCGGCCGGGTCGGTGCCGCCGCCGGGGGCCTCCATCGCGCCGGTGCGGCTCGGCGCGACGCCGAGGCCGTCCTCACCGAGCTGGCCGACGGTGAGGTCGTCCTGCTCGAAGCCGAACTGGCGGGCCTTCTCCTTGACGGTGTCCGCGCCGAGCTTCACGCCGAGCTGGGCGAAGCCCGTGTTGCAGGACTCCCGGACCGCCTCGATCAGGCTGACCTGCGCCTCCGGGCAGATGAACTGGGCGGCGTTGCGGATCGGGGCGCCCGAGGTGGGCGGGGTCCAGCTGGCCCCGGCGGGGATCTGGGTGTTCTTGCCGACCCCGTTCTCCAGGGCCGCGGCGGCGACCACGATCTTGAAGGTGGAGCCCGGCGGCAGCACCTCGGCGAGCGCGCGGTTCTTCAGCGGGCCGTCCGGGTCCTGCTCCAGCCGGTTGTACGCGGCGGAGGCCTCGTTCGTGTCGTGGTCGGCCAGCGGGTTCGGGTCGAAGCTGGGCATCGAGACGAGCGCCTGCACCGCCCCGGTACGCGGGTCGATGGCGATCGCCGCGCCCTTCTTCACCCCGTTGTTGTTGTTGCGCAACTGCTCGTACGCGGTGTCCTGCGCCCGCTTGGAGATGGTGAGCAGCACGTTGCCGCCACCGGTCTCGTCGCCGGTGAACATGTCCTTGATCCGGTTGGCGATCAGCGCGTCGCTCGTGCCAGCCAGGAACTCGTTCTCCGCCCGCTCGATGCCGGTGTCCGCCAGGTTGACCGGCTTGTAGCCGAGCACGTGCGCGTACTTCGCCCCGCCGGGGTAGGTGCGCAGGTACTTCAGCTTGCCACTGGTCTCCTTGCTGGTGGCGAAGGCGGTGCCGCCGGCCTCGATGTTGCCGCGCCGGCGCTCGTACTCGGCCACCTGGACCCGGCCGTTGTAGTCGCTGTTGCGGTACTCGTCGGCCTTGTAGGCCTGGATCCAGTTGAGGTTCGCGAAGAGCAGACCGAACAGGATCATGACAACGACGCCGACGCGGCGCAGGGGTGCGTTCACGGGCGGATCACCTCCGTGGGAGCACCGTGCAGCTGCTCCGGCGCGCCGCCGCCGGGTCGGGCCGCCGACCCGGAGCCCTGGTTCACCGGGCGGCGGGCCGCGTCGGAGATTCGCAGCAGCACCGCGATGAGCAGCCAGTTGGCCATCAGCGACGAGCCACCGGCGGAGAGGAACGGCGTGGTCTGACCGGTCAGCGGGATGAGCTTGCTGATCCCGCCGACGATCACGAAGACCTGGAGCCCGAGGGTGAAGGCCAGACCGCCGGCGACCAGTTTGCCGAACGAGTCCCGCACGGCGAGCCCGGCCCGCAGGCCCCGCTCGACGATCAGCAGGTAGGTCACCAGCAGCGCGGTGAGCCCGAACAGGCCGATCTCCTCACCGATACCGGCGAAGATGAAGTCGTTCTGCACCTCGGGGATCTCCAGCGGCTCGCCCGCGCCCGGGCCGGTGCCGAAGAGCCCGCCACTGCCCAGGCCGAGCAGACCCTGCACCAGCTGGTAGCCCCGGTCGTACGGCTCGGCGAACGGGTCCAGCCAGATCTCGGCCCGGGTGTAGAAGTTGGCGAACGGCCCGCCGACGGTGCCACCCAGGACGTACGCGAGGTAGGCGCCGCCGAAGAAGAGCACCAGACCGATCAGCAGCCAGCTGACCCGTTCGGTGGCGATGTAGAGCGTCACCACGAACATGCCGAAATAGAGCAGCGAGGTGCCGAGGTCCTTCTCGAAGACCAGGACCAGGAGGCTGATCAGCCACACCACGACCACCGGGCCGAGGTCCCGGCCGCGGGGGAAGTCGATGCCGAGGATCCGGCGGCTGGCCAGCGAGAGCACCTCGCGCTTGCGGACCAGGTAGTACGCGAAGAAGGCGAGCAGCGCGAGTTTGGCGAACTCACCCGGCTGGATCTGCCCCAGCCCAGGCACGATGATCCAGAGCTTGGCTCCGTTGATCTCGGAGAACCGGCTGGGCAGCACCGCCGGGATCATCACCAGCACGATGCCGGCCAGGCCCAGGGTGTACGCGTACCGGGAGACCGAGCGGTGGTCGCGCATCAGGGCGAGCAGCCCCGCGGCGAGCACCACCGAGGCGAGCGTCCAGGCGAGCTGGCGACCGCCGGTGCCGGCGAAGACGGCCAGCGTCTCCCGCTCCGCCGGGGCCGCCTTGCCCAGGTCGAGCCGGCGCAGGAAGCCGACCCCGATCCCGTTGAGCAGGGCGACCGCCGGCAGCAGGGCCGGGTCGGCGAACGGCGCCAGCCAGCGGATGACCAGGTGCATGCCGAGGAAGACCGCGCCCAGCACCGCCGCCGGCATCCAGAAGTCCGCGGTGACGGTGTCGAGCATGTTCGCCTCGACGATCGCCGCGTACGCCGCCACCAGCACCATGGCCAGCAGCAGCAGAGAGAGCTCCGCGTTGCGCCGGGACCGGGCCAGGCGTACGCCGGGCTGCTCGCCCGTCGTGACGGGCGAGGCTGCCGGTGCTGCCGCTGCGGTCAAGGATCGGTCCTCGGGCTCTCAGCCGACATTCACTCGGTCGACCGGCAGCCCGCCGGGTCCACGACCGGCGGAACCGGGTCGGAGGCCGGGGCGTCGGGCGTGGTGGTCGGCGTGGGAGTGACGGTGCCGGCCGGGCCGCCGCTGGCGGCCGGGGTGGGCGCGGCCGGGCTGCGGGTCGCCGCGACCTTGGAGGCGCTCGGCGTCACGGTCGGGCTCGGCGGGCAGACCGGCTTCAGGTTGGGGTTGGCCGGGTCCTCGCTGGTGAGCTCGGCCAGTCGGCGGACCGCGTCGGGCCTGCTCTTGGCCTGGATGCCCTGCTTGACCTGCTCCTGGGCGGCGAGGGTGAGATCGTCCAGCTTGGCCTGGCTCTCCGAGTGCACGCTGGACAGGTTCAGCCCGGCGACCTGGCCGGGGACCCCGCGGAAGACCGCGAGCTGCCCCTGCTCGGTCGCGCCGACGTAGTACTGCCGCTGCGTGTAGCTCCAGCCGGCGAAGAGACCGCCGCCCAGGATCACCAGCAGCGCCGTCAGCATCGCCATGGTGCGCAGCGGCCGGCGGCGGGCCCGCTCGGGCTCGTCGTCCCGGTTGGCGGCCGGATCCTCCGGCACCGGGGGACGCGGCGCGGAGAGCGCCGAGGCGCGGGCCGCCGGGGTGGAGACGTCGGCGGAGGTGGCCATGCCCCGGTCCCGGGCCGCGGCGCCGCCGACGATCGGGCTCGCCTCGACGATGTCCTGGTCGGTGGCGTCCGCGATGATCACGGTGATGTTGTCCGGGCCGCCGCCGCGCAGCGCGAGCTGCACCAGCCGCTCGACGCACTGCTGCGGATCGGTGTACTCCCGCATGGTGTCGGCGATGGTGTCCGCGCTGACCACTCCGGAGAGCCCGTCGCTGCAGATCAGGTAGCGGTCACCGGGCAGCACCTGACGGACGCTGTACTCCGGGTCGATGTCGCGGCCGTCGAGGGCCCGGGTGAGCAGCGAGCGCTGGGGGTGGCTGCTCGCCTCCTCCGCGCTGATCCGGCCCTCGTCCACGAGCATCTGGACGTAGGTGTCGTCCTTGGTGATCTGCGCGAACTCACCGTTGCGCAGGAGATAGGCCCGCGAGTCACCGATGTGGACCATGCCGAGCTTGCTGCCGGAGAAGAGGGTCGCGGTGAGCGTGGTGCCCATCCCCTCCAGCTGCGGATTGGCGTCCACGGTGTCGCGGAGCTGCTGGTTGGCGGTGCCGACGGCCGAGCGCAGCGCATCGACGAGAGCGTCCCCTGGGACGTCCTCGTCGAGCGGTGCCATGGCACCGATGACGATGTTGCTGGCGACGTCACCGGCGGCCATGCCGCCCATGCCGTCGGCGACGGCGAGAAGCCGCGGCCCGGCGTAGACGGAATCCTGGTTTCCGTCTCGGATCAGACCGCGGTCGCTGTGGGCCGCATAGCGCAGGGTCAGAGTCATGGCCGTAATTCGAGAGAAGTGCGGCCGATCCGGATCGGCACGCCGAGGGGGACGGGGGTTGGTCCGGTGACCTTAGCGCGATCCAGGTAGGTGCCGTTAGTCGAGCCCAGGTCCTCCACGAACCACTGCCCTTCGCGTGGCACGAGCCGGGCGTGCCGCGCGGAGGCGTAGTCGTCGGTGATGACGAGGGTGGAGTCCTCGGCCCGCCCGATGGTGATCTGCGCTTCGCCGAGGGTGATCCGGGTGCCGGCGAGCTGGCCGGCGGTGACCACCAGCTGGTGCGCGGCCCTGCCCCGCTTCACCTTCGCCGGTTTCGCCGCCTGCCCGGTGGAGGCGCCCACCGCGCGCGGCGCGGCCACCAGCCGGCCCGACCGGGCTCCTGCGAAGAGGTCACGGCGGATCACGCCGACCACCGTGAACACGAAGATCCACAGCAGGATGAGGAACCCGAACCGGGCGACGGTGATGACGAGCTCCGGCAAGGCGCGTCAGCCGTCCACGCGGAAGGTCAGGGTGGTGGTGCCCAGCTGGATCATGTCGCCCGGGTTGAGGGCGACCGCGGAGACGCGCTGGCCGTTGACCATCGTGCCGTTGGTCGACCCGAGATCGGTCAGCACGACCTGGCCGCCGTCGAAATCCAGCCGGGCGTGTCGCCGGGAGATGCCGACGTCGGGCAGACGCAGGTTGGCCTGGTCGCCGCGACCGATCACCGTCGACCCCATCTGGAGCGGGTAGGTACGGCCGTCGCCGGAGACCAGCCGGACGTTGCGCGCCCCACCGCCGCCGTGTCCCGGCGGCGGGCCGTAGCCGCCGCCCTGGTCGTACGCCGGGTACGCCGGCGGGCCGGCGTCGTAGCCACCGGGCGAGGAGACCGGGGCGACCTCGCCACCGGTGTAGACCTCGGCCGTGACCCGGAACATGCCGGTGTCCAGCCCCTCGCCGCGTTCGATCTCGACGATCACGTCGCCGTAGACCGTCCACGCCTGCTCGCCGATGAACTCCGCCTGCGACTGGGCCAGTTCCTGGGCCAGCGCGGCGGCGTACGGCGCCAGCCGACTGTGGTCGTACGGCGAGAGATCGATCACGTAGCGGTTGGGCACCAACGTGCGCCCACCAGCCAGGATGGCCTTGTGCGCCTCGGCCTCCCGCTGCATGGCGTTGAGGATCTCCACGGGGTGGACCACCCCTTTGAAGACCTTGGCGAAGGCCCCCTCGACCAGGCCTTCCAGACGCTTCTCGAAGCGTTGCAGCACGCTCACCGGCTCCTCCTCGGGTCCCGAGGACATGATGGTATCCGGCCGGGGCGCATGCAGCTCGCGCGCCGCTCGGCGGCCTCGTGGCGGGCCGTTCGGAAGGGGCCCTCCGGGCGTGCTAATGTTTCGTCCGCCGAGAACGGTGACCGCTCCACGGAGCGTAGCCGGTCGACGCGATGACGCAGGACACGTAGGATGTCCGGGCCCGCTGGCGACAGGGGGATCGGCACCGGCTACAGTGTTCGAGGTCAAGCCACGGGGAAGTGGCGGAATGGCAGACGCGCACGGTTCAGGTCCGTGTGTCCGAAAGGACGTGGGGGTTCAACTCCCCCCTTCCCCACCAGATGGTCGAGGGCTCCGCAGGTCTGCGGAGCCCTCGACTCGTATCGGGGCGTGCCGTACGTCACGCTATGCTCCGGTGGTTTCCGAGCCTCCTACTGATCAGGAGTGGCGTGTGAGTGTCGCGTTGGTGACCGGATCGGGCGGTCTGATCGGGTCCGAGGCGGTCCGGCACTTCGCCGGCCTCGGCCTGGACGTGGTCGGCATCGACAACGACATGCGGCAGGAGTTCTTCGGCGCCGAGGCGTCGACCGCGTGGAACGTCCGGCGGCTCGCCGACGAGCTGGGTTCGGCGTACTCGCACCACAACATCGACATCCGCGATCGGGACGCGCTGGCGCAGCTCTTCGCCCGCTACGGCCGCGACGTCGCCGTGGTGATCCACACCGCCGCGCAGCCCTCGCACGACTGGGCGGTCCGCGACCCGTTCACCGACTTCGACGTCAACGCCGGCGGCACCCTCAACGTGCTGCAGAACGTGCGCGAGCACTGCATCGAGGCGCCGGTGATCCACTGCTCGACCAACAAGGTCTACGGCGACCGGCCGAACAGCCTGCCACTGGTGGAGCAGGAGACCCGGTGGGAGATCGAGCCGGGCCACCCGTACGAGCAGGGCATCCGCGAGGACATGTCGATCGACGCCTGCCTGCACTCGGTCTTCGGCGCCTCCAAGGTCGCCGCCGACGTGATGGTGCAGGAGTACGGCCGCTACTTCGGCATGCGGACCGCCTGCTTCCGGGGCGGCACGCTGACCGGCCCGGCGCACTCCGCGACCGAGCTGCACGGCTTCCTCGGGTACGTGATGCGGGCGAACATGGAGCGCCGCACGTACAAGATCTTTGGCTACCAGGGCAAGCAGGTCCGGGACGCCATCCACAGCTCGGACGTGGTCTCCGCGTTCGAGGCGTTCTTCCGCAACCCGCGCTCGGCGGCCGTCTACAACCTGGGCGGCGGCCGGCACTCGAACACCTCCAACCGGGAGGCGTTCGCGCTGGCCGAGCAGATCACCGGCCAGGAGATGGTCACCGAGTACGTCGAGGCGAACCGGATCGGCGACCACAAGTGGTGGATCGGCTCGAACGAAGCCTTCCAGGCCGACTACCCGGAGTGGAAGCAGGTCTACGACGTGCCGATGATCATGCGGGAGATCTACGAGGCCAACGTCGACAAGTGGGTGCCGCAGGCATGACCGGACAGAGCAAGCGCAACGTCCTCGGCGTCCTGGTCGACGCGACCGACTACGCCTCGGCGACCGAGCAGGTGGTGGCCGCGGCGCGTGATCGCCGGCCGATGGCGCTGACCGCGTTGGCCGTGCACGGGGTGATGACCGGCGTGCTCGACCGGGCGCACAACGCCCGGCTGAACTCCTTCGACCTGGTCACCCCGGACGGCCAGCCGGTGCGCTGGGCGCTCAACCTGCTGCACGACGCGAACCTGTCGGACCGGGTCTACGGCCCGACGCTGACGCTGCACGTGCTGCACCGCTTCGCCGAGGAGGGGCTGCCGGTCTACCTGTACGGCTCCACTGAGGAGACCCTGGCCCGGCTGATCCCGGCGCTGGAGCGGATGTTCCCCGCGCTGAAGATCGCCGGGGTGGAGCCGTCGAAGTTCCGCGAGGTCCAGCCGGGCGAGGACGTCCAGAT
Organism: Micromonospora sp. CPCC 205739; assembly: GCF_036906795.1. Classification (NCBI taxonomy): domain Bacteria; kingdom Bacillati; phylum Actinomycetota; class Actinomycetes; order Micromonosporales; family Micromonosporaceae; genus Micromonospora; species Micromonospora sp. CPCC 205739. Next base: position 243,686 of record NZ_JBAKHS010000009.1, on the reverse strand, counting down.
CGCCGACCGGATCCGGGCCAGTGGTGCCCGGCTGGTCCTGGTCGGCCTGGGCTGCCCGCGCCAGGAGGTCTTCACGTACGCCATGCGGCCGCTGCTGGACATGCCGCTGATGGCGGTCGGCGCGGCCTTCGACTACCACGCCGGCCTGCTCAAGCAGCCGCCCGCGTGGATGCAGCGGGCCGGGCTGGAGTGGTTCTGGCGGCTCGGCCTGGAGCCGAAGCGGCTCTGGCGCCGGTACGTCATCCTCAACCCCGCGTACCTGGCCCGCCTCGCCGGTCAGAAGACCGGCCTGTGGAAGGCGCGGCCACCGGCACCGGCCACCGAGCGTCCCGCCACCTTCGCGGTCTGACCCCGCACGGCCGCCATCCGACGGCGGTCGCACAGCCGGTGGGCCGGCAGGACACGGTGCGGGGCCCCTTCCGGTGGGAAGGAGCCCCGCGGTGGGTGTGCGTCAGAGGGTCAGGGTCCAGGTGTTGAGGTAGCCGGTGTCGCCGGAGTAGACGTCCCGGACCTGGAGTCGCCAGGTGCCGTTCGCCGCCTCGGACGAGAGGTTCGCGGTGTAGGTCGCGTTGACGTTGTCGGCGCCGTCGAAGTAGCTGCTGTTCTTCAGCCGGTACGCGGAGCCGTCCGGGGCGACCAGGTCGATGACCAGGTCACCGCGGTAGGTGTGCACGATGTTCACCGCGACGGTCGATGCCGACGAGGCGTTGCGGGCACACCCGGAGATCACGATCGAGCTGGACACCGTGGCGCCGGTGTCCGGGATCGCGACGTCCGTGCCGTTGCTGCCGGAGCAGCCACCGCCACCCGAGCCGGTGACCGTCAGCGAGTACGTCGCCGTACGGGTGCCCGACGCGGCGGTGCCCGTGACGGTGACGGTGTACGTGCCGGGCGGAGTGCTCGCCGAGGTGGCGATGGTGAGCGTCGACGAGCCGCCCGAGGTGACCGTGGACGGGTTGAACGACGCGGTCGCACCGGCCGGCAGGCCGCTGGCGGAGAGGCTGACCGACTGCGCGGAGCCGTTGGTGGTGGCGGTGGCCACGGTGGCGGTCACCGAACCGCCGGGCGCGGTGGAGCCGGAGGTCGGCGACACCGAGACCGAGAAGTCGTTGGTGGGCGGCGGGGTGGTGCCGTTGGCCACGTGGAGCAGCCGGTTCGGGGTGCCGGTGCCCACGTTGGTCACCACGTTCGGGGTGGCCTCGTTGACGAGGTTGTCCCGTACCTGCTGCGGGCTCCAGGCCGGGTTGGCCGAGAGGACGAGTGCCGCGGCCCCGGCGACGTGCGGCGACGCCATCGAGGTGCCGCTGATGGTGTTCGTCGCGCTGGTGCCGGTGTACCAGGCGGAGGTGATGTTGACGCCCGGGGCGAGGATGTCGACGCAGGTGCCGAAGTTGGAGAAGCTCGCGGCGGCGTCGTTGTTCTGGGTGGCACCGACGGTGATCGCCGAGCCGACCCGGGCCGGGGAGTAGTTGCAGGCGTTCTGCCGGTTGCCGAAGATGTCGCCGTTGCCGGCGGCGACCGCGTAGGTGATGCCGGAGTTGATGGAGTTGGTGACCGCCGTGTCGATCGAGCTGTTGGCGGAGCCACCGAGGCTCATGTTCGCCACCGCCGGCTTCACCGCGTTCGCGGTCACCCAGTCGATGCCCGCCACGACCTGGGCGTTGGTGCCGCTGCCCTGGCAGTTCAGCACCCGGACGCCGACGATCTGGGCGCCCTTGGCCACCCCGTACGAGGAGCCGCCGACGGTGCCCGCGACGTGCGTGCCGTGCCCGTTGCAGTCGTCGGCGGAGCCGCCGTCCACCGCGTCGAAGCCGGAGACCGCCCGGCCACCGAAGTCGTTGTGCCCGAACAGCACCCCGGTGTCGATGATGTAGGCGCGCACGTTCGAGGCCGTGTTCGGGTAGGTGTACGAACTGTTCAACGGCAGGTTGCGCTGGTCGATCCGGTCCAGGCCCCAGGAGGGCGGGTTGGCCTGGGTGCCGGAGATGGTGACCGTGTGGTTCTGTTCGACGTACGCCACTGCGGGGTCGGCGGCGATCCGGGCCGCCGCCGTCGCGCTGACCTTGATCTCGAAGCCGCGCAGCGCGGCGGTGTAGGTGCGGGCGACCTGGCCGCCGTGCCTTCCGACCAGCCGCCGGGCGTTGTCACCCACCTGGCTGCGGCCGACGGCGCTGTCCTTGAGGACCACGATGTAGCTGTCCGGTACGGCGGTCGCCCCGCCCGCTTCCCGGATCACCCCGACGGGCTCGGCGGCCATGGCGGGTGCGGCGGTCGCCACCATCGCGAGCGTGGCCACCCCCACGAGTACGGACCGGTGTGAAAGACCCATCTCCCTACCTCCCTCCGACCGGCAGCCGACCGTCCACCCGCCAACAAGGTTGATCGATGGTTGCCGATCCAGTTGAGGGTAGATCGACAGGGCACTGAAGTTAAACATGTCGAAGCGTCCATAACTCCAGCGAGATGCCCCTACGGGTGAGGTAGGGGAGGAACCGGGGGCCGGCCCCGGATTCGCCGACCGCCGATCTGGACAAGGCTGACCACATGGATGGCCATCTCATCGTTCTGCTGCCGATCGCCGCGGTCTGGCTGGTCGCCGGCGTGGTGGCGGACCGACTGCCCCGGCTGGACCGCGCCCGCGCACTCCGCCGGCGTACCGGATGGTTGCTGGCCCTGACCCTGACCGGCCTCGGCCTGACGGCAGCGGTGCTGGCGGTCGGCCTGACCAGTGCCGGTGCGACGCCGGTCGACCGGGCCGCCGCCGGTCTCGGCCTGGCCGCCGGCCCGGCGCTCGCCGTCGCGGTCTGCACGGTGCGGCGGCTGCGCCGGCTCCGGGCCGGCGCCGGTGCGTTCGCCACCGCGCCGGAGACGCCGGCGCCGCACGGCCTGCGGGCCGCCGGGGCGCATCCGCTGATCGGGCTGCCGGTGCAGGTCACCGCCCTGGCCACGATGCCGCCCGTGCTGTCGGCCGCGGGGCTGGACCTCGCTGCCGATCCCCGCCTGGCCGGACCGGCCGTCACCCTCGGCGGTCTCGCGATGATCGGGATGGGGGTACGTCTGGCGCTGCGGCACAGCCGGCTCGCCGAGCGGGCGTTACCGGAGGCGACGGCGCCCTCAGCGCGTGCGGCTCGGCCCCTGCACGTATAGCAGCTCCAGGATCGCCCGGGTCGCCTCGAACCAGCGGTCCAGCCAGCCGGGCGGCGGCACGCTGCCCTTGGGTGGCAACTCCATCAGCAGGCCGCGCAGCAGCGGGTGGTCAGCCAGCGACTCGGTCTGCTCCAGCGGCCACCCGGCGGGCGGGAACGAGGGCTCGGTCAACGGGTTCGGGTCGAGCGAGGGCAGCGTCAGCGGCGGCCCGGCCTGCTCCGGCGCGGCCGACCCGGCGTCCCGCCCGCCAACCTCGGTGTCGGTGGACACGACCTCGGTGAGCACGGTGTCCCGGCGCGCGCCGCGGTACTTGCCGCCGAAGCGCTCCGCCTTGCCCGGCCCGTTGGTGAGGTTGTCTGAACCGATCGTCGTCATCCGTCTCGCCTGCCTCGCTCGGTTTCCGATCCGTGCGGCGGGTTGTCGACCAGCGCCGTGTCGACGGGTTCAACGAGACGGGACGCAAGTGGCGACGGGCCGACCGGGCAGATCCCGGCCGACCCGTCTCAACGCCACGTTGCGTCGATCAGTGCTGGACGAGCCCGCCGCTCCGTGCGCCGGCGACGAAGGCGTGCCAGTCTCCCGGAGCGAAGACCAGGGCGGGCCCTGTCTTGTCCTTCGAATCCCGAACGCCGACCGCCCCGGTCACGTACGCCACCTCGACGCAGTTGTCACAGTTCGGCCCGCTCTTCGAGCTCTTGAACCATGTCGCGTACGTCAGGTCCACGGGGAACTCCTTGGTCGCCATTTCCACAGCGGCTCCTCTGCCAGTTTTGCGATGTGAGCTATGGATTCCTCCGGGCGAATGGCCGCTGCTCGAATGTGATCGAAGATGAAGCTGTACTTCTGCAGTTCGTCGCTCTTCTCCAGGAAGAGCCCACCCGTGGCGTTCTCCGCGTACACGACATCGGGATCACTCGGTTCGGGGAAGCTGAGAATGGTGAAGGTGCCGTCCATGCCGGCGTGCGCCCCCACCTCGAAGGGCAGGACCTGGAGCGTCACGTTCGGCAACTCCGCCACTTCCACCAACCGCTGGAGCTGGCCACGCATCACCGCGTCGCCGCCCACCGGCCGGCTCAGCACCGCCTCATCGAGCACCACCCACAAATCGACCGGATCGTCCTGGGTCAACAACGACTGACGGCCCAGACGGACACGCACCCGCTGCTGCACCTGGTCGACGGTGAAGTCCGGGCGGGCCGCCCGGATCATCGCCCCGGCGTACTCCTCGGTCTCCAGCAGGCCCGGGACCACCTGCTGTTCGTACGCGCGGATCGAGCTGGCCGCCGCCTCCAGGCCGACGTACGCCCCGACCAGCACCGTGCTGTACGGGTGCCACCAGCCCTTCTGCCGGGCCTCCCGGGCGATCTGCACGAGCTCGTCGCTCTCGACGCCCACCACGCCGTAGATCCGCAGCATGTCGCGGACGTCGCGCGGGGTGGCCGAGGTGTGGCCCGTCTCGATCCGGGAGATCTTCGAGGCGGAGCACTCGAGCTGCTCGGCGACCGTCTCGATGGTGATCCCCGCCGCCTCGCGCTGGCGGCGCAGTTCGGCGCCCAGCCGTCGACGCCGGATGGTGGGGCTGCGCCGCTCACTCACCGCGTCACTCCGCGGCTCGCCGGGCGGTGCTGCCCGTTCCTCGCGCTCACCCGGTTACCTCCCGGTGGCTCGCGCCTGCGTCGACACCCGCCGAGGCGCGACCGACGAACGGCGGGCGATCGTTCGCGGCAGGGGTGGTCCCGGTCGTCGACCGGCCGCGTCGGGCGAAACCGGCGTCCAGTGTGCCGGTCCGGGGTCGGCGTCATCAAGCGCCTCGTTCACGTGTCGTGCTCGCGTATCGGCAAAAGTCGACGTGCAACTTGCATGTCGCACGTCGCTGATGCACTCTGTCCGTATGGCTCGGGTTACTCACCGTCTCCCTTCGCTCACCCGGTTCCGCGACGACACCGGCGGCGGGACGACGGCCGGGCACCCCGTTCCAGCTGCGACGACGAGACCTGCCCCGGGGTGATGACCCCGCCGCTGCACGCCCGACGGCTGCGGCGGCGGGAGCGGTACCCGGGAGCAGCACGGTGATGGTCGGGTGGCGGTCCGCCACCAGCGGGTACGGCCCGACCACCGCCACCGATCCACCGGTCGACGAGACACGACCCCGCGACCGGGGCCCAGAAAGCTTCCCCCGATCACCTCCGGTCGGCACACCGCCGGCCATACCTTCCCCAGGAGCCCATGTGCTTCCCCGCTCCGGTGACGTACTGCACGTGACTCGCGCGGCGAGTGTCCAGTTCATCCGGCCCATCACGTTCCGGGTCATCCGGGTACTCGACTGGCCCACCTACGACGGTTGGCTCTGGCTCGACGGTTACGAGTTGAACGCGGCGGGGGACGCGGTCAACCGACGGTCGATCTTCGTACAGGAGGCCGGTCTCCGGCAGCTCCAGGCGGCGCCCGTGCCGCGCCAGCACACCGTACGGACCCGACGGACCATCAACCGCGCCCCGGTGGCGGTCGGCTGACCTCCGCCATTACCCGGTCGGGGGGCGTGCCGTCGCCATAGACTCGGTACGCCCACCCCGGCAAAGTCACCACCCCGCGCGTCCCGGACCCTGAACCTGGGATGGCCATGGTCGATATGCCCGCCGCGCGGCGGCACCACAGGTCCCGTATCGGTTATGCCTTCGGGCTGCTGGCGCTGGTCGCCGTCACCACACTCGTGGTGGTGGTGCGCTATCCGGCCGAGTCGACGACCCGGCTGGCCGAGCCGGTTCCCGCTCCCGAGATCACCGTGGTCGAGCAGGGCTCACCGCCTCCCGACGCCGGCGACTACGGCTACGGCTACGCGGACGAGTCCGACTACCCAGGGGACCCGGCCGCGCCCGGCGACCACCCGTACGACGGCACCGCACCGGACAGCGGGGCGGACGCCTCGGCGGATCCGCACGACGGCACCGGGTCCCAGCCGGGGGCCGGCGGTGGCGAGGCGGCCCTGGCCGGCACGGCCGACGCCCGACAGGCCCTCAGCCAGTCGCTCTTTTACTCCGGCCTGCTCGGACTGACCATCTCACTGGCCGGGCTGGGCCTGGTCGGCACGCGACGCCGGATGTGGTGAAACCGCTCAGCGGGTGGGAGTGACCCCGGGGGTCGGCTCGTCCGGCTCGGTCGGGGTCGGCGACGGGGCGGCAGCCACCACCAACGTCACCTCGTCGTCCGCGTCCACCAGCTCCCCCGCCTCCGGGTCGGTCTCGATCACCGTGCCGGGCGGCTGCTCCGCGGACTCCCGAATCCGCACCCGGTACGACAGGTCGAGCCGGTCCAGGATCCGCTCGGCCGACGCCCGCGGCAGCCCCACCAGGGGCGGCACCGGAATCCGGGCCGGCGCGGTGGTGGCCGGGGTGCTGGGCGCCTCGGTGGTCGGGGCGGCGGTCGTCGGCGCGGCCGTGGTCACCGGCGCGCTCGTCGGCGCCGGCGGCAGAGTCGGCTCCCGGTCCCGCTCCTCGGCCGCCCGCAGCACCAGCCAGATCCCCGTGCCGAGGGCAGCGAGCAGCAGCAGCGCCAGGATGCCCAGCAGGATCGGCATCCACCAGCGGCGTCCACGCTGCTCCTCGCCGTACCACTCGGCCGGCTCCCGGTAGTCGACCGGACGCGGCGGCGGCACCCCGGCCCGCCCCGACCAGACGGCCGGCGCGGCCGGTGCGGTCTGCTCCGGGACGGCGGTCGGCGGCAGCGGCCGGGTCCTGTCCACCGGCTCGTGCCGGGCGGTCGCGTCCACCGGCTCGTGCCGGGCAGTGGCGTCCAGGGGCTCGTAGCGGGCCGTCTCGTCCAGCGGCTCGTGTCGGGCGGTCGCGTCGAGCGGGGGCTGCGGTCCGGGGTGGCCCGGTGGCTGCGCGGCTTTGTCCTGGGGGCGGGGCAGCGAGCGGGTCCGGTCGTCGTCGGCGGGCAGCGGGCGGGTCGCGTCGTCGGCGGGCTCCTGGCGGTCGCTCATCGCACGTCCTCTCCCACCGGGAAGGCGTCGTGGCCCTCGACGGTCCACGGTAACGGTCGGGGTCACCACCCGCCGGGATCGGCGCGGCGACCCGGCCCCGTGTCCCACCGCAGCCCGGTCACGTCGACCTCGGCCGGCGCTTCCCACCAAGATCCGGCCGCGCCTCCCACCACCGGCCTTGGCCTGGCGGCCCGCCGGGCACCCACGACGGCCACGGCCCGGCAACCCGGCCGCGCACCCCAGGCCTCGCCCCGGCCACCGGGGCGAGCGTCCCGCCGGTGCCTAGTCCTCCGCAGCTCCGCAGGAGATGGCGACCTCGTCGTTCCAGTGGCGGGTCGCGTCGGGCTCGGGGGCCTGGGACTGGACCTTGCCGACCCGGCCGGTGCGGTAGCGCGGGTAGAAGCCGCGTTCGACGATCGTGGCGGCGGCGTCGGCGCAGTCGTAGTCGTCCAGGTCGGGCACCTCGGCCTCCGGTGCGGGGCCGGCGACGTACACCTTGACGGTGGTGCCCTGGCTCACCCGGGTGCCGGGGGCGGGATCGAGGCGCTCCACCTTCTCCCCCGAGCCGGTGCCGAAGATGAGCCGCCAGCCCAGCTTCCGGTCCCGCAGGTCGCTGCGCACCCCCTCGAAGCCGTCGCCGACCACGTCGGGCACCGTCACGTACCCGGTGGGGGCGCTGCTCGACGCGGCGGGTGCGGTCGTCCGGGGCGTGCTCGGCGAGGCCGTGGCGGACCGCTCCGCCGGCGACGGGACGGCCGAGGTCGGGGCCGGTGCGGAGGTGGGGACGTTCGACGCGGCCGCGGCCGGCTGGTCCGTCGGGGACGACTCGTCGGGATCCGCCAGCACCCAGCCGACGGTGGCCCCCACGGTGGCCAGCAGGACGAACGCCAGGCCGCCGCCGATCAGCAGCGGGGCACGGCCCGGCCGTCCCGGCTCGGGAGTGTCCATAAGGGTGTGTCCGTCGCTCATCGCACTCTCCGCCTCGTCACCCGCGACCGTACCGGGCGACGCCAAGCCGTCACCGCACGTCGTCCCGGTCGTCACACGGCTCGCCGCGCCGACCAGGGGACGCTACGCTCCCCGGCATGGCCAGACTGGGCTGGGGAGGATCGGTCGCCACCGCGGTCGGCGTCGCTGCCGGCGTGGGTGCGGCACAACTCGGATTCGCGTACGGGCTGGGGGTCATCGACTGGGCACCGGTCCAGCCCGCCGCCGCCAACGCCTCCTGGTACGCCAGCCTCGCCTGGGCGACCTGGATCGCGGCCGTCTCCACCATCGCCGGCGCCGTCTGCGCCCAGCGGATGGAGGAGCGGGGACCCGACGCCGAACCCGGCAGCACGCTGCGCCGGGTGACGCTGGCCGTGGCCGGCGCGGTGGGCGCGCTGACCACGGTGCTGCTGGTGGCCGTACCGGCCCGGGCGGCGACCGTGCCCGACACCTTCTCGCCACAGAGCCTGGCCGCCGGGTACGCGGTCGTCGGCGTGCTGGTCGGGCTGCTGACCGCGATCTGGGCGCTGCACACCCGGGCCGTCGCGACCAACGTGATCGCCACCGTCGGCTGGATCTGGCTGCTCGCCATGGTCTCGGTCGCGGACGGGGTGCTCGCCGGGCGCGGGTTGACCACCGCCCAGCTCGGCATCTGGCAGCTCAGTACCGACAGCGCCCGCTTCTGGCTGCGGGACTACGTCTACTGGCCGGGACTGCTGCTGGCCGCCGGTTCGGCGCTGCTGATCGGCGCGCTGTCCGCCCGGCGTACCGCCCGGGTGGCCGAATCGCGGCTCGGCGCTGCGGTGTCCGGTGCGGCCGGCCCGCTGCTCGTCGCGCTCGCCTACTTCGTCGCCGTGCCCCGGCTGGCCGAGGTCACCCCCGCCCAGGTCTCGGCGCACTTCGTCGCGCCGTACGCGGTCGTCGTCGGCGCGGTCGGCTCGGTGCTGGTGGCGGCACTCGCCCAGCGCGCCGAACGGCGCGCCGCCGCCCGCCACGCGGTGGTGCCCCGGCAGCGCACCGGCGACCTCGACGACCGCGCGCTCGGCGGCAGCCACGCGGCCGACGGTGACTTCACGTCGGCCGGTGAGCCCATCGACACCTCGGGAGCGTCCGGCACCACGCCGCCGGCCTCCAGCACGACGGGCGGCCCGGGGTCCAGCGCGGCGGCCTGGCCGGTGACCGGCACCGCGACCACGACCGCCACCCGCCCGGACGAAGCAGGGTCGGCCGATCCGCTGTCCGGCGCGTACCCGGCGACGACCGACACGCGGCCGGACGGGACCAGCCGCCCGGACGACGGCTCGTCGGCCACCGGCACCACCGGACGGGCCCGACCGCCCCGCCGCAGCCGAGCCACCGCTCCCGCCCGGGAGGCCGGGCCGGAATCCACGCCGTCCGACAACGCACCGCTCGACTCGACCGCGGAGAGCACCGGCACCCCGGACGCACCCCCCGCGGGCCCCCGAACCCGCTCCTCCCGCCGCCCCCGCTGACCCCCGCCTCAGCCACCGCCTCGCCCCGCCCCCAAAGATCCGCGCGCTTAGTCGACGGGCCAGGTGTGGACGGGTTCGTTGGTGCGTTGGAGTTCGGCGTAGCGGCGGGCCATGTGGTGCAGGGCGGCCTCGCGGTCCATGCCGTGGTGCCGCTCGGCCGCCCAGACCGTCTCGGTCTGCCAGACCGCGCCGTTGCGGCCGGTACGGCAGCGCTGCTCGATGATGCCGAGCAGCCGGTCCCGTTCGGCCGGGTCGACGCCGAACCGGTCCAGCCCGGTGGCCGCCGTCGGCAGCAGCGTGTCGAGGACCAGCTTGGCGACCGGCACGTCCCCGAGGCGGGGCCAGTGCAGGACGGCGTCCATGCCGCGCCGGGCGGCGGCGTGGAAGTTCTCCTCGGCGGAGCTGAAGGTGAGCTGGCTCCAGATCGGCCGGTCCGACTCGGCCAGACCCCGGGCCAGCCCGAAGTAGAAGGCGGCGTTGGCCAGCATGTCCACCACGGTCGGGCCGGCCGGCAGCACCCGGTTCTCCACCCGCAGGTGGGGGCGGCCGTCCATGATGTCGTAGACCGGCCGGTTCCAGCGGTAGACGGTGCCGTTGTGCAGCCGCAGCTCCGCCAGCCGGGGGACCCCGCCGGCGTGCAGCACCTCCACCGGGTCCTCGTCCTCGCAGATGGGCAGCAGCGGCGGGAAGTACCGGACGTTCTCCTCGAACAGGTCGAAGATCGAGGTGATCCAGCGCTCGCCGAACCAGACCCGGGGTCGTACGCCCTGGGCCTTCAGTTCGTCGGGGCGGGTGTCGGTGGCCTGCTCGAAGAGGGCGATCCGGGTTTCCGCCCAGAGCTGCCGCCCGTACAGGAAGGGGGAGTTCGCGCCGATCGCGACCTGGACCCCGGCGATCGCCTGGGAGGCGTTCCAGTAGTCGGCGAAGCTGTCCGGCGCGACCTGGAGGTGGAACTGGAGGCTGGTGCAGGCCGCCTCGGGGGCGATCGAGTCGGTGTGCGTCTGGAGCCGTTCGACGCCCCGGATGTCCAGCTCGATGTCCTCGCCCCGGGCACCGACGATCTGGTCGTTGAGCACCCGGTAGCGCTCGTTGGTGGAGAGGTTGTCCACGACCAGGTGCCGCTCGGTGAGCGTGGGCAGGATGCCGACCAGGACGATCCGGGCGTCGGACTTCGCCGCCCGCTCGTCGGCGCGGGTCAGGCTGCTGCGCAGTTCACGCTCGTACTCGGTGAAGCCGTTGCCCTCGATCAGCCGGGGTGCGGCGTTCAGTTCGAGGTTGAACTGGCCGAGTTCGGTCTGGAACAGCGGGTCGGCGATGGCGGCCAGGATCTCCTCGTTGCGCATCGCCGGCTCACCCGCCGGGTCCATCAGGTTGAGTTCGATCTCCAGGCCGGTCATCGGCCGGTCCGCGTCGAAGCCGAAGTCGTCCAGCATCAACGCGAAGACGTCGAGGCTGCGCCGAACCTTCTGCCGGTAGCGGACCCGGTCCTCCCGGGAGAAGGCGCCCTGCTCGACGTCCCTACCCATGTGCCCTCCCGGCGCGAGGCGCGCGGGACCGTGTCCGTCCCGCCGCGCGTTGTGAACAACCACGGTAAGAGCGCCCACGTCGCCAGGGCCAGTGGCCCCACCGGTACGCCCTGCGGCCATCTCTACCCAGCGGCCACCGCCGGCACCGGCGCAGGTGACGAATAGTCCGTGACAATTCGCACCTGAAAACGCGGCGAGGTCCCTGCTCAGGGGAAGCAGGGACCTCGCCGGAAGGATTCCGCAGGATCAGGCCTGGCGGACGGCCTCGCCCTCGATCTCGATCTTGATCTTCTTGCCGACCAGCACGCCGCCGGTCTCGAGCGCCACGTTCCAGGTCAGACCGAAGTCCTCCCGGTCGATCTCGGTGCTCGCGGAGAAGCCGAAGATGTCCTGGCCGAACGGGCTGCGGCCGACGCCCTCGAACTCGACGTCCAGCTCGACCTGGCGGGTGACGCCCTTGATGGTGAGCTCACCGAGGAGCACGAACTCGTTGCCGTCGCGGGACTTCACACCGGTGCTGCGGTACTCCAGCGTCGGGAAGGTCTCGGCCTCGAGGAACTCCGGGCTGCGCAGGTGGGCGTCCCGGTCGGCCTGGGCCGTGTTGATGCTGGCGGCCTGGATGGTGGCGGTGACGGAGGACTGCATCGGGTCCTCGGCGATGGTGATGGTCGCCGAGGCGTCGGCGAACTCACCGCGTACCTTGCTGACCATCATGTGCCGGGCGACGAACCCGACCCGCTTGTGAGCCGCGTCCAGCAGGTAGGTGCCGGCGGTGGGGATGGTGAGGCCCTCCCAGGCGCGGGTAACCGACTCGGTGCTGGTCATGGTGCGTCCTCCAGGGGGAGAGATTGTTTACTAGCCCAACGACTGACTGAGCAACTATAGGCATAGCAACATTCCCCGTGTCAAGCACTGTTAGGATGGCCAGGTGGATCAGAACGTGTTCGACGACCCCCGGATCACCGCCGTCGGCCTCCTCGTCGAGGCGTACGCCGGGCTGTCGGCCCGGTTCGCCGCCCAGTACGAGGAGCACGGCCTCTCCGCGGTCGAGTTCGAAGTGCTGATGCGGCTCGCCCGATCCCCCGGCAACCAGCTACGGATGACCGACCTGGCGGCACAGACCTCCCTGTCCACCAGCGGAGTCACCCGGGTGGTGGACCGGATGGAACGCGACGGGCTGCTCTTCCGGCGAGCCTGCCCGTCCGACCGGCGCAGCTCGTACGCCGTGGTCACCCCGTCGGGACTCAGGCGCCTCGACGAGACCCTCCCCGGTCACCTGCGGATCATCGAGCAGTGGTTCACCGGCCAGCTCGAACCCGAGGCGCTGGCGGCGATGCTCGACGGCCTGCGCCGGGTGCGGGACGCCGTCCACCCGGGAGCGACCGCGGGCAGCACCGATACCGTCCCGGCCGACGAGACGGCGGCCTGACGCCGCAGCACCGAGCCCGGCGCTCACCCGCCGGCTGGCGTCGGCGGCGGCCACGGGTGTCGCCCGGTCCGCCGGGCCGGGTGATCGTCGTCGGATCGGCCGTCGCGCCGGTGGCACCGGCTCGCGCTACCGGCAGAACCACCGGCAGAACTGGTCACGTCGGCGGGACAACACCGGGAAGCCGCGCAAAGCGGACGTCAGCGGTGGCTAGCCTTCGTCGAGCCGGGGGGAACACCTGGGGGGTGCCGGCGCGAGCGATTGAGCGAGGGGTGTCATCAGGGGGCTTCTTCGCTCGCGCCTCCCCCGCCCCGGGCATCCGGGCCGCACCGGGGCCGGCAGGAGCCGGCCCGACGGAGCCGCCCGGGGCGCGGCGCGCCGCAGCAGCGGCCCGGCTCTCAACCGGCCGGACGGAGCCGGTGCAGCAGGTCTTCCTCGTACGGCAGCAGGCGGATCCCGCTCTCCCGGCAGGCCCGGTCCAGGCGGTCCACCACCGCCGGGTCGCCTGTGCTCGCCGCCAACCCCACCAACGCCTCGACCACGTCCCGGCGGTCCTGACCGTCGACGCCGGCCTTCGCCGCCGCCCCGAACCACTCCGCGGCCAGTTCCCGGTCGCCCCGGTGCAGTGCCACCGTCCCCTCGATCAGGGCGATGACCCCCTCCTCGGGCCGCGCCGCCGCCATCCCCGGCCGCCCGGACCCCGACCCCGCCGGCCAACCGAGCCACGGCCCTACCGGCTGCCCGAACTCCGGCCCACCGGCCGGGCCGGACCCGAGCTGCCCGGCCGGGCCGGACCTCGGCTGGGCGTCCCGACCGGACCTCGGCTGGGCGTCCCGACCGGAGCCCGGCTGGGCGTCCCGACCGGAGCCCGGCTGGGCGTCCCGACCGGACCCCGGCGCAGCGGGCGCCGCAGCGAACGGAGGCCCAGCGCCGGCGGGCGAACGGGGCGCCTCCGCCCGTAGCTCGGCCAGCACGTCGGCGGCCTCGTCCAGCCGGCCGTCCCGGGCCAGCGCCAGGCCGACCGTGCCGAGCACCCGGCGCCGGTGTCCCGGGTCGCCCAGGTCGGCCAGCGCCGCGGCGACCCGGCGACCCTGCTCCACTGCCTCGGCGTACCGGCCCTGGAGTCGGGCCACCTCGGCCAGGTTGGCCCGGGCCAGCAGGCGCAGCCGCCGCTCGTCGCACTGGGCGGCCAGTCGGTCCACGGTGGCCAGCCGCCGCCGGGCACCGGCCAGGTCGCCGCGGCGGATCTCGTGCCAGGTGAGGTTGTTCTGGGCGACCGCCATGTCGCGTACCCGGCCGTGCCGGGTGGCCAGCGCCAGCACCGCCTGCGCCTGCGCGCGTGCCTCGTCGTACCCGCCGGTGGCGATGAGCAGCGCACAGAGCACCGTGCGGGCCTCCAGCTCGCCGGTCACCTCCGCGTGCGCGGCGAAGACGTCGAGCGCCGCGCGGGCGGCCGGCAGCTCCTGCGCGCCCGCGCCGTGCTCGGCGGCGAGCCGGGCCACCCCGAGCAGTGCCCAGGCCCGCAGCACCGGGTCGGCGTCGGCGGTACGCGGGTCCGCCAGCAGCCGACGGAGCCACTGCCGCCCGGAGACGTCCCGCCCCCGCAACCGCCACCAGCGGGTCAGCGCCGCCGCCAGCCGCAGCGCGGTGAGCGGGTCGTCGGTGGCGGCATGGGCCAGGGCGGCGCTGATGTCGCTGGTCACCTCGTCGAGTTGGCGTACCGCGGCGGGCAGCTTCGCCCCGACCAGGTTCGGCGCGGTCCGGGTCACCAGCCGGGCCACCACGACGGCGTGCCGACGGCGGATCGCGGTCAGCTCGCCCCGGCCGGCGGCCCGCTCGACGGCGAAGTCACGGACCGCGTCGAGCAGCCGGAACCGGAACGGACCGGCACCCCGGACGCTGAGCAGGCCCAGCTCCACCAGGCGGTCCAGCAGCGGCACCGGGTCGACGACGACCGCGCCGTCCCGGTCGGCCTCGTCGGCCAGCAGCTCCTCGGCCAGCTCCACGGACCAGCGGTTGGCGAACGCGGAGAGCCGGCGCACGGCCGCACGCTCGGAGTCGGCGAGCAGGCGGTAGCTGGTGGCCACCGCCTCCCGCAGGGTCACCGCCACCGCTGCCCGCGCGCTGTCCGACCCGGCCGGCGCGGCGGCCTCCCAGCCGCGCCGCCCCAGGTCGGGGCTGGCCAGGTCGAGGACGCGGTCGCCGTACCGGTCGAGCAGTTCGTCGAGGTCGAGGATGCGCCCCCGGGCCGCCATCAGCTCGATCGCGAGCGGCAGGCCGCCGAGCCGGCGGACCAGGGCGGCCAGCGCGGGCAGCTCCCGCGGGTCGGGCGGCTCGGGGCGTACCCGGGCGAGGCGGGCGGCGAAGAGCGCCGCTGCCGGGTAGCGGGCCAGCTCGGCGGCGTCGACCACGTCGGCCGGGGGGACGTCCAGGGGCGCCACCGGGCGGACCAGTTCCCCGGGTACGCCCACCGGGTGCCGCCCGGTCACCAGCACCCGCAGGCTCGGCACCGCGTCGGTGAGCTGCCGCAACGCCTCGGCCAGCGGGTCCGGGGCACGTTCGGCCGCGTCCACCAGCAGCAGCGCCGGCCGGTTGCGCAGCCGTACCGCCAGGTCGGGCAGGCGGGCCGCGCCGAGCACGGCGCTCACCGCGGCCAGCACGTCGGCGGCGTCGGAACCCTCGCCGACCAGCACCCCGGCCACTCCGCCGGGATAGCCCGCGACGACCTCGTGCGCCACCGCCAGGGCCAGGGCCGTCTTGCCCACGCCGGCCAGCCCGACCAGGGTCACCACCGGCGGCCACCGGTCCGTGGTGAGCAGCGCGGCGAGGTCGGCCAGGTCCCGCTCCCGGCCGATCAGCTCGACCGGGGGCGGGAGCGCGATCGGCGTACCCGAGGGGTCGGGGTCGCGGGGCGCGGAGCCGGCGACCAGCGCGCGGTGCGGGCCCTGGACGGTGGCCGGGACGGCGACCCGCCCACGGGCGGTGGCGAGGAAGGTGGCGCGGGGTCCGCCGGTGAGGCCGAGCGCGTCGGCGAGCAGCTCCACGGTGGTGCGCTGCGGCCGGCTGGCCCGGCCGCGCTCCAGGTCACGGACGGTCCGCACGCCGACCCCGGCCCGCTGGGCCAGCTCGGCCTGGGTGAGGCCGACGGCGAGCCGGTGACCCCGCAACAGCTCCGCGAGCGGGGTACGACCACCCGGCACCAAAGTATGATCATGAGCCGGTGTCATGGGCACGAAGGGTACGGAGGGGCTACGACGGCCGACACCGGTGCGTCGTCCAGCCGACGCGCCGAAATCCGACAGGCCCCCGCCGTGCGGCGGCGCGGCAGGGGCCGGAGGCCGGGTCAGACGCCCAGGTCGCGGGCGATGATCATGCGCTGCACCTCGGAGGTGCCCTCGCCGATCTCCAGGATCTTGGAGTCCCGCCAGAACCGGGCCACCGGGTACTCGTTCATGAAGCCGTAGCCGCCGTGGATCTGGGTCGCCTCCCGGGCGTTGTCCACCGCGATCGTGCTGGCGTGCAGCTTGGCGATCGCCGCCTGCCGCTTGAACGGCTCACCGGCCAGCATCCGCGCGGCCGCGTCGTAGTACGCCAACCGGGCCGTGTGCGCCTTCAGCTCCATGTCGGCGATCTTGAACTGGATCGCCTGGTAGTTGCCGATCGGCTGGCCGAAGGCGTGCCGCTCCTTCGCGTACTTGATCGACTCGTCGACGCAGCCCTGGGCGAGGCCGACGGCGAGCGCGGCGATGGCGATCCGGCCCTCGTCGAGGATGCGCAGGAACTGGGCGAAGCCCCGACCCCGCTCCCCGAGCAGGTTCGCCGCCGGCACCCGGCAGTCGTCGAAGGTCAGCTCGTGCGTGTCCGAGGCGGTCCAGCCGACCTTGGAGTAGCCCGGCGCCACGGTGAAGCCCGGCGTTCCGGTCGGCACGATGATGGTCGACAGCTCCTTCGAGCCGTCCGGCTTCGTGCCGGTGACCGCCGTGACGGTGACCAGCGCGGTGATGTCGGTCCCGGAGTTGGTGATGAACGCCTTCGAGCCGTTGATCACCCACTCGTTCGTGGCCTCGTCGAGCACCGCGCGGGTCTGGGTACCGCCGGCGTCGGAGCCGGTGCCCGGCTCGGTCAGCCCGAAGCCGGCCAGCGCCTCGCCGCTGAGCAGCTTCGGCAGCCAGGTCGCCTTCTGCTCCTCGCTGCCGAACCGGTAGATCGGCATCGCGCCGAGGGAGACCGCGGCCTCCAGGGTGATCGCCACGCTGGAGTCGACCCGGGCCAGCTCCTCCAGGGCCAGGCAGAGGGCGAAGTAGTCGCCGCCCATCCCGCCGTGCTCCTCGCCGAAGGGCAGGCCGAACAGGCCCATCTTGCCCATCTGCCGGATCACCTCGTACGGGAAGGTGTGCTTCTCGTAGTGCTCGGCGATGACCGGGGCGACCACCTCACGCGCGAAGTCCCGCACGCTGGACCGCAGCGCCTCTTGTTCCTCGGTGAGCCGGAAGTCCATCTGATCCTCCTGTGTGGACGAGCCGCCGGACGCTCGTGACGCCGCGACGGTGCTGCGGGCTGAGGTGGGACCGGGTCAGACCGGGGTGACGCCGTGGCGCCGCCGCGAGAAGTGGCGGTCCTTGGTTCGGGCGGCGGCGAACCGGCGGACCAGCTCGGCGCGCAGCTCGTGCGGCTCGACGATCGCGTCGATGACCAGCTCGCTGGCGAGCCGGACGACGTCGATGTCCCGCTCGTACTCCTCGCGCTTCGCGGCGACGAAGGCGGCCCGCTCCGCCTCGTCGGCGATCGCGGCGATCTTGTTGGCGTAGACGGCGTTCACCGCGGCCTCCGCGCCCATCACCGCGATCTTCGCGGTGGGCAGCGCGATGGTCGCGTCCGGCTCGAAGCCCGGGCCGGCCATCGCGTAGAGGCCCGCGCCGTACGCCTTGCGGACCACCACGCAGATCTTCGGTACGGTCGCCTCGGAGATTGCGGTGATCATCTTGGCGCCGTGCCGGATGATGCCCTGCTTCTCCACCGCGCTGCCGACCATGAAGCCGGGCACGTCGCTGAGGAAGAGCAGCGGCACGTTGAACGCGTCGCAGAGCTGCACGAACCGGGTCGCCTTGTCGGCCGAGTCGACGAAGAGCACCCCGCCCTTGAACATCGAGTTGTTGCCGACCACGCCGACGACCTCGCCGTTCAGCCGGCCGAAGCCGATGGTCAGCTCCTTGGCCCAGAGCGCCTGGATCTCGAAGAACGAGCCGTCGTCGAGCAGGCCCTTGACGTACCGGCGCATGTCGAACGCCTGCCGCTCGCTGGCCGGGACCAGCGCGGCCAGGTCGACCTTGTCGGACGCCTGCTTGGCGGGCGCGGCGGGCGGCTGCTCGGTCCAGTTCGCCGGCAGGTACGACAGGTAGGTCCGCACCACGTCGAGCGCGTCGGCCTCGGTCTTGCAGAGGAAGTGCCCGACGCCGGACTCGGCGCAGTGAACCTTGGCCCCGCCCATCGCCTCCAGCGTCGTCTTCTCGCCGGTGACCATCTCGACCATCCGGTCGGAGCCGAGGTACATGCTGGCGTTGCCGTCCACCATGGCCACCACGTCGCAGAACGCCGGGATGTACGCCCCGCCGGCCGCGCTCGGCCCGAACAGCGCGCAGACCTGCGGGATCGAACCCGAGGCGCGGACCTGGTTCCAGAAGATCTTGCCGGCGCCGCGCCGACCGGGGAAGAGGTCGACCTGGTCGGTGATCCGGGCGCCGGCCGAGTCGACCAGGTAGACCATCGGCACGCCGGTCGAGTACGCCCGCTCGATGATCCGGATGATCTTCTCGACCGTCCGGGCGCCCCAGCTGCCGGCCTTGACCGTGGAGTCGTTGGCCATCAGGCAGACCTGGCGGCCGTCGATGGTGGCGGTGCCGGTGACCACGCCGTCGGCGGGCAGCCCGTCGGCCATCGCGTTGGCGTAGAGGCCGTCCTCGACGAAGGAGCCCTCGTCGACCAGGAGCGCCACCCGCTCGCGGGCGAAGAGCTTGCCCTTGGCGGCGTTCGCCGCGTGGTACTTGTCCGCACCGCCGGCCCGGGCGCGCTTGCGCAGCTGCTCCAGTGCCTCACCGTCGAGCGTCACGCCGACTCCCTCGCCGCCTGGGCCGGTCGCCTCGTGAGCGGACCGACCGACCTGAACGATCGTTAGGCTAGCGCATCGGACCACCCTCCGGCGACCCACCGCCGCGCCCGCGCACGCGCCCGCCCGGCGGCAGGCCCTACCGCCCGGCGGCAGCCGCCCGGCGGCAGCCCGGCGTCGGCCTGGCGTCGGCCTGGCGTCGGTGATCAAGAAGTTTGCGTCAGGGATGTCGCGTGAAACCGACGCAAACCTCTTGATCACCGCGAGGTGGGCGACCCGGCGCGGGGTGCAGGGTGCGGGGTGCGGGTCAGGGGGTGGGGGTGAGGCGGGTGCGGGGGCCGGCGCGCAGGACGCCGGAGGGGAGCTTCTTGCCGACCAGTTCCTCGGCCAGCTCGGCCGCCTCGATCAGCGCGTCCAGGTCGATGCCGGTGTCGATGCCCATGTCGTGCAGCATGTGCACCGCCTCCTCGGTGGCCAGGTTGCCGCTGGCCCCGGGGGCGTACGGACAGCCGCCGAGGCCGCCGACGCTGGCGTCGAACTCGGTCACGCCCAGCTCCAGCGCGGTCAGCAGGTTGGCCAGGGCGGTGCCCCGGGTGTTGTGGAAGTGCAGCAGCACCGGCACGTGCGCGTTGCGGTCCCGTACGGCGGTGATCAGCTCGCGGACCCGCCGGGGCGTACCCATGCCGGTGGTGTCGCCGAAGGCGACGCGGTCGGCGCCGTCGCGGACGACCCGGTCGACGATGCCGGCGACCCGCCCCGGGTCGACGTCCCCCTCGTAGGGGCAGCCGAAGCTGGTCGCCACGATCACCTCGGCCCGGGCGCCGGCGCCGTGCAGC
The DNA here is from genome assembly GCF_036906795.1 of Micromonospora sp. CPCC 205739. NCBI lineage: Bacteria > Bacillati > Actinomycetota > Actinomycetes > Micromonosporales > Micromonosporaceae > Micromonospora > Micromonospora sp. CPCC 205739. The sequence continues at coordinate 224,189 of NZ_JBAKHS010000009.1, read as the reverse complement.
AGGTCGATCAGCTCGGCGATGTCGTCCAGCGACTCCTCGGTGGAGCGGTTCACGTTGCGCCGGTTGTGCGTGTCGCTGGCCGAGACCACCACCTCGATCTCGGTGAACCCGGCGGCGAGGGCCCGCTGCGCGCCCCGCGTGTTGGGCACCAGCGCCGAGTAGCGCACCCCCTCGGCCCGGGTCGCCCGCTGCCACACCTCGTCGGCGTCGGCCATCTGCGGGATCGCCTTCGGGTGCACGAAGGACACCGCCTCGATCCGCTGGACGCCGGTGCCGGAGAGCGCGTCGAGCAGCCGCACCTTGGCGTCGGTGGGGATCGGCTCCTCGTTCTGGAGTCCGTCCCGCGGCCCGACCTCACGGATGGAGACGAAGTCCGGCAGTTCCGCCATAAGGGGTCACCTCACTGTGACGTAGCGCTGGTGGGTTCCCCCCAGCATCCCACTCCCCACCTCCACCGGCGTTGATCATGAAGTTGACCGGGACGAAAGGGGCGAGTCACCAGGTCAACTTCATGATCAACGGCGCGGGGAGGGCAGGCGGACGGGGTCAGCGCATGCGGGAGACGATGCCGGTGTCGTAGTCGCCGGAAATGAACTCGGAGTTCTCCAGCAGCTCGGCGAAGAAGGGGAGGTTGCACTTCGGGCCGGTGAGTTCGAAGGCGGCGACGGCCGCCTTGGCGCGCTCGATGGCCTCGGCCCGGTCCTTGCCGTTGACGATGAGCTTGGCCATCAGGCTGTCGTAGAACGGGGTGACCGTGTTGCCGGCAACGTAGCCGGAGTCGACGCGGACGCCCTCGCCGGTCGGCTCGACCCAGGTCTTGATCGCGCCGGGGCCGGGCAGGAAGCGCTTCGGGTCCTCGGCGTTGATCCGCAGCTCGATGGCGTGCCCGCGCGGAGCGAGCGCGTCCGGGTCGAAGGTCGGCGCCAGGCCGGCCGCCACCCGCAGCTGCTCCTCGACCAGGTCCACGCCGTAGACCAGCTCGGTCACCGGGTGCTCGACCTGGAGACGGGTGTTCATCTCCAGGAAGAAGAACTCGTTCGTGGCGGGGTCGAGCAGGCACTCCACCGTGCCCGCGTTGCGGTAGCCGACCGCCTCGCCGGCGCGTACCGCCGCCGCCAGGAAGCGCTCGCGCAGCTCCGGGGAGACCGCCGGCGACGGGGACTCCTCCACCAGCTTCTGGTTGCGCCGCTGCACCGAGCACTCCCGCTCGCCCAGCGCCACCACCCGGCCGTCGGCCAGGCCGAGGATCTGCACCTCGACGTGGCGTACCCGGGGGAAGTACCGCTCGATCAGCACCGAGCCGTCGCCGAACATCCGCTCGGCGAAGGCGCGCACCTTGTCGTACTCGGTGCGCAGCGCGGTCTCGTCGGTGGCCACGCCCATGCCCATGCCGCCGCCTCCGGCCGCGGCCTTCACCATCACCGGGTAGCCGATCTCCTCGGCGGCGGCGACCGCCGCGTCCAGGTCGGCCGCCGGGTCGGTGGTGCCGGGCGCGACCGGAACCCCGGCCGCCGCCATCAGGTTCCGGGCGTTGATCTTGTCGCCCATCGCGGTGATCGCGTCCGCGCGGGGCCCGACCCAGATCAGGCCGCTGGCCTCGACGGTACGGGCGAAGTCCGCGTTCTCCGACAGGAAGCCGTAGCCGGGGTGGATCGCCTGCGCGCCGGTCGACTTGGCGGCGGCGAGGATCGCCTCGACGTTCCGGTAGCTCTGCGCCGGGTTGGCCGGGCCGACGCAGACCGCCTCGTCGGCCTCGGTGACGAACGGCAGGCCGGCGTCGGCCTCCGAGTGCACCGCGATCGCGCGGATACCGAGCCGCTTGGCGGTACGGATGATCCGGCGGGCGATCTCGCCCCGGTTGGCGACCAGCAGCGACTCGATCATGTTTCCTCCCGACGTCCAGGGGTGGGGACGGGTGCCAGGTAACCATGAGCCGCCGGTTACTCACGAGTCGCCCGGCACCCACCGGCGCGGTGATCAAGAAGTTTGCGTCAGCTTGCCCCCGATTCCCGACGCAAACCTCTTGATCATCTGAGGCGGACGGGAGGCGCGGGTCGCGCGCCGCGCGGGCGCGCGGGGCCGGGTCAGGCGGGGTTGGTGGGGGCGAGGAGGGCGGCGAGGGTGGCGGCCCGGAGCAGTTCGGCGCGGCGGCGGCGGTCGACCTCGCCGCCGAGGAACGGGGTGGAGTTCATCAGGCCGAACGCGGCGTGCGCCAGCACCCGCGCCTCGCCGTCGGGCAGCCCCGGGTGCAGCGCGGTCAGCACCGTCACCCACTCCTCGACGTAGAGCCGCTGGAGCCGGCGGATCTTGCGACGCGGCTCGTCGGGGAGCCGGTCCAGCTCGTGCAGGTGCAGCGCGATCACCGCCGGGTTGGCCAGCGCGAAGTCGACGTGGAAGTCGATCAGCGACTCCAGCGCGCCGCGCGGGTCGTCCGGGTGGCCGGCGGCCCGGTCCCGGCCGCCGTCGAGCAGCCCCTCGCTGACCGGGATCAGCGCGGCGACCAGCATCGCCTCCTTGCCGGCGAAGTGGTGGTAGAGCGCCGGGCCGGTCACCCCCGCGGCGGCGCCGATGTCGTCCATCGACACGCCGTGGTAGCCGCGCGCGGCGAAGAGGCCGACCGCGATCTCCAGGATCTCGTCCCGACGGGACCGGCGTCGACCCGCGCCCGTCGCGCCGTTCGCCCCGCCCCGCGCCTGCTGTTCCACCGCCACCGGGCAAGCCTAGACCGCGCACCGGCCGTGGTGGAGGCTCGGTTACCCGTCGGTCGGTCCACCGCCCGCCGGGTACCTCCCGGCGGGAGCGCGACCGCCGTCAGTCCTCCTCGATGCCGTGCTCGGCGCGCAGCTTCGCCGCCTCGGCCGACCGGCCCAGCTCGTCCAGGGCCCGAGCCAGCAGCCAGGCCGCCTGGCTCGCCGGCCGGGAGTCGGACGGCAGCCCACCCAGCACCTCGCGGAGCAGACGCTCGGCGTCGGCCGGCCGGTCGCTGCGCAGCAGCAGGTCACCGGTGAGGAGTTCGACCTGGGCCGCCTCGCCGAACGCCTCGATCGACCGCAGCCGACCGGCCACCCCGTCCAGCCGGTCCAGCGCGGCGACCGTACGGCCCTCGGCGGTCAACACCCGGGCCACCGCCTCGGCGGCCAGCGCCCGCTCGTACGTCACCACGGGCGGCTCCTCGGGCAGCCCGGTGAGCGCCGCCATGGCCTCGTCCACCGCGTCGACCAGCGCCGAGGCGGCCGGGAGGTCACCGGCCCAGAAGAGGGCCAGCAGCTGCCGCCGCCGGGCGCGCAGCTCGTCCAGCGGCAGCTCGGCCAGCCGGTACGCCGCAGCCGCTGCGGCGAACCGTTGCGCGGCCACCGCGTCCCGGTCGGCGTCGTAGAGGATCCCGCCGGCCTCCTCCAGCACCTGCGCCCGGTGCGGGAGGTTGTCCGGGCTGTCCAGGTTCTCCGCGAGCTGTTCCAGCAGCGCGAGCGCGGGATCGATCTCGCCCAGGCTCTCGTAGACGCCGGCCAGCAGGTGCCGGCACCGGTCCGCCTCGGTCTGCGCACCGAGCCGGTCCAGCCCGAGCACCGCCTCCTCCGCCACCTCGGCGGCCTCGCTCAGCCGACCGGCCACCCGGTAGGCGTTGGCCAGCTCCCACCGCAGGAACGCGTCGCCCTCGGCACCCTGCTCCACGCAGAGGGTCACCGCCTCGGCCAGGTCGTCCACCGCGTCGGCGGCCCGATCGGCGGCGAGCAGCGCCCGGCCCCGGGCCACCCGGACCGCGAGCCGGGCGTCCGCCGGGGCCACCCGCAGCGCCTCGTCACAGGCGGCGACGGCCTCGGCCGGGTCGTCGGCCCAGCGGGCGTACGCCAGGCAGGCGGCCGCCAGCATGCCGGCCGAGCCCACCTCGCGGCTGAGCCGACGGGCCCGCTCGGCCGCCTCGCCCACCTCGTCGCCGCGCTCCAGCTCCTCCAGGACGTGCGCGCGGTGCAGCGCCACCCGGGCCGCCAGCCACGGGTCGACGTCCGCCTCGGCGGCGGCCCGGTCGACCTCGTCGAGCGCGTCGGCCCAGCGCTGCCGGTGCACGTACGCCAGGGCCAGCCGATCGTGGGCGGCGGCCCGCTCCCGCTGGTCGCCGTGCCGGTCGAGCTGCTCCACCGACTCGCGGACCAGGGCCAGCCCCTCCTCGGCGCCCTCGTCGGTCATGCAGAGCAGCGCGCCGAGACGCCCCGCCACCACCTGCGCGCGCACCGGGTCGGGCACCTCCCGCCAGGCGGCCAGCGCGACCCGGTTGGCCTCGATGGAGGCCGCCGGGTCACCGTCGTCGTTCAGCTCACCCGCGCGCAGCTCCAGCCTCCGCGCCACGGTGGCCGCCGGCAGCTCCGCGGCACCGAAACGCTCGTCGTACGCCTTCAGGACGGTGGTGCAGTCGTCGGTGCGGTGGGTGCGCCAGCACTCGTCGGCGAGGGCCAGCAGCTCCTCGGCGCTCGCCCCGGCCGGCACCTGCACCGGCTCGGTCGTGACCACGTCGGCCGGGGCCGGCTGCGGGGTGCGGGCCGGGCGGCGACGCAGGCTCGCCGAGAGCGGCAGGTGCTCCCCGACGGGCTGCGCGGCGAGCCGCCGCGCGACCACCTCCGACTGGTACGTCGTGCCGTTGCGCGCGTCGAACCGGCCGGCCAGCGCGGTCGCCGTGTCGGTCAGCTCGGCGGCGAGCGCGGCCACCGGCACCTCCCCGGCCGGTCGGTCCCCGAACGCCCGGCGGTGCACGGTCAGCTCGCCGGGCACCTGCCGCAGCGCCGCCGCGGCGGTGGCCGCGAAGTGCATGGCGGCGGCCGGGGTGGGTGCCCGGTCCAGCCAGTCCAGGTGCCGCTCGACGAGTTCCAGGGCGCGGGCGTCGTTGCCGGTCACCGTGCAGAACTCGACGTGGTCGGCGATCTCCCAGAGGTCGGAGAGGTTCGACCGCAGCCGCCGGTACGCCTCCCGGTGCGCGTCCCGCGCGGCCTCGCCCCGCCCGGTACCCAGGTACGCCGGCAGCAGCGCGGTGAGGATCGCCTGCGGCTGCTCGGTGCAGCTGAGCCGGCCGGCGAGCACCGGCTCGGCCAGCGCCACCGCCTCGTCGTGCCGGCCCACCTCGCACAGGTGGTGCACCTGGGTGGTCGGGTCGCAGCCGGCGCAGTCGGAGAGCGCGTCCCGGGGGGTGGTCATCCACCGGCGGTACCACTCGGCCGCCTCGTCCTGCGCCCCGAGGTGCGACGCCACCAGGTAGCGGTGCTTGTACACGGCCTGCAGCGAGTGCCCGGTGTCCCGGTAGCGCCGCTCCATGTCCTCCAGCACCGCGTAGGTGCGGTCCAGCGGCAGCTCGGGGAACTTCAGCATCGCGCTGATCATGTACTTGAAGTGCCAGAGCAGCTGGTGGGCGAAGCGCTGGTGGTAGGGCTGCGGGTCCCGGTCGAACTCGGCCAGGCACCAGGAGAAGGTCACGAAGGACTTCGCCGGCTCACCGCCGTAGACGTACGAGGTGGTGGCCTGCATCCGGGCGGCGAAGGCGAGGTGCCGGTCGTCGCCGGCGTCGGCGCGCCGGATCAGCTGTTCCAGGGCGGCGGTCTGCCCCGCCCCGTACGGCATGTTGTGGGCCTCGTGCAGCACCCGCCACAGGTCGTCGTCGCTCACGGTCGGTTCACTCCCGTCCCGGTACGGCCCGGCCGAGCAGGCCGAGGAAGGAACTGTTCAGCAGGGCGGCGTCGGCCGCGCGGATGGGGTGGTGCCCGAGCAGCAGTGCCTGCCCGTAGAGCGCCTCGACGGCGAGCCCGACCAGCTCCGGGTCGGTCAGCGTGGTGACCCGGCGGACCAGTGCATTGCGGTGGTTGAGCACCAGTTGCGGGCGGTCCGGCGGGGCGGAGGCGGCCAGCGCGTCCAGCACGCCGCCCCACAGCTCGTCGGCCTTCTCCCGGCTGGCGGCGAGCTGGTCGTTGAACGCCGCCGAGCGGCTGACCAGGTAGAGCGCCGGCAGCGAGACCGGGTCGTACGCCCGGAGGACCACCTCGCACCCGAGCCGTTCCAGGGCCCGCTGGGCACCGGTCAGGAACGGCCGCAGCGCCAGCTCGACGTGCGGTTCGAGCGCCTCGAAGCGGGTGGTCAGGTCGCTGGGCTCCAGCCGTTCGATGAGCACCGACCGGTCCACCGCGGGCAGCCGCTCGATCAGCTCGGTGTCGTACGTGTAGCCGCCATTGACCACGGCCAGGTCCTGCGCCGCCGCGACCGCGGCGAGCTGGCGGAACTCGTCGAGGCCGGCGGCGTACCGGATCAGGCCGTGGCGCTGGCGGAACTCGGCGAGGGTGAGCGTGCCGACGTTGGTGTCCATCGGCCACCACTGGTCGACCAGGCGCAGCATCTCGTCGTCGTGCAGGGCGAGCGCCTTGACCCCCAGGTGGTGCACCTGGAGGAACTCGGCCAGTCGGCGCGGATCGTGCTTGGCCAGCCGGACCAGCCAGCCGCGCACCTGGTCGCCGAGGGCGTCCCGGGTGCCGGTGAGCAGGGTGTCCTCGTAGAGCGCCTCGCGGCTGGCGGTGGGCCGCAGCTCGCTGGCGTCGACCACGCAGTGCGCGAAGAAGGCCCAGTCCGGCAACAGCCCGTCGGCGTGCTCGGTGAGCAGCATCCGCTTGAGGTAGACCCGGTGCCCGGCCCGCGCCGCCGGGTTCACCGGGGTGGGCAGGATGAACGCCACGCCGGTCAGCCCGGCCTCCGGTACCGCGAGCGGCACCACGTCGAACGGGACGAAGCCGAGGGTCTCCTGCGCGTAGCGGACCAGGGCCGCCCGGTCCAGCGGGGCACCGGGGGTGGTCGGCCAGGGCGGCGGACCGGCGGTGGTCGGGGTGTCGCCGACCCGGACGTCGACCGGCAGCAGGCTGCCGTAGAGGCGCGCCAGCTCGGTCACCGTCGGCACGCCGAACCACTGGTCGGCGTCGCGGCGCGGCACCAGCGTGACGGTGGTGCCGGGCTCCGGCCGGGCCTGCTCGGGCTCGGCGAGGCGGACCGCGTACCGGCCGTCGGACCAGCCCGTCCAGAGCACGGTCGGCTGGTCGGCGTGCCGGGTCACCACCCGGATCTCGTCGGCGACCAGGAAGCAGGAGAGCAGGCCGATGCCGAACTGGCCGAGGAACTCGTGCCGGGAGAAGCCCAGCTCGTCCCGCTTGGAGCTGCGACCGATGGTGGCCAGCAGCTCGTGTACCTGCGCCTCGGTGAGGCCGATCCCGGTGTCGTGCACCCGCAGGGTGCCGTCGCCGGTCAGCTCGGGCGGCTCGATCCGGACCCGGGCGGGGGCGTCGGGTTCGGTCGCCCGGCGAGCGGTGATCGCGTCGACGGCGTTCTGGAGCAGTTCCCGGACGTACACGCGTGGGCTGCCGTAGAGGTGATGACTGAGCAGGTCGACCACGCCACGGAGGTCGACCTGGAAGGTGCGGTCCACGCGCTCTCCCCGGTCGGATTCGGCGCTCACCGTACCGGTGATCACCGACACTGTCCGACCCCTTTCCGGCCGGGTTGACCCTCGACCCGGTGGAGGCGGCAGGGTCCGTCGGCATGACCGACACCCCGCTCGGCCGCGACTACCGGCTGCTCTGGTCCGCCGCCGTCTCCTCCCGCTTCGGCGACGCCCTGCGTACGCCGGCGCTGGCCCTGCTGGCCGCGTCGCTGACCCGCGACCCCCGGGCGGTGGCCCTGGTGACCGTCGCCGGGCAGCTTCCGCCGCTGCTGCTCGGCCTGCTCGGCGGCGTGTACGCGGACCGCTGGGACCGCCGCCGGACGATGGCGCTGGTGGACGGCCTGCGGGCGGCCGTGGTCGCCGCGCTGGCGGTCACGGTGGCCGGGGGCCTGGCCGGGGTGCCGGCGCTGGTGGTGACGGCGTTCCTGCTCGCCGCGCTCGGCGTCCTCTTCGACGCCGCCTCGTTCGCGCTGCTCCCCGCGCTGGTGCCCGCGCCGGCCCTGCCCACCGCCAACGGCCGCCTCCAGGCCGGCACCGCGCTGGCCGGCGGTCTGCTCGGCGCCCCGCTCGCCGGTGTCCTCTTCGCGGTCTCGCCGAGCGTTCCGCTGACCGTGGACGCCGCCACCTTCGCCCTCGCCGCCCTGCTCACCCTCGCCCTGTCCCGCTCCGCCGCCGCCCCGGACCGACACCGGGGCCGCCCCGGAGGCGGGAGCGCGGGGCGCTCGGTGTGGCGGGAGGCCGCCGACGGGGTGCGGTGGCTGCGGGGCGAGCCGACGATGTGGCGGATCACCCTGCTCACCGCGGGGACGAACCTGGCGATCAGCGCGCTGATGGCGGTGCTGGTGCTCTACGCGCTGGACGTGCTGCGCGTCCCGCCGGCCGGGTACGGCCTGTTCATGGCGGCGGTGGTGCTCGGCGGGCTGGCCGGGGCGCTCGGCGCGGGCCGCCTCGCCGCGCGGCTCAGCACCACCGCCGCCCTGCGTGCGGTGCTCGCCACGCAGACCGTCGCCCTGGCCGGTTTCGCGCTGGTCCGGCATCCGGTGGCGGCCGGGCTCGCGCTGGCCGTCTTCGCGGGCGGCGGCACGGTGTGGAACAGCCTTTGGGCGGCGTACGGGCAGGGTCGGGTGCCGACCGCGCTGCTCGGTCGGGTGGGTGCCACCCAGCGGATGGCCGCAGTGCTCACCGCTCCCGTCGGCGCGACGCTCGCCGGGCTGGCCGGGGCGGCGTACGGGGTGGGGCCGGTGGTCGGCGCGGCGGCGGTGGTCTTCGCGCTGGTCACGCTCGCGGCGTGGCGGGCACTGCGGCCGGCCGCACCGGAGCCGGAGGACGCCCCGCCCACCAGCGCCGGGACAGCAGCCCGGCCAGGGCCGCTCCGGTCGCGTTGAGGCAGCACGTCGTCGACGGAGGTGACCCGGCCGAGGTCCAGCGCGTACTGGGCGGACTCGACCAGCACCGAGCCGGCGGCCCCGAGCAGGAATAGCCGACCGACGCCGGCGAGGTCGGCGGAGCGTACCGGGGCGAGGAAGCCCAGCGCGGCGAAGACCAGCAGGTTGCCGACCACCTGGACCACGACGGTGGCCGGCGGGCCGGCCTCGACGAGGTCGGCGAGATCACGCAGCGGCACCAGCTTCACCTCGCCGGGCGCGGCGCGCGGGGTGAGGATCATCCACACCCAGGGCAGCGTCCCGGCGACCATGCCCACCTCGGCGGCGCTGCGCCGCCACGCCTCCCGGCGGGTCGGCGCGGCCCGGACCCGGGCGAGCAGCGCGACGAGCAGCACCGTCACCGGCACCGCCACCAGCGTGGCGAGCAGCACGTCGCCCCACTCCCGCCACACCTGCCCCATCGGGGCAGCCTAGCCCGGCCGCTGGGCCAGGCCGGAGAGGCGCAGCGCCAGCCGCCGACGGACGGTCGGCGCTGCGGCGACGGCGCGGAGCAGCAGGTCGCGCAGCGGGCGGACGGCCGGCGGAACCGTGGCGAGCCGGGTCAACCGGTCGGCGAAGCCGGCAACCTCCTCGGCGAGCGGGCGGCGCGCGGCCGAGTAGGCGTCGAGCAGGGTGTCGGGTCCCCCGGCGACCACGTCGGCGAGGGTGTCACCGAGGGCGAACCCGTCGCAGATGCCGAGGTTCATCCCCTGCCCGCCGGCCGGGCTGTGCACGTGCGCGGCGTCGCCGGCCAGCAGCACCGGACCGGCGCGGTAGGTCTCGGCGACCCGGTGGTGGATCCGGAACCGGGAACTCCAGATCACGTCGGTCACCCGGTCCGGCCGTCGGGCCGGCCCACGCTCGTCGAGCAGCGCCTGGAAGTATCCGGCGTCCGGCGCGCGCGGGGCCTGGGCGACCGAGGCGACCACCCGGACCAACCCGTCGGGCAGCGGCGCCCAGACCAGCGGCCCCGGCCGGGCCAGGAAGAGGGCGATCTCGTCGCGGGGCAGCGCGCTGCGCACCCGCACGTCGGCGAGGACGAACGACTCGCCGCGGTCGTCCGGTCCGCCGAAGCCGATGCCAGCCAGCTCGCGCACGGTGCTGTGCATGCCGTCCGCGCCGATCACCCACCGGGCGCGGACGCGGCCGCCGCCGGCGAACCCGACCACCGCGCCGGCGTCGTCGCGGTCGAGGCTGCTCACCTCGTACGGCCGGTGCACCCGGGCGCCGAGCCCGGTGAGCCGTTCGGTCAGCACGGCCTCGGTGACCGCCTGGGAGATCAGCAACGCGTACGGGTACCGGCTCGGCAGGTCGCCGAAGCCGACGCCGAACAGCACCCGGTCGCGGTCGCGGACGGTGAACCGGCGCGACGCCGCCCCCTGGGCGACCAGCAGCGCGGCGGCGCCGATCCGGTCCAGCACCTCCAGGGTGTGCGCGTGCACGACGGCGGCCCGGGAGGTGACCGGCGGTTGCGCGGCGCGGTCGACCACGGTCACGTCCACCCCCCGCCGGGCGAGGGTGGCGGCGACGGTCAGGCCGGTCGGCCCGGCCCCCACCACCAGGACGTCGGTGCGCTCGGGCAACATGGCCCACCTCCTATGTCAACAAACGTTTGCCAACGCTTGTAGGCAAGGCTAGGCCGGGTCGGAGGGTCATGTCAACGCTTGTTGGCATAGAGTCGGGGACATGACCGCCGCAACCCCCGCCCGCCGCTCGGACGCCACCCGCGCCGCGATCCTGCGCGCCGCCCGGGAACGGTTCGCCGCCGACGGGTACGAACGCGCCACCATCCGCGCCATCGCCGCCGACGCCCGGATCGACCCGTCGATGGTGATGCGCTACTACGGCAACAAGGAGGGGCTGTTCGCGGCGGCGGCCGAGTTCGACCTGCGGCTGCCCGACCTGACCGACGTGCCGACCGGGCAGCTCGGCGAGGTGCTGGTCCGGCACTTCCTGGACCGCTGGGAGGGCGACGAGACCCTCGCGGCTCTGCTCCGGGCGGCCAGCACCAACCCGGGCGCCGCCGAGCGGATCCGGGGCATCTTCGCCGATCAGCTCGGCGCGGCCGTGGCGCGGTTCGGCGCCGACCCGGCGACCACCGCGCGCCGCGCCGGCCTGGTGGCCAGCCAGACCCTCGGCCTGGCCTTCACCCGTTACATCGTCGGCCTGCCGCCCATGGTGGACGCGTCGCCGGCCGAGCTGGTCGCCTGGATCGGCCCCACCCTCCAGCGCTACCTGACCGGGGCGGCCCCGGACGCGCGTAACCCCTGAACGACGACGGCCGTGGTCACCCAGCGGTGACCACGGCCGTCGGTAGGGCGGGAGGGCTCAGCCGGCGAGGCCGCCCGGCTGGTCGCCCTTGACGACGGGCGCCCGGACCAGGTTGCCCCACTCGGTCCACGAGCCGTCGTAGTTGCGCACCTGCGGGTAGCCGAGCAGGTGCCGCAGCACGAACCAGGTGTGACTGGACCGCTCACCGATCCGGCAGTACGCCACCACGTCGTCCGACGGGCTCAGCCCGAGCTGGTCGGCGTAGATCGCGCGCAGCTCGTCGGCGGACTTGAAGGTGCCGTCCTCGTTGGCGGCCGACTTCCACGGCTTGCTGACCGCGCCCGGGATGTGCCCGCCGCGCAGCGCGCCCTCCTGCGGGTAGTCCGGCATGTGCAGCATCTCGCCGGTGTACTCGCCAGGCGAGCGGACGTCCACCAGCGGGCGGCCGGCGGCGACGTGCGCCATCACCTGCTCGCGGTACGCCCGGATCGGCGTGTCGTCGCGCTGCGGCACCGGGTACTCGGCGCGGGGGCGGGTCACCTTCTCCCGGGTCAGCTCCCGCCCCTCGGCGATCCATTTCTGCCGGCCGCCGTCGAGCAGCCGCACGTCGGGGTGGCCGAAGAGGGAGAAGACCCAGAGGGCGTACGCGGCCCACCAGTTGAAGTTGTCGCCGTAGAAGACCACCGTGTCGTTCCGGCCGATGCCCTTGGCGGCGCACAGCTCGGCGAAGCTCTTCGCGTCGAGGTAGTCCCGGGTGACCTGGTCGTTCAGCTCGGTGTGCCAGTCGACCTTGACGGCACCCGGGAGGTGACCGGTGTCGTAGAGCAGCACGTCCTCGTCGGACTCCACCACGACGAGGCCCTCGTCGCCCAGGTGCTCGGCCAGCCACTCCGTGGTGACCAGGCGCTGCGGATCGGCGTACGACTGGAGGCGGGGATTCGGATCGCTCGGCACAGGCATGATCCCCAAGGTACGCCCGATTCCGGCACGGCGACCGGCCATCGGAAATCGGGTGCCGCGGACGTGACCGCCGGCACGCGACCATTGAGGAGCGACGCGCACCCGGCCGACCGACCGGATGTCAGGCGCGGCGGTGCACCAGCCGCCCGGCGACCACGGTGGCGAGGCAGCTCCCGTCGTCGGCGAAGACGGCCAGGTCGGCGCGGCCGGTCGGGACCAGCGCCGGCGGGCGTACCCGGTCGAGCACCGCGACGTCGTTGCGGGCGGCGGCGGCCCGCAGCTCCGGCTCGGTGACGTGCGCGGCGAGCACCGCGGCGACGCCGAGCCGGAACAGCGCGTGCACCCGCTCGCGCGGGCTCGGCGCGGGCGGCAGCGGCCCGTCGTGCACCAGCGCCGGCCCGAGGGTGCCAGCCCACCGCCGCACCCGCACCTGCGGGTACGCCTCGGTCAGCTCGTCCAGCGGCCCGACCGCCTCGATCCGGTTCCCGGTGACCAGCACCGCCCGACCCGGCACCGGCTCGTCGTCGAGGGTCGGCCGGAGCAGCGCGGCGGCGTGGATGGTCCGCACGGTCAGTCGGCGATCGGCCCGAGCAGCGGGCGCTTGGCGGTGACCGTGTCGCCGGAGGAACGCCCGGTCAGCCGGCGCTTGATCCACGGGGCCAGATGCCGGCCGGCCCAGCGCAGGTCGGCGGCGCGGGCGGCCAGCCAGGGGGTGGGGGCCGGCTGCTCGGGCACCAGCAGCCACTCCTCGTCGCAGCCGACGCCGAGCGCGGTCAGCACCTGGGCGGCGACCCGCCGGTGCCCGGCGGCCGAGAGGTGCAGCCGGTCGGTGCTCCACAGCATCGGGTTGAGGAAGGTGTCGTCGGCGTACAGGTCGACCATGATCGCGCCGTGCCGCTCGGCGGTCTCGCCCACCGCCCGGTTGAGCAGCTCGATCCGGGGAGCGACCAGACGCTGGCCGGGCAGCCGCGCCATCACGTCGGCGAATCGGAAGAGGATCACGTCGGCACCGCCGGAGCGGAGCTGCCGGACCACGTCGTCGAAGCGGGTGACCAGGGCGTCCGGGTCGAAGTTGCGGCGCAGCACGTCGTTGCCGCCGGCCGCGAAGCTGATGAGATCCGGCTTCATCGCCAGCGCGGCGGGCACCTGCTCGGCCACCACGCCGGGGAAGAGGCGACCCCGGATCGCCAGGTTGGCGTACCCGAAGTCCGGACCGGCCTCGGCGGCCAGTCGGGTCGCCACCAGGTCCGCCCACCCGCGGTAGGTGCCGTCCGGGTACGCGTCGTCCATGCCCTCGGTGAAGCTGTCCCCCACCGCGACGAAGCTGCGCCAGCGCACGCCGCCTCCCTCACGCTCTTGGTTGCCTGCGGCGACCAGTCTGTCACCGGGTCGGTTCCCAGCGCTGCCACCCGTCGGGCGAACGTGGCGGAGGTCATCGATCCGGTTCGACGAGGGGCCTGCGGTACGGCCCCCAGCCGACGAACCGCGCGAACAGCTCGCGCGGGGTCGGGCCGTCGTCCGGGTTGAGCCGGAACAGGTCGTGGGTCGCCTCGTGGTAGAGCCCGGACAGGTAGATGGCCAGGTCGACGGGCGGGTCGGCGTACTCGATATGAGCATCGGCCGGCGCGGAACGTGCGAAGCGCCCCCGCCAACTGTCGGGGGCGCTTCGCGTCGCCCGTCCGGTCTGGTGCTACGTCAGCAGCTAGGACCGGGTCGTCTGACCGGTGAGGTAGGGATCGAGGCTCACCTGGATCTGCAGGTCGACCTGGAACCGCCGTTCCCACGCGACGGCGGCGCGTCCCGCAGGGGTCACCGCCACCGTCGGGTCCACACCGATCGCCACGATCACCTCCGTAGTGCCGAACGCGCCCGACCGGGTCACCCGGCGTGCCTCCACGTTGCCGACCACGTTGTTCTCACCCTTCCCCTGCCAGACCACGATGCCGTCACCGTCGTCGTCGACGCGGACCGTGTGCAGACGGCCGAAGGTCGACAGGAGGACCGGCTGTCCGACCGTCTGCGCGGGGCTGATGGATAGGGCGTAGAGGTGCCCGGTGGAGAACAGGTCCCAGGTCAGCAGCACATCGCCGTCGAGGTCGCCCGCGACCGAGTGGTTCACCACGTCCGTATGCGATGCGGGGGTCAGCTGGCGGACGTCGCCGACGGTCCCGTCGCGGGACACCCAGCGACCCCAGACCTCCGTGCTCTGATTCTGGGCGCTCCAGTGGCGCCAGGTCACGAGTGCGTCGCCGTCCCGGTCCACTGTCACGGCAGCGGTGGAGTGCCGGTCGATCGGCGAGAGGGGTGCCGACACGGTCTTGACCTCACTGAGCGTCCCGGCCGCGCTGACGGTTCGAGCCTCCACGATGTTGTCGTTGGCCCAGGCGATGACGGCGTCGCCTTCGCGGTCGACCGCCACCGCCGGAGTCTCCGCAGCTGCCCGGGTCGACGTGAGCACCACCGGCGACGACAGGGAACCGTTCATGCTGTACCGGCGCATCATCGGGAAATAGCCCCCGTCCGCGCGCCCCTCGGCCCAGGTCACCACCGCGTCGCCGTCGGAGTCGATGGCCACGTTGGTGCCGTGTACCTGCACCCCGCCCGCCGACAGCGTGATGAGCGGTCCTAGCGTGCCACTCCGGGAGACTCTCCGCGCATAGGCGGCGTTCTCGACGCCGTTGTAGGCGCGCCACACCACGATCGCGTCGCCGTCGTCATCGACCGCGACCCGCGGGCTGTGCGGGGCCTGGCCGGACGGTGACAGGTTGGTCGTGGCACCCCAGGTGCCCCTGGCGCTGCGGGATCTGATCTGCACGTGCCGCGGATGCGGGTAGGTGTGGGATTCACGTACCCAGACGAAGAGCGCGTCTCCCTGCCGGTCGAGGGCCTGCTGCTGATCGTAGGAGTCGTACCCGGCTGGTGACACGGTCTGGGGCTGGCTGAATGCGGCCGACGCGGGGGCCGGTGTCGAGACGACACCGGCGAGCGACAGTGCGATAGCGATGGTTGCGGCAATTGGTCGCAGCCTTGGGCGGCTCATCGTCGAGGCCTCCGAACGTTCCGAGATTGCGCGCTCACTTCCGGCAACATGGCTGGCCGGCTGGCGAAGAATCGGTCGATGAATTCGCCGGCTACGCCGGCACGACCCGTCGCAGCATAGTGGATCTTGCGGACATCCACGGCCCCTGACCATTACGGAAGTGGAACACCGGGCATCTCAGTCGCCGACAACGACCAATTCATGTCGCCGCCACAGTCGTGACAACTCGCGGATGGCATTCGGCGAATCGCCATCGACGGTTTTTCCGAAAGAGGCGAGCCGTCCCGGAGGACGGCCCGCCCCTGTCGTACCCGATGGATCAGTCCACGGCGGCGATGATCTGCATCGACGCCAGGCTGCTCGGCTCGGGCTTCTCGGCGACCTTCTTCCCGGCCTTGTCGACGAGGATCAGGGTGTACCGGCCGCCGCTGCGCACCCGCGCCACCAGCGAGCCGTCCGCCTGGAAGTAGGCCTGCCGCAGTTCGCGGCCGCCCAGCGGCAGGCTGATCTCCTTGCCGGTCCGGGTGTCGAGCACCGCGTTGACCAACAGGTCCCGGGCGGCGTCGCCGGCTTCGCCGGCGCGGTCGATCCGGAACAGCGCGATCCGCCGTCCGTCCGGGGAGATGCTGGCGACGTCGTAGCAGACGTACCGGCTGCCCTTGCTGCCGAGACCGGGGACGGTGCGCCGCCCGGTGCCGGTGCGGTCGGTGACGACGACGGTGCCGTCGGAACCGTCGGCGAAGGCCACCGTGCCGCCGGCGGCCCAGACCGGGTGGCAGCCCTGGAAGCCGGCCACCTCGGTGAAGGCGCCGGACGAGACGTCCAGCAGACCGGCCTTGCTGTAGCTGCCGTCCGCCGCGCCCAGCCGCACCGTGAGCTGCCGGGAGTTCGGCGACCACGTGGGCGACCAGCACAGGCCGTCGACCAGGTCGTGGAGCTTGCGCTTGCCGGAGCCGTCGAGGGCGGAGGTCCAGAGCGCCCCGCCGTCCTCGACCCAGGCCACCCGGCGGCCGTCCGGCGAGACGGCGGCGTTGACCTGCGCCGGGTTTCTCGGCAGGGCGAGCCGACGGACGGGGGTGTCACCCGGCGTCCAGGAGTAGAGGTGGGCGGTGTCGGCCCCGCCCAGGCCGAACGGGCCGTAGTGGAGCCGGCCGAAGGTGGCGCTGGTGGCCGGCTGGCTACTGGTCGAGGCGACCGGCGGGGCGATCGACGGGCTGGTGGTGGGCGATGGCGTCGGGGAAGCGGTGGGCGACGGGCTGGCGGTGACCGACGGCGAGGTGCCGGGGACCGGGTCCGCACCCCGGTTCGGCAGGACCGCGAAGGCGGTGCCGGTGGCCGCCCCGAACAACACCACCACCGCGGCCGAGGTGGCGATCGCGCGCTGGATGCCGATCCGGCGGGACGTCCGCAAGGCGCGGTCCCGCAGGTCGACCGGGGTGACCTCGTCGGCCAGGTCGGCCAGGTCGAGCCGGAGACGCTGGTCGTTCATCGGGCGCTTCCTTCCAGGACGTACAGCTCGGCGAGCTCGGGTGCGACGGTGCGCAACTTGGCCAGGGCCTTGGAGGTTTGGCTCTTGACGGTGCCGACGGTGACGCCGAGCAGCTCGGCGGCCTCGGCCTCGGTGCGGTCCTCGAAGAAGCGCAGCACCAGCACGGCCCGCTGCTTCGGGGAGAGCTTGGCCAGCGCCGCCCGCAGGGTCAGCCGCAGGGTGGTCTGGTGGGCGTGGTCGGGGCCCGAGTCGCCTCCGCGTGGTTCGGGCAGCTCGCCCGTCACCGACTCGGGCACCCGCCGGCGTCGCCACCAGGAGACCTGCAGGTGATACATGATCTTGCGGGTGTACGCCTCGGCGTTGCCGCTGTCGTGCAGCCGGGCCCACGAGCGGTGGGTACGGGCCAGCGCAGACTGGACGAGATCCTCGGCGAGGTGCTGGTCACCGGTCAGTAGGTAGGCCGAGCGCAGCAGCGCCGGCGTCCGGGTACGGACGAACGAGTCGAACTCACTCAGCTGAGGGTCCACACGAGCCCATCCTTCGGTAGTCGTTGATGCCTTCCCAGACGCCACCCCCGGATCGCCGGGTTGCCGCCCGGCGGGCCCATGTGGGCGACAAGTTCTCGACACCGACCCGCGTAATGGCGTCGCCCACCCCGCCGCGCCGGTCGTACGCTGCGCGGATGCTGCTACGTACGTCGACCCTGCTGCTGCGGACCCTGCGCGAGGACCCGGCGGACGCGGAGGTGCCGAGCCACCGGCTCCTGCTGCGCGCCGGCTACGTTCGCCGCGCCGCGCCAGGCGGGTACACCTGGCTGCCGCTGGGCAAGCTCGTGCTGGACCGGGTCACCGAGATCGTCCGGTCGGAGATGACCGCCATCGGTGACCAGGAGGTGCACTTCCCGGCGCTGCTGCCGGCGGAGCCCTACCGGACCAGCGGCCGGTGGACGGAGTACGGCGACGACATCTTCACCCTCGCCGACCGCAAGGGCGCGGAGCACCTGCTCGCCCCGACGCACGAGGAGATGGCCGCCCTGCTGGTGAAGGACCTCTTCACCTCGTACCGGGACTTCCCGGTGACGCTGTTCCAGATCCAGACGAAGTTCCGCGACGAGGCCCGGCCCCGGGCCGGCCTGTTGCGCGGGCGCGAGTTCCTGATGAAGGACGCCTACTCGTTCGACCTCGACGAGGCCGGGCTGGCAGAGTCGTACGAGCGACACCAGGCGGCGTACCGGCGGGTCTTCGACCGGCTGGGGCTGGACTACACGGTGGTGCACGCGATGTCCGGGGCGATGGGCGGCTCCGCATCGGAGGAGTTCCTGGCCGCGACGCCGGTTGGCGAGGACACCTTCGTGGGCTGCACGGCCTGCGACTACGCGGCGAACACCGAGGCGGTGACCACCCGCGCGCCGGCCGCCGGCGACCCGGACGCGCACCGGGCCAGCGAGGTGCACGACACCCCGGAGACGCCCACCATCGCCTCGCTGGTGGAGTTGGCGAACGCCCGCCGGCTGGCCGACCGCGACGACTGGACCGCCGCCGACACCCTGAAGAACGTCGTGTTGAGCGTGCGCCGGCCGGGCGCGGAGTCTTCGGACCTGCTGGTCATCGGGCTGCCCGGCGACCGGGAGGTGGACCTGAAGCGGGTCGGGGCGGCCCTGCACCCAGCCACCGTGACCGTCTTCGACGGCTGGGCGGAGCGCCCCGAACTGGTGCGCGGCTACATCGGACCGCAGGTCATGGCGAAGCTCGGCATCCGCTATCTGGTCGACCCGCGGGTGGTCACCGGCACCGCCTGGCTGACCGGCGCGAACGAGCCGGGCCGGCACGCCACCGATGTGGTCGCCGGCCGGGACTTCACCCCGGACGGCACCATCGAGGCGGCCGAGGTCCGTCCCGGCGACCCCTGCCCGGCCTGCGACACCGGTGAGCTGACCATGCGCCGGGGCATCGAGATCGGGCACATCTTCCAGCTCGGCCGCCGGTTCACCGACGCGTTCGCCGTCGACGTGCTGGGCGCGGCGGGCAAGCCGGTCCGGCCGACCATGGGCTGCTACGGCATCGGGGTGTCCCGGGCGGTGGCCGCGATCGCCGAACAGCACCACGACGAGCGGGGACTGGTCTGGCCGGCGGCGATCGCGCCGGTCGACGTACACCTGATCGCCGCCGGCAAGGGGCCGCAGCTCGACGCGGCGCTCGACCTCGGCGGGCGGCTTTCCGCCGCCGGCCTGCGGGTGCTGGTCGACGACCGGGTGAACGTCTCCGCCGGGGTGAAGTTCACCGACGCGGAGCTGATCGGCATCCCCCGCGCCGTCGTGGTCGGCCGCCGTCTCGCCGACGGGTACGTCGAGCTGCGCGACCGGGCCGGCGGGGAGCGGGTGGAGCTGCCGGTGGACGGGCTGGTCGAGCGGCTCGCCGACGAGGTGGGTGCAGCCCTTCGCAACCGGGTGTAGCAGACGCGCCACGGGGTACCGCTCCGGGATCGACAAGGGGTTTTTCGGAGGCTCTCATGTACCGGGTCAGTGACGTGATGACGAAGCAGGTGGTCTACCTGTCGACGGAGACCACCCTGGACGAGGCGGCCAGGGTGATGAAGGAGGCGGACATCGGCGACGTGGTGGTCACCGACGGCGCCACCCTCGCCGGTGTGCTGACCGACCGCGACATCGTGGTGCGGGCGGTCGCCGAGCGCAGCGACCCGTCGACCACCACCATCGGTTCGGTCATCACCCGCGAGGTGGTAATGATCGAGCAGCACTCCACCGCCTCCGAGGCGGCGTCGCTGATGCGGGAGCGCAACATCCGGCGGGTGCTGGTCTGCGACAACGAGCGCAAGCTGGTGGGCATCGTCTCCCTGGGTGACCTGGCCATGCAGCTCGACCCGACCTCGGCGCTGGCCGACATCAGCGAGGCGGCGCCGAACGCGTGACCCGATCGACCCGGTGCGCCGGCCCGAGGGGCGGCACCGGGCCGACGGGCGTCGTCACGGCCGATCCGCCGAGCGCCGAGGGTGCCGGGCGGGCGGCGGTAGCCTGACGGGATGCCCGAGATGCCGACGAAGCTGGCCGAGATCGTCGAGGAGTTCGCCGCCGCGCCCCGCGACGTGGTGCTGGAGATGCTGCTCGAATACGCCGACGTCATCCCGCCCCTGCCGCCAGGGGTGGACCGGGAGGGCATGGAGCAGGTGCCCGAGTGCCAGACCTCGTTCTTCCTCCGGGCCGAGGTCAACCCGGACCGGACGGTGAGCACGGTCTTCGACTGCCCGCCGGAGGCGCCGACCACCCGGGCCTTCGCCGGCATCCTCGCCGAGGGGTTGGACGGGGCGAGCGCCGAGCAGGTGCTGGCCGTGCCGGACGACCTCTACCAGCGGATGGGGCTGGCCCAGGCGATCAGCCCGCTGCGGGTACGCGGCGGGACGGCCATCCTGGCCCGGCTCAAGCGCCAGGTCCGGGAACAAGCCGGCTGAGCCGGCTGTTCGGTCCGGTTATGGAGATCGAGATCTACGCCGACGTGGTCTGCCCCTGGTGCTGGATCGGCAAGCGCCGACTGGAGCAGGCGTTGGCGTCGTACGGCGGTGACGTGACCGTCCGCTACCGCCCCTTCCAGCTCGACCCCACGCCGGTGACCGAGCCGAGGCCGCTGGTCGAGGCGCTGGCCGCGAAGTTCGGTGGCCGGGAGGGGGCGGAATCGATGTTCGCCCACGTCACGCAGGTCGCCGCCGGGGTGGGGCTGGACATGCGCTTCGATCGCGCGGTGCAGGCCAACACCTTCGAGGCGCACCGGCTGATCCGGTTCGCCACCGAGCGGGGCCTGGCCGAGGAGACGGTCGAGGCGCTCTACGCGGCGCACTTCACCGACGGGGTGGACCTCGGCTCGCGGGACGCGCTGGCCGAACTGGCCGTCAAGGTCGGCCTGGACGAGGGCGAGGTCCGCGACCACCTCGACTCCCCGGCCGGTCGCCGTGAGGTCGCCGCCGACCTGGCCGCCGCCCAGCAGCTCGGGGTGAGCAGCGTGCCCACCTTCGTACTGGCCGGCAGGTACGCGGTCACCGGCGCGCAGGAGCCGGAGACGCTGCTGGCCGCGCTCTCCGAGGTGGAGCGCCGCGAGTCGGGTGCCTGACCGGCCATCGACGGCCGTGATGTTTCACGTGCAACCACATCGACGGGCGTGACGGGTCAGGCCGGTCTGGCCAGCCCTTCGACCACCCGGGCACCGGGCAGCGCGCCGAGCGCCGGGCCGGGAAGCGCGATCTTGCTGTGCCGCACCCCGGAGCCGATGATCACGTGCGGAGTGGCGATCACCCGGGCGTCGACCAGGATCGGCCAGCTCTCCGGCAGGCCGATCGGGGTGATCCCGCCGTACTCCATGCCGGTCAGCTCAACCGCGTCGGCCATCGGGGCGAAGCTCGCCTTGCGGACGTCGAGCGCCCGGCGGACCACCCCGTTGACGTCCGCCCGCGTAGTGGCGAGCACCATGCAGGCGGCGTAGCGGATCTCCCCCTCGCGCTTACCGGCGACCACCACGCAGTTCGCCGACACGTCCAGCCCCACCTCGTACGCCGCGCAGAAGGCGGCGGTGTCGGCGAGCGTCGCGTCGATCGGGGCGACCAGCACGTCGTCGGCGTCCACCGGGGCCTCGAGCGGCCACTGCTCCAGCGCGGCGGCGACCGGCGGTGCCAGCAGGTCGAGTCGGGCACGGGCCGGTTCGGTCTTCAGCGTCCCCATCACGGTTGCGATCCTCGCACCCGCGGCCCCGATCCGCCTGTCGGCGCCCTGTCCCGCCGGCCCCTGTTGATCGACCCCGTTTGCGGCGTGTCGTGGTGTCCCACGCTGCCGAAGCCACGACACGCCGCAAACGAGCGGGTGCGGTCAGTTGCCGCTGAGGAAGGCGTTCTCGCGCAGGAAGGCCCGGTCGTCGGCGTGGGCCGAGTGGGCGACCCGCTGGACCTGCGGCCGACGGCTCTCCAGGTCCTCCATGCCGTGCCGGACGGCCAGCCGGATCACGCCGTAGAGGAAGACGAACCCGAAGACGTAGAGGATGACGGTGGCGACGAAGGTGAGCATGGCGCCACGGTAGGGCGAACGTGAACGGGGAGAGGTTTCATCTCCGGTCGGTTCCCCCGTACGTGTCAGCCAGGTGGTCCGCCCAGGTCCGCCGGCCCGTCGGGGTGGCGGTGGTGGTCAGCCCGCCCGCGCGCAGCGCGCTGCCCAGCCGGCCGGGGATCCGCACCGGCAGCAACGGACGGCGCGAGCCCCGGGCCGTCCGCCAGGCGCGTACCGCCTCGTCGAAGCGGAGCACCTGCGGGCCGCCGTACTCCTCGATGCCGCCCAGCGGGCCGGCGGTGAGCCGTTCGCTGAGCCGGCCGGCGACCTCGTGTTGGTCGACCGGCTGGGCGAGCACCGCCGGGTCACCGATCACCGGGCCGAGCCGGCTCGCCGTCCGCAGCATCGCGTCGAGGAACGGCGGGAACTGGGTGGCCCGCAGCACCGTCCAGGGCACCGGACCGGCGGCCACCACCCGCTCGGCCGCCAGCTTGTGTTTGTAATAGGCCAGGGGCACCCGGTCGACGCCGACGATCGAGACGTACAGCAGGTGGGCGACGCCGGCCGCACCGGCCGCGACGGCCAGTTCCCGGGTGCCCAGCACGTCGACCCGGTGGGTACGCCGGCTGTTCGGCAGCGACGCCAGGTGCAGCACCGCGTCCACGCCGTCCACCGCCTCCGCCAACCCGACCCCGGTCTCCACGTCGGCGACCACCCACTCCGCCGCCGGGTCGTGCCGGGGGCGCCGGCTCATCGCCCGTACGGCGAACCCGTCCGCCCGCAGCCGGGGCAGCACCGCCCGCCCGAGGGTGCCACCGGCACCGGTGACCAGCACCTTCATCTCGACTCCTTCCGGTCGACGACTCGACGGGGCGGCCGGGCCGATCGTGACGTCAGGTGAGCAGGTCGACCCCGATCATCAGGATGAAGAAGGCGATCACGACCTCGCTGACGATCCAGGAGTTCCGGGCGGCCCAGTCCCGCATCCTCGGCAGCACCCGTTCGGCACGCCGCCCCATCAGCAGCAGCGCCAGCAGCGGCAGGGCGAGCAGCAGCAGGGTGAGCAGGACGAACGGCAGCAGGTGCCACCAGGTCAGCTCCCGCCGGGCGGCAGTCGCCCCCACGGTCGCCATGGTGATGTCGTCGGCGGGCATCGCCACGAAGAGCACCAGGCCGAGCCGGAGGCCGTACCCGGGGCCGGCGTGCCGGAGCCGGTTCATCCAGGCCGGTTGGCCGGTCGAGTGCCGACGCAGGAACACCACGACGGCCAGCGCGACGAGCAGCGCCAGCACCACCCAGTCGATCGCCGTCCGGATCGCTTCGCGGCGACCACCGCCACCACCGCCCGCCGTGCCGTCCACGGTCCGGGCGACCACCCAGGCGATCGTCGTACCGGTGAACACCACGATCGCCGCGCCGGCCAGGAAGCCCAGCGAGGCCTGCCGGGGCCGCTCCCCGGAGGCGAGGAAGACCGCCGCGACCAGCTGCGTGCCGGCCACCATGACCACGGCCAGCGGCAGCACGGTCAGGATGCTCATCGCCTTCCCATCCTCCCGGCCGACCCCGCCGACCAGGGCTGATTCGCCGCATCACCCTGGTCCGCCGCCTGATCGGCTCCGGCTGGTGGCGGGTGTCCCGGCTTCCGGGCGACGCGGATTCGCCGCGAAGCGAGGGGTTCCGGCGGATCGTCAGCCCGGGCGGGGTGGGTCAGCGAAGCGCGGCGGCGGGCACCACCCGCCCGGCGAGCAGCAGCCCGAGCAGGCCGCAGGCCGCCGCGACCGCCAGCATCCCCGCGTAGCCGGCCGGACCCGGCGCCGACCCGGCGGCCAGCACGGTGCCGGTGAGCGCCAGCACCGTGGCGGCGAAGAGCGAGTCGCCCAGTTGCAGGGAGGAGCTGTTACGCCCCTGCTCGGCGGGGGCGGACGGCTCCAGGGTGAGCACCGACAGAGACGGGAAGAGCAGACCCATCCCGGTGCCGGCCACCGCCCAGCCCGCCACCGCGACCGCCACCGGCACGGCCGGCGCGACCGCCAGCGCGACGGTCGCCGTCCCCAGCGTGATGCAGGCCAGCCCGGCCCGGGGGAACGCCGCCGACGAGCGGGGCGCCGGCAGCCGGCCCTGCAACCAGGAGCCGGCCGACCAGGACACCGCGCCGACGGTGAGCACCAGGCCCGCGGCGGTCGGCGTGAAGCCGCGCTCCCGGGAGAGCATCAGCGGGATCACCACCTCGGCGCCGGTGAACGCCGCCGAGGCCAGACCGCGCAGCCCGATCACCGTCGGCAGCCCACGCGCCGCGCGCAGGAAACCCGCCGGCAGCAGCCGGGGCGCGCCGCAGGCCAGGCCGACCAGCGCCAGCACCACCAGCGGTACGGCGAGCGCGCCGCGCTGCTGCCCCCCCGTGGTGCAGCAGTGCGGCGCTCACCCCTGCCCCGGCCGCCCAGCCGATCCGTGCCAACGCTCCGGCGGGCGGCCGACCGGCGGCCGGCGCGGGCAGGGTGCGCAGGCCGGAGTGGACCAGCAGCGCCGCCGGCACCGCCACCGCCGGCACGAGGAGGAAGACCCAGCGCCACCCCAGGTGTTCCACGATCAGCCCGGCCACCGCCGGCCCGACCAGCGACGGTACGACCCAGGCGGCGGCGAACGCCGCGAACACCCGCCGCCGCAGCTCCTCCGGGTACGCCTGGCCGACCACCACGTACAGCGCGACGGAGAGCAGCCCCGAGCCGAAGCCCTGCACCGCCCGGCCGACGACGAGCTGCCCCATCGCGGTGGCGGTGCCGGCCAGCAGCAGCCCGGCGACGAAGAGCCCGACCCCGCTCCACATCGGCACCCGGGGCCCCCGGGCGTCGCACCAGATGCCGGAGAGCACCATGGCGAGCACCCCGGCGGCGAACGTGCCACCGAAGGCGAGCGCGTACAGGGCGAGACCGTCCAGGGCGCGGGCGACCGTGGGCATCGCGGTGCCCACCGCCAGCGCCTCGAACGCCAGCAGGGAGACCAGGGCGACGCTGCCCACCGTCATCGCCCGCAGGCGGGGGTCGTACAGGCGGGGAGCCGGGGTGACCGGCGTGGTGGCGGTGGCCGTCACCGGCCCGACCGGCCCGCGGGAGCTGTGATCGACATGACCTCAGCCTGCGACCTCAACCCGGGTTGAGGTCAACCGTGAGCCCGATCTCGTCAGGCCGGCTCCAGCGCCTCACCGAACCCCCTGGCGGAAACTTCCGCCGTACCGGCGGCATAACGGGAGGCTCGCCGGGAAGCCAGGCCGCCTGACGAGCGCGGGAGGCGAGATGGCGTACGGCAGCAGCGGCGGGCACGGCGGGGAGCGGGGCCGGCGGCACGGCCGTACCGCTAGATGACGGCGCTGGGCCGGGTCGCCGGCCGCGTGCTCCCGCCGGTGCCACCGCTGGTCGCCGACGCGTCCCGTACCGTCGGCTCGGCCGCGTCGCGGCTGGCCCGCGTGGCCGGTCTGACCCGGCGCCGGGTCTGGTCCCGCGGCGGACGGCACCACATCGAGGTGCACGGCGTCTGCCAGGACGGCGGCGACCGGCTGGCCCGGCAGGTCGAGACGGCGCTGGAACGGATGCCCGGGGTGAGCTGGGCCCGGGTCAACGCGCCCTCCGGCCGGGTGGTGGTGGCCGTCGAGGAGCCGAAGCCCCGGCTGGGTGACCTGATCGCCACGGTGGCCCGCACCGAGCGGGTCTGCCCGCACGAACCGGACCCGGACATCCCACCTCCGCACCCGCCCGAGGAGGGGCCGCGGACGCCCCGGACGCTCGGCGCGCTCGCCTCCGACGCGTTCGGCCTGACCATCTCGGCGGCCACCCGGATCCTGCCCCTCACGCCGGTGCCCGGCGAGGTGGCCGGCCTGCTGGGCGCGATCGACCTGCACCCGAAGCTGCACCGGCTGGCCGACCGGGGGATGCCCTCCGACCCCCGCGCCGAGGTGCTCTTCCCGCTGGTCGAGGCGGTGGTCCAGGGCCTCACCGGCGGCTGGACGGGCATCGCCCTGGACAGCCTGCAGCGGATCGTGCAGTGGGGTGAGGCGCGGGCGCAGCTCTCCGCCTGGAACAAGGCGGAACCACGGCTGACCGGCGATCCGGAGCGGGCCGTCGCCCGCTCGCCCGACAGCGAACGGGGCCAGCCGAAACCCGACGGCCCCGTCGAGCGGTACAGCAGCTGGGCCCTGGCCGCCGGAGCGGCGGCCGGGGCCGCCGCGCTGCCGGTCGTCGGCCGTAAGCGGGCCGCCGCGCTCGCGCTCTCCTCGCTGCCGAGAGCCCCGGGCACCGGCCGTGAGGGGTACGCCGCCCAACTCGGCCGGATGCTCGCCCGGCGCGGCGTGATCGCGATGGACCGGATGGTGCTGCGCGAACTCGACCGGATCGACACCGTGGTGCTGGACGCGGCCGTGCTCGCCTCGGCGCGGAGCGTGCTCGCCGACCTGGCCCCGCTCGGCGACGCGGCGACCGGCGAGGTGGCCGCCCGCGCGTTCGCGCTCTTCGACCCGGCCGATCCGGACGCGTCGCGGGAGGCGGACGGCTGGCGGCTCGGCCCGCTCGACGGGCTGGACATCGCCGATCCCGGTGACACGCCGGACAGCCGCCGGCTGCGCGACGGCGGCGGCCAGCTCCTCGGTCTCGCCCACCAGGACACCCTCGCCGCCATCATCCGGGTCGAGCCCGAGCCGGCACCGGGCGTCGACGCGCTGCCCACCGCCGCCCGGCACGCCGGGTTACGGCTCGTCGTGGCCGGCGACGACCCGCAGCGGTACGCCTTCGCCGACACCGTGCTGCCCGGTGGTGACCGCCTCGCCGAGTCGGTGCGCACCCTGCAGCGCGAGGGCGGGGTGGTGCTGGTGGTGTCCGGGGACCGGGCGGCGCTCGCCGCGTCCGACTGCGGTCTCGGCGTGGCCGATCCGGAGGCGCTGCCGCCCTGGGGCGCCCACCTGCTGGTCGGCACCGACCTGCGGATTCCGGCACTGGTGATCGAGGCGGCCGGGGTGGCCCGCCGGATGACCCGGCAGAACATCCGGCTCGCCGTGGCCGGCGCCGGCTTCGGCGCGTTGGGCGCGCTCACCGCCGAGCGCGAACAGCTCCCCGGCCGGGCCCTGTCCTCGGTGAACGGCGCGGCGGCGCTGGCCTTCGCCAACGGGGTGTGGCGGGCGCACCGGCTGCCCCACCCGGACGGCACGCCCACCCCGGCCACCACCGCCTGGCACCTGATGCCGGTGGAAACCGTGCTGCGGCAGCTCGACACCACGCCGCGCGGGCTCGGCGAGACGGAGGCGCGTCGCCGGCGGACGGACGGCCCGGGCGCGGGGCCGGGGTCGGGCGGCGGCCTGCTCCGCGCCTTCGTCGACGAGCTGTCCAATCCGCTCACCCCGGTCCTGGCCGGCGGTGCGGTGCTCTCCACCGCGTTCGGTTCGCCGGTCGACGCCGCCCTGGTCGGTGCGGTGGTGGGCGGCTCCGCGCTGATCGGCGCGGTCCACCAGCACCACACCGAACGGTCCCTCGCCGAGTTGCTGTCCCGCTCGGCGGTGACCGCGCGGGTCGTGCGGGACGGGGCCGAGCGGGTGCTCGCCGCCGACGAACTGGTCCCCGGTGACGTGGTCACGCTCGGGACGGGTGACGCGGTGCCGGCCGACTGCCGGGTGCTCACCGCCGACGGGCTGGAGGCGGACGAGTCCTCGCTGACCGGGGAGTCGCTGCCGGTGGGCAAGACCGTCGAGCCGGTGGTCGCCGCCGCCGTGGCGGACCGCCACTCGATGCTCTACGAGGGCACCACCGTCGCCGCCGGTCACGGCACCGCCGTGGTGGTGGCGACCGGCGCCGACACCGAGTCCGGCCGGAGTCTCGCCCTGGCCCGGCAGGCCCCGCCGGTCAGCGGGGTGGAAGCCCGGCTCGGCAAGCTGACCAGTGCGGCACTGCCGCTGGCGGCCGGGTCGGCGATCGCGGTGGCCGGGGCGGGACTGTTGCGGGGCGTACCGCTGGCGGAGACGGCGGCGACCGCCGCGAACCTGGCCGTGGCCTCGGTGCCGGAGGGGCTGCCGTTCCTGGTCAGCGCCGCGCAGCTGGCCGCGGCCCGGCGGCTGGCCGAGCACGGCGCGCTGGTCCGCAACCCGCGCACCATCGAGGCGCTGGGCCGGGTCGACGTGCTCTGCTTCGACAAGACCGGCACCCTCACCGAGGGAAGCCTGCGGCTGGCGGGCGTCGGCGACGACGGCCGGTACGCCCCGGTGGACCGCCTCGACGACGGGCTGCGCCCGATCCTCGCCGCCGCGCTGCGGGCCACCCCGGCCGCGGACGACCCCGACGAACTGCCCCAGCACACCGACCGGGCGGTGCGCCGCGGCGCCCGGGAGACCGGGGTGGCGGAGCAGGTCGGCGCGGACGACTGGGCGGCGGTCGGCGGACTGCCCTTCGAGCCGTCCCGCGGCTACCACGCCACCGTCGGGCGGACCGGTGACCGGCTGCTGCTCAGCGTGAAGGGGGCACCGGAGACGGTGCTGCCCCGGTGCAGCACCCGGCGTATGCAGGACGGCCGGGAGGAGCGCCTGGACGACGAGGGGCGGGCCGGGCTGCACGCGATGCTCGCCGACCGGGCCAGGGCCGGTCACCGTATCCTCGCCGTCGCCGAGTGCCGGGTCGACGCCGAGACGGTCACCGACGACGACGTGCGCGACCTGGTCTTCGTCGGCTTCCTCGCCCTCGCCGACGGGGTACGCGAGAGCGCCGCCCCCGCCGTACGCCGGATCCGGCAGGCCGGCGTGCACACCATCATGATCACCGGCGACCATCCGGCCACCGCCGAGGCGATCGCCTCGATCATCAGCGCCGACCACGAGGCGCAGCGGGTGGTGACCGCCACCGAGCTGGACCGGCTCGACGACGACGCGCTCGGCGAGCGGCTGGCCCGCACCGACGTGGTCGCCCGCTGCACCCCGACGCACAAGGTGCGGATCATCCAGGCGTTGCAGAAGTGCGGCCGTACCGTCGCGATGACCGGCGACGGCGCCAACGACGCGCCGGCGATCCGGCTGGCCGACGTGGGTATCGCCCTCGGTCAGCGGGGCACCCCGGCCGCGCGGGCCGCCGCCGACCTGGTGGTCACCGACGACCGGCTGGAGACCATCATCGCCACCCTGGTCGAGGGGCGGGCGATGTGGTCCTCGGTACGTCACGCGCTGAGCATCCTGGTCGGCGGCAACCTCGGGGAGATCGCGTTCAGCGTGCTGACCGCCGCGGCGACCGGCCGGTCCGCGCTCACCGGGCGGCAGCTGCTCCTGGTCAACCTGCTCACCGACCTCGCGCCGGCGCTGGCCATCGCGGTCCGGCCACCCGGCGCCGACCACGCCGACGGGCTGCTGCGCGAAGGCCCGGACACCTCGCTCGGCGAGACGATGACCCGGGAGATCAGCCTGCGCGCGGGGGCCACCACCCTCGGCGCGACCGCCGGCTGGACGCTGGCCCGGTACACCGGCCGACGGAAGCGGGCCGGCACGGTGGCGCTGGTGTCGCTGGTCGGCACCCAGCTCGGGCAGACGGTGCTGGCCGGCGGCACCAGCCCGGCGGTGCTCGCCTCCACCGCCGTGTCCCTCGGCGTGCTGGGCACGGTGGTGCAGACGCCGGGGTTGAGCCAGTTCTTCGGCTGCACCCCGCTCGGGCCCGTCGGGTGGGGGATCGCGGCCGGCTCCGCGCTCGGCGCCACCTTCGCCAACGGTGCGTTGACCCGGCTGGTCGAGCGTTTCCCGCCGACCGGCGACGGAGCGGCCGGTGACGGATCGACCGATGACGAGACGGCCGGTGACGACGGGGCCGGTGACGGCGGCGGCCCGGGCGGCGAGGGGTCCGCGCCCGAGGAGACGCCCGGTCGCTAGGGCGGCGGGCCGCATGGCCGCGCCCGTCCCGGGTACGGGCCGGGTGGAGGTGGACAGGTGGAGACGGATCAGCCGAACGTGACGTTCATCGGCACCGCGACGACGGTGCTCCGGATCGGGGGATTCACCCTGCTGACCGATCCGAACTTCCTGCACCGGGGCCAGCGGGCGTACCTGGGCAAGGGGATGTGGTCCCGGCGCAGCACCGAGCCGGCGCTGACCATCCCCGAGCTGCCCGCCCTGGACGCGGTGGTCCTGTCCCACCTGCACGGTGACCACTTCGACCGGGTGGCCCGCCGGGAACTCGACCGGGAGCTGCCGATCATCACCACCCGGCAGGCCGAACGGAAGCTGCGCCGCTGGGGATTCCGGGCGGCCGAGGGGCTGCCCACCTGGCGCTCCCGCGAGCTGCACCGGGGTCCCGCCACGCTGCGGCTGACCTCGTTGCCCGGGCAGCACGGCCCCGGGGCGATGGACCGGCTGCTGCCCGACGTGATGGGCACGATGATCGACCTGGAACGCGACGGGACGCGCCGGTTCCGCCTCTACGTCACCGGGGACACCCTGCGCCGCCCGCAACTCGCCGAGATCCCGCAGCGGTTCCCGGACATCGACGCGATGCTGATCCACCTCGGCGGCACCCGGATCGCCGGCATCCTGCTCACCATGGACGCGAAACAGGGCGCCGACCTGGTCGAGCTGGTCCGGCCGAAGCTGACCGTGCCGATCCACTACGACGACTACCCGGTGTTCCGGTCGCCGCTGCGGCACTTCGTCGAGGAGGCGAAGCGGCGGGGCCTGGTCTCCGGCGTCCGGACGATCCTGCGGGGCGAGACCGTGCCGCTGACCGTCTGAGCCGCCCCCTCGTACGCCGATCGCCGCCGCCCGGCGCGGAGCCGGACGGCGGCGATCGACGGTGCGAAGCCGATCAGGCGCGCTCGGAGATGGCCTCGATCAGGTCGCCCACCGGGCGCTCCGGCAGCGACCGGGCCACGTCGGCCACGGCCACGATCCCGACGAGCTCGTGCCCGTCGATCACCGGCAGCCGGCGGACCTTGTGCTGGCCCATCGTGCGGAGGATCTCCGCGGCGTCGTCGTCGGCGCCGATGGTCACCGCCTCGCCCTGGGCGAGTTCACCGGCGGTCACGTTGGCCGGGTCCTTGCCCTGCGCGAGGACCTTGACCACGATGTCGCGGTCGGTGAGCATGCCCTTCAGCTTGTTGTCGTCGCCGCAGATCGGCAGGGAGCCGACGCCGAGGTCGGCCATCCGCTTGGCGGCGGCCCGCAGGTCGTCCTGCTCGCGGACGCAGGTCACGTCGTGGGTCATGATGTCGCGTGCGGTCGGCATGGTGACACCTCGCTTTCCGGGGGTTGGTACCTGAATCGGTACCCTCGGTCCGCCCGGCCATGCATCCGACCCTCAGCCGGCCGCGTCCCAGGTGGCGGCAGCGCGGCGCAGCCGGTCGTTGATCGCGCGGCCCACCCCGGCGTCGGGGGCCGCCTCGGCCAGGATCTCGGTCACCCCGGCCGCGTCGAGCCGGTGCAGCGCGTCGAAGAGCCGGGCGGCGGCCTCCGTCACGTCCCCGGCGGGCGAGAGCACCTCGACCGCCGCGTACCCGTCGGCCGGCCGCTCCCGGAAGGCCAGGAAGCCGCGCCGGCCGCCGTCGGCGGGCGCCGGCTGCGCCCCCGCCACCACCCGCAACGGGGTACGCGGCGCGTAGTGCGCCGCCAGCGTCCCGGGCGCCACCGGCTGCCCGGAACTGCCCGGCCGTACGCTCACCGGCCCGACCGCCTCGACCAGTTCCTCCAGGGCGAGCGCGCCGAGCCGCAGCACCACCGGCTGGGCGCCACGCGCGTCGACGATGGTCGACTCGATGCCGCACCGCGTCGGCCCGCCGTCGAGCACCACGTCCACCGCCGCGCCGAGCCCCTTGACCACGTGCTCGGCGCGGGTCGGGCTGAGCTGCCCGAACCGGTTGGCGCTCGGCGCCGCCACCGGCACCCCGGCGGCCCGGATCAGGGCCCGGGCGGACGGCTCGTCCGGCACCCGGACGGCCATGGTGTCCAGTCCCGAGGTGACGATCGGCGGAATCTCGGCGGGCCGGTCCACGATCAGCGTGAGCGGCCCCGGCCAGAACCGCTCGGCCAGCGCGGCCACCGCCGGGGGTACCGGCCCGACCAGCTTCTCCAGGTCGGCGGCGTCGGCCAGGTGGGTGATCAGCGGGTCGAAGCTGGGCCGGGCCTTGGCCTCGAAGATCCGGGCGGCGGCGCGGGCGTCCAGCGCGTTCGCGCCGAGGCCGTAGACGGTCTCGGTCGGGAAGGCCACCAGCCCACCGTCGCGCAGGACGGCGGCGGCCTCGGCGATGCCGCTGGCGGCGGGCAGGACGCGTGGGGATCCGGTGCTCACGCCCCGACGCTAGCCTGCCGACGGACCGGCCTCCCGGTCGGCCGCACGGATGTCGCACCGGTGGGCTTTGATCTGCCGGTGACCGTTCACGAGGTGGCCCGCGCCCTGCCCGATCCGGAGGCGCTGCGGCGCCGGTGCCGCGCGCTGGCGCTCGCCGAGGCGATCCTGAGTCCCGACCAGGAGAGCCGGTACTACCGCTACGACGCCCACTGGGGCCCGGGTGCGGAGCTGGCCTCGATGGACAACGGCTCCGGGGACGCCTACTCGATCGTGTTCACCGCCGTCGGCACCTTCATCCGAGGATTCGACCACGAGTCACAGATGAGCCCGGCGGTCAACGACGGGGAGGTGTGGCCCGGGGTGGTCGACCAGGTTCCCGAGGTCTTCGCCGACCAGGTCGACGAGCCGGCGTTCAGCTTCGACGACACGATCGAGGCCACCTGCTGCCTCTGGCGGCAGGTGGCCGACGACCGGTGGCACGCCGGCGAGATCGACTTCCCGGACGGCATCGACCCGGACTGCGCGCTGGGACTGTTCGGGGTGCTGCTGGACCCGACGCCAGCCACCTACCGTGGCTTCGCCGAGGACTACTACGAGCTCGACGTGGACCCGGGTGCGCTCACGGAGATCTACGCTGCGCGACCGCTCACCGAGGAGCTGGTACGGCGGCTCAACCCCGAACTGTCGCTGGCCGACCTCGCCGACGACCTCGACGCCATGGGTCAGCCGCTCCGGTCGGTGTAGCCGGCGAAATGCCGTAAGGGCCACACCGTGGCCCGGTGCTGCTTCCGCCCGGCTGTTCCCTCACCGACGCTTGCGCGACCGGCGGACCGCCCAGACTCCGTCCAGGACCGCCGCCGTCGGCAGGAGGACATCGCGATTCCCACTGAGGGCACCGCCCCGGTTCCAGCGACCTCGGCAGCCTGGAGCGATTCGCTTCCGGCTGGTCGTGGGGCCGTGCCACAAGTGCGGATGACTTATGTCCCGTACCGAATCGATCGGTGGAGGTCCAGGGGACTTGCACCCCGACGCCTACGGGATCCGCTGGGCTTGTTCAAGTGGAAAGGGGAACAGCCCGCTCCTTTCCACTTTCAGAATATAGCGCAAAGGGGGACTTGCGGCAAGACCGGGGTCGTGCCGCAGAATCGTCGGCCGAGGCCAGGACCTGCGGAAACGGAAGTCACTAAATGCGAGTGTTGTTGTCGACGTATGGTTCGCGCGGCGATGTCGAACCGCTGGCGGGACTGGCGGTGCGGTTGCGGGAACTCGGTGCGGAGGTGCGGGTGTGCGCGCCGCCCGACGAGGAGTTCGCGGTGCTGCTGGCCGGTGTCGGCGTGCCGCTGGTGCCGTTCGGCCCGTCCGTGCGCGCGCTGGTGACCGGCATGACGGCGCGGTCCGGGACGGACCCGTTCCGGCTCGCGGCCGAGCTGGTCGCCGCGCGCTTCGACGCGCTCGCCGCGGCGGCCGAGGGATGTGACGCAGTGGTGGCGACCGGCCTGATGCCGGCCGGGACACGGTCGGTGGCCGAGAAACTGGGCATCCGCTACGTGTACGCGTGCTTCCAACCGTTGGAACTGCCGTCGCCGCACCACCCGCCGCCACCGCGGCCGGGCCGGCCGTTCCCACCGGACGTGACCGACAACCGGGTGCTGTGGGACCTGGACGCCGAGCGCGTGAACGCGCTGTACGGCGAGGCACACAACAGCCACCGGGCGTCGATCGGCCTGCCACCGGTGGACAACGTCCGTGACCACGTCTTCACCGACCGGCCGTGGCTGGCGGCAGACCCGACCCTGTGCCCGTGGCAGGGCCTGTCGAACCTCGACGTCGTGCAGACCGGGGCGTGGATCCTGCCCGACGAGCGCCCGCTCCCGGCCGAGGTGGAGGCGTTCCTGGGCGCCGGCGCACCGCCGGTGTACGTGGGCTTCGGCAGCATGCCCATGCGCGCCTCGGCGGACGTCGCCCAGGTGGCCATCGAGGCGGTCCGCGCGCAGGGCCGCCGCGTACTCGTCGGGCGCGGCTGGGCCGACCTGGCCCTGATCGACGACCGGGACGACTGCTTCGTCGTCGGCGAGGTCAACCAGCAGGCGCTGTTCGGCCGGGTGGCCGCCGTCGTGCACCACGGCGGCGCGGGCACCACGACGACGGCCGCCCGGGCCGGCGCGCCTCAGGTGGTGGTACCCCAGATCGTGGACCAGCCGTACTGGGCCGGTCGGGTGGCCGAGCTGGGCATCGGCGCGGCGCACGACGGTCCGACGCCGACCCTCGACTCCCTGTCGGCCGCGCTCAGAACGGCACTGACCCCGGAGACCCGAGCACGAGCGAGGGCCGTGGCCGGCACGATCCGCACCGACGGGGCGACGGTGGCCGCGAAACTGCTGCTCGACGCGGTCAGCCGGGAAAGGCCCCACGTGTCGGCGTGAACACGCGGAATTGGGCGAGCCAGGACCTTGATCGCATGCGACCTCAGATCGGAACCGATGAGATGAATCCTCCGACCACCAGCGCGTTCGACCTTCCCGACCAGCTCTCTGCCAAGGCCGACCCGGCGCTGATCGCTCGCGACGAGGAGCACTTCGGGGCCATCGCGGAGAGCCTCGAGCAGTTGTTCGCCGACCTGTCCGACCGCCTCGACGCCGCGCGCAGGGCGCCCGGCGGCAAAGGCCGGCAGGCGGTGGACCGGGACATGGAGGTCCGCCGGCTGACTGCTCGCCTGCGCGCCCTGCGTCGCTTCGGTCTGGACCTGTGCATCGGACGCATGGTCAGCGCGGACAACCCCGAGCCCGTGTACGTCGGACGTCGTGGCCTCACCGACAGCACGGGTCGTCGGCTGTTGCTCGACTGGCGCTCCCCCGCGGCCGAGCCGTTCTTCGGAGCGACCCACGCCAACCCGATGGGTCTGGCCAGCCGCCGCAGGTATCGCTGGACCCGCGGCCGCATCAACGACTACTGGGACGAGGTGTTCACCCCGGACGGGCTGGAAGGGCACGCCGCCCTCGACGACCAGTCCGCCTTCATCGCCAGCCTGGGCGGCAGCCGGTCGGCCCGGATGCGAGACGTGCTCGGCACGATCCAGGCCGACCAGGACGCGATCATCCGCGCGGGATCCCGCGGCGCTCTGGTCGTCGACGGCGGTCCGGGCACCGGGAAGACGGTCGTCGCTCTGCACCGCACCGCCTACCTCCGCTACGCCGACCCTCGCCTCGGTCACCGCCGGGGCGGGGTGCTGTTCGTCGGTCCGCACCAGCCCTACCTCGCCTACGTCTCCGACGTCCTGCCCAGCCTCGGCGAGGAGGACGTGCAGACCTGCACCCTGCGGGACCTCGTCCCCGAGGGCGCCGCGGCAACGATGGAAGCCGACCCGGACGTGGCCCGCCTCAAGTCGTCCGCGGATCTGGTGAAGGCCATCGAGACGGCCGTCCGGTTCTACGAGGAGCCGCTGGCCAAGGGAATGACGGTCACGATCGGCGATTCCGACATCTGGCTGAGCGCCGACGAGTGGGCCGAGGCGTTCGAGGCGCCGGGACCCGGTACCCCGCACAACGAGGCGCGTGACGAGATCTGGGAAGAGCTGCTGACGATCCTGATGGAGAAGTACGACGGCGACGAGCCGGACGACCTGGTCCGCAGGTCGCTGCTGCAGAACAGGGAGCTGCTCACGACCCTCAACCGTGCCTGGCCGCTGCTCGAAGCGACCGACCTCGTCGGAGACCTGTGGTCGGTACCCGCCTACCTACGCAAGTGCGCTCCCTGGCTCAGCCCGGATGACGTTCGGAAGTTGCAGCGCGCGGACGCCCAGGCTTGGACGGTGTCCGACCTGCCGCTCCTGGACGCGGCACGGCAGCGGCTCGGCGACCCGGAGGCGTCACGGCGCAACCGCCAGCACGACGCCATTCTCGCCGTCGAACGGGAGCGCAGGGCCACGGTCATCGACGAGCTGATCGAGGCTCACGCCTATGACGACGGTGAAGGTGTGCTGTCGAGCCTGCGCCAACTCGATCTCCAGGATGCCCTGGTTGACGACGAGGCCGCACTGCCCAGCACCGACCCGGACCGGCTCGCCGGCCCGTTCGCGCACATCGTCGTGGACGAGGCGCAGGAACTGACCGACGCGGAATGGCAGATGTTGCTGCTCCGCTGCCCGTCCCGGAGCTTCACCATCGTCGGGGACCGCGCCCAGGCCCGGCACGGGTTCACGGAGTCTTGGCAGGAACGGCTCGAGCGGATCGGGCTCGACCGGATCAACCTGGCCTCCCTGAGCATCAACTACCGGACGCCGAAAGAGGTCATGGCGGAAGCCGAGCCGGTCATCCGGGCCGTGCTCCCGGACGCCAACGTGCCGACCTCCATTCGCAGCAGCGACGTTCCCGTCGTACACGGATCTGTCTCCGATCTGAGCTCGATCCTCGACACCTGGCTCGCCGCGCACGCCGACGGGATCGCCTGCGTCATCGGCGATTCCACATTCCAGGCCACGTCCCGCGTCCGGTCGCTGACCCCGGAGCTGTCCAAGGGGCTGGAGTTCGACCTGGTCGTCCTCGTCGACCCCGAGGCCTTCGGCGAAGGCATCGAAGGAGCGGTCGACCGCTATGTCGCGATGACCCGAGCGACCCAGCAACTCGTCATCCTCACGAGCTCCTGACAACGTCATTCGAGTGGTGGAGCGGGCCGTGTGGCTACTGGCCGTGGATGGCCCGCCAACCTTCTGGGAAACCCAGGACCGCGGTGCGGACTACCCTGACGGCCGTGACGACGGTTGAGCAGCTTGAGCGGGAGGTCTGGCCCGATCCCGGTCCGGACGCCACCTTCCTCATCAAGCGTTGCGCCGAGCTGCGACGTAAGCCGTTGGCTGAGTTCACGGTCGAGGACCTGCGCATCATGCTCGGGCAGGGAATCGGCGTACCCGCCTTGCTGCCCCGCGCAGTGCAGGTCCTGCTCCGCGATCCGCTGGCTGAGGGCGATCATTACCCCGGCGACCTGCTCTCCACCGTGCTGCGGCTGCCTGACTCGGCATGGTCGACATTACGAACGGATCGGGAGCGGCTGGCATCGGTTCTGGCTGAGCTCATTGCCGATCCGCCGTTTCCCGACCCTGACCTGAATCCGCGCGACCCCGACCGACTGCTCCGCGACGCCATCGTGCGGTTCCTTGGCCGCTGAGTGCGATCTCCGCGACGGCATCTACGAGGAGGGCCGGGGTTCGCGGCGGAGCCCTGGCACGCCATACATCTGCGCGCGCCGCTGGCTGCGTTGACCGCTCCCGTTCGTCGCCGCCTGCTCATCCTTCCGGGCGGCCAACTCTGCTGAACGAATCCCGAAGGGCTGCTAGCGCCGGATCTTGGCGGTTGCCCACTTCCAGTACCGTCCGAGCGAGCGGCAAATTCCACAACCCACGGGGGAACCTATGACGAATTCCTTCAGTTCACGTCGCCTGATCGCCTGGAGCATGCCCGCGGCGCTCGCGCTGACCGCGCTCGCCCCGGCCCTGCCGGCTCAGGCCGCGCCGAAGCCCACGCCCACCGTCGCTACCGGCCCAGTCGACAAGGACCTCAACGGTGACGGCGTCGCCGACCTGGTCGCCGTCGGCGGCCCGGGCGCCGGGCTCGGGTCCGGCGTCTGGTCCGCGCTCGGCGTGAAGTCCCGCAAGACCGGCGTCGGCACCGGCCAGGTGCACACCCCGGCCGCCAACATCGGACTGCGCGGCAATGGCTTCGGCGGCACCTATTCGGCGGCCGAGTTCGACGGCGGACAGGTCATCACCGGCCACTTCTTCGGCAGCACCGCACAGGACTTCCTCGTCTACTACCCGGGCGGGCCCTACGCCGGCGGTGGCGCCGTCATCAAGGGTGCCGGCGACGGCACGATGCTCGACCCGGTCAGCGGCAACCAGGCGAGCATCAGCCCGGACTACCTCCTTGACGCCAACGGCAACTCGCCGCTGACGCTGGTCAACGGGTACACCGCTGACGGTGTCGACAACGGCATCCCGGACCTGATCGGCATCTCCGGTGACGCCACCAACGGCTACCGCCTCGGCTACCACCCCAGCTTCGGCGCGCCGGGCCTGTACTTCGGCACCACCACCCTGACGAACGCCACTCCGACGGGTGAAAGCGACTGGCAGAACTGGAGCATCACGAGCACCCAGACCGCCTCCGGCCTCGCGCTGTTCCTGCGCAACGCCACCACCGGTGATCTGTACCTGTGGACCGGGGTCACCATGGTCGACAACGGTGACGGCACAGGCTCGCTGACCCACACCCAGTACGAGGTGGCGGCGAACTGGAACACCGGCGTCGCGATCAGCACGCTGTCGGCCGCCGACATCAACCTCGACGGCACCCCGGACCTGTGGACCGTCCTGCCCGACGGCACCTACCGGGCGTACCTGATCTCCGGCCTGTCGAGCAGCGGCACCGCGACGGTCACCGCGACCCGCGCCCAGCGGCTGGCCTGACCTGCTGGGGCGCGCCACCGCCCGGCGGCGCGCCCCAGCCCTGCTCCTGCAGCCCGGCCTACCCTCGGCTTCGCAGCCGCTACGGGAAACGCTGATCATCAGTTGGCAAAGGATCTGGTCGCGAGCTGGTGGCCCAAGCGGGATCGACCTCGAGGGCATCGTGACGTACGTGCACTGGTGGCCGAAGCGGGACCGGCCTCGCGGCATCGTCGGGAGCGTCCTACGGTCGGCGCTCTCAAGCCAAGATCAAGCCTGATCTGTACTGACGTTGTACTAGTCGATCAAGCAGACTGCGAACCCGCAGGTGAGAGGTGAAGATGGTGGAGCCCAGGGGACTTGAACCCCTAACCCCTGCCTTGCAAAGGCAGTGCTCTGCCAGTTGAGCTAGGGCCCCGAGGGCGGTCGGAGCCGCCTGGTGCTGGCCGTTGCCAGCCGGGTGTCAGCGCAGGTCGGGCGCGGTGGTGGCCTCGTGCCAGAGGGCGCGCTCGTCGTTGGAAGCCTTGACCTTCTTGGCAACCACAGCGGCCACGCCGACGACGCCGACCAGGAACAGAAGCTTCTTGAACATGGGGCGACCCCTCGCGCTCGACTGCTGCCGTCGGAACGGTGTGCGGTGGGGCTAGCTGGAATCGAACCAGCGACCTCAGAGTTATCAGCTCTGCGCTCTAACCGACTGAGCTATAGCCCCGCGTGGCGACGAGCAAGGTTAACCCATCGCCACGTCCGGCCCCAAATCGGGGTGGCCGTGGCGCTCGTGGCCCTCTGTGACCGTACCGGGAGCGGCCGCGCGGCGGCGACCGCTTTCCCGGGGGTCTCGTGCCGAGATCGACTCCCGTTTCGCGGCGTGTCGGGGTGTCAGCTCGCCGGGACACCCCGACACGCCGCAAACGGGGCTTCACCCGCCGGCCACGCCCGGCGGAGATCGGGGCCGGACGCGGCGACGCCGGGGCTACCGCATTCGCGGTGGCCCCGGCGTCGACGTTTTGCGTCAGTCGCGCTCGGCGAGCGTCAGCTCGATCCCGCCGACCAGGTCGGCGCAGACGTTGTAGACGAACGCGCCCAGCGTGGCGAGCGCCGTGAACAGGACGACGTTCACCAGGCCGATCAGCGCCGAGCTGAGGATCACGCCCCGGGCGGTGATCTGGAAGCCCCCGGTGCCCTGGCCGCCGGCGTTGACCAGGTCGGTCAGGCTCTCGTTGACGCTCTGGAAGACCCCCATCGCGTCCAGCGCCAGGTAGAGCACCGAGGTGGCCACCACGACGACGATGAAGAGCACCACCGAGACGGCGAACGCGAACTTCATCACGGACCACGGGTCGATCCGCTTGAGGTTCAGCCGGGCCCGGCGCGGTCCGCGGGACGCGGCCGAGCTGACCGAGCTACGCGCCGCGCGTACCGCCTCACCCACCCGCGCGGCCCCGACGGCTGCGGCGCCGCCGATGCCCGGCGGCAGGCCGCCCCCGTTGGCGGGGCGACCGGAGCCGGCCGGACGGCCGCCGTCGGGTGACGGCTTGGTCGGGCCGCCCACCTTCGGCTGGGTGCCGGTGCTGGACGGAGACGTGGCGGTGCCCGCCTTGATCGGCTGGGTGGTGGTGCTGGCGGCGACCGGGGCGCTGACCGG
Source organism: Micromonospora sp. CPCC 205739 (assembly GCF_036906795.1). Taxonomy (NCBI): domain Bacteria; kingdom Bacillati; phylum Actinomycetota; class Actinomycetes; order Micromonosporales; family Micromonosporaceae; genus Micromonospora; species Micromonospora sp. CPCC 205739. The sequence goes on along the minus strand of NZ_JBAKHS010000009.1, from coordinate 184,144 downwards.
CATGGCCGCGGAGGTCGGCGCGTCGGTCGGCGTCTCGGCCTTCTCGCTCGCCCCCGAGTCCTCCCCGGGCTTGTCCGGCGGCGGTGCCATGCCGGGGGCCCGGGTGAACTTCGGGGCAGGCGCGTCGGCGGGGACGGTTGCCCGGCCCACGGCGGCCCGACCGGCCGCCGTTGTGCCGCTCTTGGCGGCCTCCTCGTCGACCGGGGTGGCCGAGGGTCCCTTGTTCCCCGACTTCGCCTGTGTCTCCGTCATCAACTAGTCCTGTTCGTCAGGCTCGTCGGCATTGCGAGCAATCGCCACGATAGTCACGCCGTCCGGGAGGTCCATCAGCTTGACCCCCATTGTGTTCCGGTCACGCGTACGGCGTACAGGCTTCACCGGAGTCCGAATGACGCCGCCGTTGCTGGTGATCGCGAACAGTTCGTCCTCCGGGTCGATCACGACAGCGCCGACCAGACCACCGCGGCGCTCGGTGATCTTCGCAGTCAGCACGCCCTTACCTCCCCGGCCCTGGACCGGGTATTCCTCGATCGGGGTACGTTTCGCGTATCCCCCGTTCGTGGCCACCAGAACGTCCAGACCCTCCCGAACCACCTCCATGGCCAGCAGGACGTCGTCGTCGGTGAAGCGCATGCCGATGACGCCGGTGGTCGCCCGCCCCATCGGCCGCAACGCCTCGTCGCTGGCGTTGAACCGGATCGCCTGCGCCTTCTTCGACACCATCAGCAGGTCGTCGGAGGGCGCAACGAGGGCAGCACCGACCAGCTCGTCCTCATCGCGCAGGTTGATCGCGATGATGCCGCCGGAACGGTTGGAGTCGAACTCCTCGAGCCGCGTCTTCTTCACCAGGCCGTTCTTCGTGGCCAGTACCAGGTAGGGAGCCACCTGGTAGTTCGGGATTTCGATGATCTGCGCGATCTGCTCGTCCGGTTGGAAGGCGAGCAGGTTGGCCACGTGCTGGCCCTTGGCCACCCTACTGGCTTCCGGCAGCTCGTACGCCTTGGCCCGGTAGACGCGGCCCTTGTTCGTGAAGAACAGGATCCAGTCGTGGGTGGAGCATACGAAAAAGTGGCTCACGATGTCGTCCTGCCGCAGGGTCGCCCCGCTGACGCCCTTGCCGCCGCGCCGCTGGGAGCGGTACAGGTCGACCTTGGTCCGCTTGGCGTACCCGGTGCGGGTGATGGTGACCACCACGTCCTCGCGGGCGATCAGGTCCTCCATCGAGACCTCGCCGTCGAACGGCATGATCTTCGTACGCCGGTCGTCGCCCCACTTCGCGACGATCTCGCCGAGCTCCTCCGAGACGATCCGCCGCTGCCGCTCCGGCTTGGCGAGGATGTCCTTGAGGTCGGCGATCTCGATCTCGAGCTTGGTGAGGTCGTCGATGATCCGCTGCCGCTCCAGGGCGGCCAGGCGACGCAGCTGCATGTCCAGGATCGCGGTCGCCTGGATCTCGTCGATCTCCAGCAGCCGGATCAGGCCCTGGCGGGCGTCGTCGACGGTGGGCGAGCGCCGGATCAGCGCGATCACCTCGTCGAGGGCGTCCAGCGCCTTGGCCAGACCGCGCAGGATGTGCGCCCGCTCCTCGGCCTTGCGCAGCCGGAACGCGGTCCGCCGGCGGATCACGTCGATCTGGTGCTCGACGTAGTAGCGGATGAACTGGGCCAGGTTCAGCGTGCGCGGCACCCCGTCGACCAGGGCCAGCATGTTGGCGCCGAAGGTCTCCTGGAGCTGGGTGTGCTTGTAGAGGTTGTTCAGCACCACCTTGGCGACCGCGTCGCGCTTCAGGACGAGCACGATCCGCATGCCGGTGCGCCCGGAGGACTCGTCGCGGATGTCGGCGATGCCGGCGAGCTTGCCCTCCTTGATCAGCTCGGCGATCCGCTCGGCCAGGTTGTCCGGGTTCACCTGGTAGGGCAGCTCGCTGACCACCAGGCAGGGGCGGCCGCGCTTGTCCTCCTCGACCTCCACCACGGCGCGCATCCGGATCGAGCCGCGCCCGGTCCGGTACGCGTCCTGGATCGCCTGGGTGCCGACGATCAGGCCGTGGGTGGGGAAGTCCGGTCCCTTGACGATCTCCAGCAGCGCGTCGAGGGTGGTGGCCTCGTCCTCCTCCGGGTGCTCCAGGCACCACTGCACCGCCGCGCCGATCTCGCGCAGGTTGTGCGGGGGGATCTTGGTGGCCATGCCGACCGCGATGCCCTCGGAGCCGTTGACCAGCAGGTTGGGGATCCGCGACGGCAGGATGGTGGGCTCCTTGGCCCGGCCGTCGTAGTTGTCCTGGAGGTCGACGGTGTCCTCGTCGATGTCCCGCAGCATCTCCATGGCCAGCGGGTCGAGCTTGCACTCGGTGTACCGCATGGCGGCGGCCGGGTCGTTGCCCGGGGAGCCGAAGTTGCCGTTGCCGTCCACCAGCGGGTACCGCAGCGACCAGGGCTGCGCCATCCGGACCAGCGCGTCGTAGATCGCCGAGTCGCCGTGCGGGTGGAACTGACCCATCACGTCACCGACGACGCGGGAGCACTTCACGTAGCCGCGGTCCGGCCGGTAGCCGGAGTCGAACATGGCGTAAAGGATCTTGCGGTGGACCGGCTTGAGCCCGTCCCGGACGTCCGGCAGGGCCCGTCCGACGATGACACTCATGGCGTAGTCGAGGTACGAGCGCTGCATCTCGACCTCGAGGCCGACCGGCTCGATCCGGTCGTGCGCCACGACGGCCGCAAGTGTCTCCGGGATCTCCGGCTCGTTCGGGGTGGACTCGGGAGTATCGGTCACTGTTAACCCTTATCAGACTCAGAGTCGTTTTCGTGCTGTGGATAACGGCTGTGGAAACCGGCCAAGCTGTGGATAACTCTGTGGACCGACGGGTCGGCCGGGGACTGCCCGGCCGACCCGTCGGGCACCGTCAGATGTCGAGGAACCGCACGTCCTTGGCGTTGCGCTGGATGAACGAGCGGCGCGCCTCGACGTCCTCACCCATCAGCACGCTGAACAGCTCGTCGGCCGTCGCGGCGTCGTCGAGCGTGACCTGGCGCAGCGTACGGGTGGCCGGGTTCATCGTGGTCTCCCACAGCTCGGGATAGTTCATCTCACCGAGACCCTTGAACCGCTGGATGTCGTCCGGCCGGGCGTTGGGCTTCTTCTGCTGGCGCAGCGCGATCAGCCCGTCGCGCTCCCGGTCCGAGTACGCGTACTGCGCGTCGTCGCCCTTCTTGTTCCACTTGATCTTGTAGAGCGGCGGGGCGGCCAGGTAGACGTGCCCCAGCTCGACCAGCGGGCGCATGAAGCGGAACAGCAGAGTGAGCAGCAGCGTCTGGATGTGCTGGCCGTCGACGTCGGCGTCGGCCATCAGCACCACCTTGTGGTACCGCAGCTTCTCCATGTCGAAGTCGTCGTGGATGCCGGTGCCCAGCGCGGTGATCAGCGCCTGGACCTCGTTGTTCTTCAGCACCCGGTCGATCCGGGCCTTCTCCACGTTGAGGATCTTGCCGCGGATCGGCAGGATCGCCTGGGTCCGCGGGTCGCGCCCCTGCTTGGCCGAGCCGCCGGCCGAGTCGCCCTCGACGATGAAGACCTCGGACTCGCGCGGGTCGGTGGACTGGCAGTCGGCCAGCTTGCCCGGCATCGAGCCGGACTCCAGCAGCGACTTGCGCCGGGCCAGCTTGCGCGCCTGCTGCGCGGCGATCCGGGCCCGGGCCGCCTGGGAGGCCTTCTGGATGATGATCTTCGCCTCGGCCGGGTTCCGGTCGAACCAGTCGACCAGCCACTCGTTGCAGACCCGCTGCACGAAGCTCTTCACCGGGGTGTTGCCCAGCTTGGTCTTCGTCTGGCCCTCGAACTGCGGGTTGGCCAGCTTGACCGAGATGATCGCCGCCAGGCCCTCGCGGATGTCCTCACCGGAGAGCTTCTCGTCGCCCTTGAGCAGCTTCTTGTCCGCGCCGTAGCGGTTCACCACGCTGGTCAGCGCGGCCCGGAAGCCCTCCTCGTGGGTACCGCCCTCGTGGGTGTTGATGGTGTTGGCGAAGGTGTAGACCGACTCGCCGTACGACTCGTTCCACTGCATGGCGATCTCGACCGACATGCCCTCCTCCTCGGCGCCGAACTCGACCACCGTCTTGTGGATCGGGTTCTTGGAGGCGTTGAGGTGCCGGACGAAGTCGGCGATGCCGCCCTCGTAGTAGAAGGTCACCTCGCGCTGCCGGCCGTCCTCCTCCTCGGCCACCCGCTCGTCGAGCAGGTGGATGCGCAGCGCTCGGTTGAGGAAGGCCATCTCCTGGAGGCGCCGGTAGATGGTCTGGAAGTCGAAGTCGACGGTCTCGAAGACGTCCGGGTCCGGCCAGAAGGAGACCGCCGAGCCGCTGCGGTCGGTGGTCTCGCCCTTGTCGAGCGGGCTCGGCTTGGAGTTGTGGTACTGCTGCCGCCACACGTGACCGGACTTGTGGATCTCGACGGCCATCCGGGTGGAGAGCGCGTTCACGACGGAGACGCCGACGCCGTGCAGACCGCCGGAGACCGCGTACGCCTTGCCGTCGAACTTGCCGCCGGCGTGCAGCACGGTCAGGGCCACCTCGACGCCCGGCTTCTTCAGCTTGGGGTGCAGGTCGACCGGGAAGCCACGGCCGTTGTCGGTGACCCGGACGCCGCCGTCGGCCAGCAGCACCACGTCGATGGTGTCGCAGTAACCGGCCAGCGCCTCGTCGACGGCGTTGTCGACGACCTCCCACACGAGGTGGTGCAGACCGCGCTCGCCGGTCGACCCGATGTACATACCGGGCCGCTTGCGGACCGCCTCCAGCCCCTCGAGAACGGTGATCGACTCTGCGCCGTACTCCTGCTTGTCCTGCGCTGCCACCCTCGGCCACTTTCTCGCGCCGTGCGCGCCGGGTGGGCGCGCTCGGGCGCGGGTTCGGCGGACAGGACGCGACGTCGGCGCACGGACCGCCCCGGGAACTCCAGGTGACGGATCGCGTACGCCGGTCGCCGCGGTTGCCCGCGGATCGCGATCGGCTCGACCCGACGCAGGACTTTGATCAAGGGCCCCGGGGGCCCGTGTCCGTCGCTCCGCGTCCGGCCTTCGTCTCGTCGTCAATCCTACTGTGCGCGGACGACAGAGACGCCACTCGGCACCCCCTGCGCGGCGCCTGAGACCTCCGTAGCGGCCCGAATCGCGCTGTCCGCGACTCCCCCTACACGCCAAGGGGGGTTCGGGGGCGGCACCGCCACGGGATCGGGCCGGGCCGACGGCCGGTCGGGGTCGCGCGCAGACCGGCCGTACCGTAGCTTTGCGGCGCCACGGGTGCTGGTCTTGATCTTTTCCATCCGTAACCGGGACGATCGACCTGATCGATCCGACACGTGCTCACAAGGGGTGACGCCAGATGGGGCTGGACAACGTCGCGGTGCACTGGCCGCGGACCGGCCGCTTCTACGATCCGGTCGCGCCGGCCGAGTTCGTCGATTTCGGGGAGATCGTGGACATCCCGCGGATCTCCGCACCGACGGCCGCGCTCGCCGAACACATCGCCAAGACCGGTACGGTCCGGGCGACCGCCTACACCGAACTGGTCGACCTGATCCTCGGCCTGGAAAATGTGCTCTACGCCACGGACGCCGCCGCCGAGGACGAGGACCCGGTGATCGACCCGGACGGGTGCTCCTGGATCGCGGGCGGGGTGGAGAAGTTCGTCGCCCAGCACCGCCCCTTCGGCGAGACGGTCACCTTCGAGTCGGTCAGCGAGGTGCTCCGCTCCCTGATGGCCGACGGGCGCCTCGCCGAGCAGCAGCTGCGCTGGCTGGACACCCGGCTCGACGCGCTGCGCGACGAGAGCGGCGACCCGCCGCAGTGGGACTTCACCTGCGCCGAACTGGGCGTGCTGGCCGCCTTCTACCGCCGCTGCGCGGACCGCGGCTTCGCCGTCTACGCCGACGCCTGATCCCGGCCCGCCCGGTCGGCCTGGCCGGGCGGGTCGCTGTCGCCGTCCGGCAGTCGCCGGGCGGGTGCGGTGCCGGTCGTGGCCCGGTTGGCCGCCCCGATCACCTCGGTCAGCATCGTGTGCAGCCGCAGCAGTTCCTCGACCGGCATGCCGAGCCGCGCCACGATTGCCGGCGGGATCTGCTCGGCCCGGGCGCGCAGCGCCTGGCCGCTGGCGGTGAGCGTGACGGCGAGGCTCCGCTCGTCCGCCGCGTCCCGCTCGCGCCGCACGTAGCCCGCGGCCTCCAGTCGCTTGAGCAGCGGCGACAGTGTGCCGGGGTCGAGCTGTAGCAAGCGGCTGAGGTCCCGGACCGACAACGGCGCGTGCTGCCACAGGGCGAGCATCACCAGGTACTGCGGGTGGGTCAGCCCCATCGGCTCCAGCAGCGGCCGGTAGACGGCGACCACCCCGCGTGCGGCGACGGAGAGCGCGAAACACACCTGCTGCTCCAACGCCAGCGGATCCCCGTCCAACTGGTCACGCACCGTTCGGCCTCCTTGCGGTCGTTGCTATCGTACCAACGATTGGTACACCAATCGTTGGCGCACAAAACGCTGTCAGGAGAGGTCGGGCGCGATGAGCGAGGCGAAGCGGGACCAGAAGGCCCCCGGCGAGGGCGGCCGGTTCTGGGCCTGGGCCTACAAGTACCTGGCCGGGCCGGCCGAGGGGGTGCAGGGTGCCGTGCAGGGCGGGTCGACGCAGGCCCGCGAACTGTGGAAGCGCGACCTGGAGAAGCGCAAGCAGTGGAGCCGTGAGCAGCGGGAGCGCAAGCGCGCCGAGCGCGCGGCCCGACGCGCCGAGCGGGACCGTCAGCCGTAGGTGTCGCGGGGCCCCCGGCCCCGGACCCGGCGCGGCCCCTTGGACCAGGACGGCGCCGCCGGGCCGTGGATGTGCAGCTTGCGCACCACGTTGTGGCCCACCTCGCCGGCGATCCGCTTCAGCAGCGAGCCGGCGAGCAGCCGCAGCTGGGTGGCCCAGGCGGTGGACCGCGCCTCCACGGTCAGCTCGCCGTCCTCCAGCTTGACCGGGCGGCTGTGCTGGGCGATCTCCGACCCGACGACCTTCTCCCAGGCGCCGAAGACGGTCGCCTCGGCGGCCGGCTGCTGCCAGCCGCGCGCCTTCATCAGCCGTTCCAGCACCACCCCGAGCGGCTGCGGGTCGCGCGGGTCCGGACCCGGCCCGGAGTAGCCGCGCAGCCGCCGCTCGCCGCCGTCGCCGGAGACCGCGCTCTTCCGCCGGCTCTTCGCCGTCTCCGCCCGTCGGGCCTTCGCCGCGTCCAGCACCGCCCGAGCCAGCTCCGGCCCGGCCGCGCCCACCCCGGCTGCCGCGTCCGCACCGGCACCGGTCGGTCGCGCCCCGTCGACGGCCCCGGCACCCTGCCCACCGGTCGCACCGGCCGGCCGGGCCGGCTTGCCGGTTCCGGCGCCCCGACCACCAGGCGCGGCGTCCGCGCCGGCACCGGCCGCGTGGGCGGCGGCACCGCCCGCGTCGGTTCCAGCCTCCCGAGGGGTACGCACACCGCGCCGGCCGCCCGAGGCGGCGCGGCTCGGGCCACCCGTCCGGCGAACCGACTCACCGCCCTCGGCGCCGCGCTCCGGTTCAGTCGACACGACGTACCGTCCCCTCGCTCACCGCGTACCGGGTGCCGCGCAGCGCCGCGGGCACGTCGTCGTCGACCGCACAGGTCACCAGGAGCTGACCGGCCCCGCCGACCAGTTCCGCCAGGCGCTCCCGCCGGCCGGCGTCCAGCTCGGCGAAGACGTCGTCGAGCACCAGCACCGGCTCGATGCCGTCGGCGCGCAGCAGGTCGTACCCGGCCAGCCGCAGGGCCAGCGCGTACGACCAGGACTCGCCGTGGCTGGCGTACCCCTTGGCGGGCAGCGGGCCGAGGGTGAGGGTGAGTTCGTCCCGGTGCGGGCCGACCAGCGTCGTGCCGCGGTCGATCTCGTTGGACCGCGCCTCGGCCAGCGCGGCGGTCAGCGCCTCGGCCAGCACCGCCCGGTCGGTGGTCGGCTCGGCCAGCTCCAGCGACGGCCGGTACGCGATCCCCGCCGCGCCCCGACCCGCCGCGACCGCGTCGTACGCCTTCGTCACGTGCGGGGCCAGCGCGGCGACCAGCTCCAGCCGGCCGGCCAGCAGCTCGGCGCCGTGCCGGGCCAGGTGGGTGTCCCAGACCGCCAGGGTGGACAGGTCCCCGCCGCGCGAACCACCCGTCTTGCGGGCCAGGTACGCGGTGCGCAGCAGGGCGTTGCGCTGCTTGACCACCCGCTCGTAGTCGGCGCGCACCCCGGCGTACCGGGGCTGCCGCAGGACCAGCAGGTCGTCCAGGTAGCGGCGGCGCTCCGCCGGATCGCCCCGGACCAGTTCCAGGTCCTCGGGGGCGAAGAGCACCAGCCGCAGCGCGCCGATCACGTCCCGGGCCCGTCGGGCCGGTGAGCGCCCCAGCCGGGCCCGGTTGGCCTTGCCGGGAACGATCTCCAGCTCGACCAGGAGTTCCCGCCCCTCGTGCGCCACCGCGCAGCGGATCACCGCCGAGGTGGCGCCCATCCGGACGAGGGGGGCGTCCGTGGCGACCCGGTGCGAGTCCAGGGTCGCCACGTAGCCCAGCGCCTCGACCAGATTGGTCTTGCCGACGCCGTTGGCGCCGATCAGGACGTTCGGCCCCGGCTCCAGGTCGACGCCGACCCGCTCGTACGAGCGGAAGTCGACCAGTTCGAGCCGGCGGACGTACACAGGCTGTGGATACCGGTCAGCGCTTGCGGACGGCGTGCCCGCCGAACTGCTGGCGCAGCGCGGCGACCGCCTTCATCGCGGGCGAGTCGTCCTGGCGGGAGGCGAACCGCGCGAAGAGCGAGGCGGTGATGACGTTCAGCGGCACGGCGAGCCGGACGGCCTCGTCGACCGTCCAGCGCCCCTCACCGGTGTCCTCGGTGTAGCCGCTCAGCTCGGCCAGCTCCGGGTCCTCGTCGAGGGCCCGGTCGAGCAGGTCGAGCAGCCAGGAGCGGACCACGGTCCCCTCGCGCCAGGACTTGAAGACGCCCGGCACGTTGGTCACCAGCTCGGAGGCCGCCAGCAGCTCGTAGCCCTCGGCGTAGGCGTGCATCAGGCCGTACTCGATGCCGTTGTGCACCATCTTGGCGTAGTGGCCGGCACCGACCGGACCGGCGTGCACGAAGCCGAACTCGCCCTCCGGCTTGAGCGACTCGAAGATCGGCATCAGCCGCTCGACGTGCTCCTGGGCGCCGCCGACCATCAGGGCGTACCCGTTCTGCCGGCCCCAGACGCCGCCGGAGACGCCGACGTCCAGGTAGCCGATGCCCTGCTCGGCGAGGCGCTCGGCCCGGGGGGCGTCGTCGCTGAAGCGCGAGTTGCCCCCGTCGATGATGATGTCGCCCTCGCCCAGCACGCCGGCGAGCTCGTCGATGGTCGCGTCGGTGACGCCGGCCGGGACCATCACCCAGACCGCGCGGGGCGACTCCAGCTTCTCGGCCAGCGCCGACAGGCTCGCGACGTCGCTCAGCTCCGCGTTGTGGTCGAAGCCGACCACCTCGTGCCCGGCGGCGCGCAACCGTTCGCGCATGTTGCCGCCCATCCGGCCGAGTCCTACCAGGCCGAGCTGCATCTGCTCCTACCTCCGTGCGTCTGGGTCTGTCGGTGCTGCGATCAGCGGGACACGCGGATCGGCATGATGAGGTACCGGTACCCCGGGACGACCTCGCCATCCTCGCCGGCGGGGGAAATCACCGCCGGCTTGAAGGCGTCGACGAACGCCAGCTGCGCGAACTGGGCGCCCAGGTTGGCCAGGCCGTCGATCAGGTACTGCGGGTTGAAGCCGATGGTCAGCGGCTCGCCGGTGAAGGTGGCCTCCATCGCCTCGCTGGCGCGCGCCTCCTCGGTGCCGCCCGCCTCGACCACCAGACCGTCGGAGCTGAAGCTCAGCAGCACCGGGGTGGTCCGCTCGGCGACGAGGGCGACCCGCTTGACGACCTCGATCAGCGTGCTGACCGCCACCCGCGCCTCGGCGTTGTGGGTGGCCGGGAAGAGCGAGCGCACCGGCGGGTAGTTCGCCCCGTCGAGCAGCCGGCTGGTGGTGCGCCGGGTGCCGCCCGAGAAGCCGATCATGCCCTCGCCGGCAGCGCCCTGGGAAAGCGCCATGGTGACCTGGCCGCCGAGCGGGCCGAGGGCCTTGGCGGTGTCGTGCAGGGTGCGTGCTGGCACCAGCGCGTTGATGCTGATCTCCGGGTCGTCCGGGTTCCACTCCATCTCGCGCAGGGCGAGGCGGTACCGGTCGGTGGCGAGCATCGCCAGCGTGCCGCCGGAGAGCTCCAGCCGGACGCCGGTCATCATCGGCAGCGTCTCGTCGCGCCCGGCCGCCACGGCCACCTGGGCGACGGCGGCGGCGAAGGCGGCCGCATCGACGGTGCCGGCGCTCTCGGGCATCTCCGGCAGGGCCGGGTAGTCCTCCACCGGCATGGTCGGCAGGGTGAACCGGGCGCTGCCGCAGACCAGCTCCAGGTGGGCGCCGACCGCGGCGATGTCCACCGGCTTGGCCGGCAGCGCCTTGGTGATCTCGGCGAGCAGGCGGCCGGAGACGAGGGCGGCGCCGTCGGCGTCCCCCTGCACCTCGACGGTCACCTGGCTGGAGACCTCGTAGTCGAAGCCGGAAACCTGGAGGTTGCCGTCGGTGACCCGGAGCATCACCCCGGCGAGCACCGGTACGGACGGCCGGTTGGGCAGGCTCTTCGCGGTCCACGCCACCGCTTCGGCGAGCGCGTCGCGCTCCACTCGGAACTTCATCAATGCCTCCGCGTCGACGTCAGCGACAACTCTCTCATGCCGACCGCTGCCCACCGTCCCGCCCGACCGTGCGGGTACCCATCGCACCTTAGGGCGCGTGGGCATCGGCTGTGCGCCCGACCCCGTGGTTCCAGGTGCCGGGGCGACTGCCGACGGCAGCGTTCCGGCCCGATCCACAGGAAGTCCAACGGTGATGATTGGTTTTTGTTGTTTAGAAGAGATAACTCATCGTCTTCATCGCACCTGTGCAAACTGTGGAGAACCCGCGTCCGCCCAGGTCAGACAGGTTATCCACCGGTGGTTTAGCTGTGGAGAACCGGGGGGTAAACCGGTGTCGGAGTCCACAGGCCGACCGAACCCCCAGGTTGTCCACGGTTGTCCACCGGTTGTCCACGGGTAATCCACCGGGTTTCTCCCCAGTGCTGTGGACAGCGCCGACGGCCCTCGCCGGCGTCGTCCCCAGAACCTTCAACAGGCCGCCCACAGGTTGATCGTCGTCGGTGGACAACGCGACCGTCGTCCCCAGGCGTCCACAGCCCCGTCCCCAGGGTTTGTCCACAGTCTGTGGGTAACCGGGCCGGAACGGTGCGTGGTTTTCCACCGCCTGTGGAACAGGGGTTGTGGACAACCGGTGCGTGCTGTGGACGAACACGACACCGATCCTGGGCCCTCGACCCGGTGCAGGGTCAACCGGCGGCTCTCCACAGGCACGAAAAAACGCCCGACCGGTCCTCGGTCGGGCGCTTCCGGCGCTGGTTCGGCGTGGCATACGTGACGACGGCTTCAGTTCGGCGCGTCTGACGCCGCGCCGCGACCTGAAGCCGTCGCTCAGGTGTTCTGCTTGATCCGGTTGGTCAGCTCGGCGATCTGGTTGTAGAGCGAGCGGCGCTCCGCCATCTGCTGGCGGATCTTCCGGTCGGCGTGCATGACCGTGGTGTGGTCCCGACCGCCGAAGGCCTGCCCGATCCGGGGCAGCGACAGGTCGGTCAGCTCCCGGCACAGGTACATGGCGACCTGGCGGGCGTTGACCAGCACCCGGGACCGGGAGTGCCCGCGCAGGTCCTCCAGGCTCACCCCGAAGTAGTCCGCGGTGGAGACCATGATCTGGTCGGCGGTGATCTCCGGCCCGGCGCCGTCCGGGATGAAGTCCCGCAGCACCTCCTCGGCCAGCGACAGTTCGACGTTCGACCGGGTGAGGCTGGCGAACGCGGTGACCCGGATGAGGGCGCCCTCCAGCTCCCGGATCGAGTTCGACACCCGGGAGGCGATGAACTCCAGCACGTCCGGCGGGGCGTACAGCCGCTCCTGGGCCGCCTTCTTCTGCAGAATCGCGATCCGGGTCTCCAGGTCCGGCGGCTGGATGTCGGCGAGCAGACCCCACTCGAAGCGGGTCCGCAGCCGGTCCTCCAGCGTCGCCAGCTGCTTGGGCGAGCGGTCGGAGGTGATCACGATCTGCTTGTTGGCATTGTGCAGGGTGTTGAAGGTGTGGAAGAACTCCTCCTGCGTCCGCTCGCGGTTCTCCAGGAACTGGATGTCGTCGATCAGCAGGATGTCGACGTCGCGGTAGCGGCGCTGGAACGCGCTGGTCTTGTCGTCGCGCAGCGAGTTGATGAAGTCGTTGGTGAACTCCTCGGTCGAGACGTACCGGACCGAGCGGGCGTTGCCCAACGTGGTGGCGTAGTGCCCGATGGCGTGCAGCAGGTGGGTCTTGCCCAGCCCGGAGCTGCCGTAGATGAAGAGCGGGTTGTACGCCTTCGCCGGTGACTCGGCCACCGCGACGCTCGCCGCGTGGGCGAACCGGTTGGACGAGCCGATGACGAACGTCTCGAACATGTACTTCGGGTTGAGCCGGTTGCCGCCGCTCTCCGCGCCCCCGGGGCGGCGGTCGTCGCGCCCGCCGGGGCGGTGGTCGGGGCCGGCCCGGCCGGGGCCGCTGTCCGTACCGCTGTCGCGGGGCAGGCCGCGCGGACCGTGCGAGTCACGCGGCGGCCGGGCGTCGCCCCGGTACGCGGGCTCGAAGCCCCGGCCGTCGACTTCCGGCGCCTCCGGCAGGGCGCGCTCCTCGAAGCCACGCCGATCGGGGCCGGGACCGGCGCCGCGCAGCGGCTCGGCGAACGCCGCGCCGAAGAGGGTGTCCTGACCGCCGTCCCGGCTGGCCGGGATGCGCCCCGTGCGATGGCCGTCGCGCGCCGACGGTGCGGCCGGTGGCGCCGCCTCGGCGGGCAGCTCCGGGTAGGCCGGCGTCAGGTCGGGGAAGGCGGGCGGTGCCGCGGCGAAATCGTCCGCGGGCCCGTCCAGCCCGAGCTGCGCCGGCTCCGGGGCGCTGCGGTAGACGGTGCCGGCCGGGCGGCCGCCGGCGTCCTCGGCGACCCGTACGGTGACGGCGACCTGGATCGGCCGGCCCAACCGGCGGGTGAGCGCCTCGGTGATGGCCGGACGCAGGCGCGACTCGATCACGTCCCGGGTGAACGCGTCCGGAACGGAGAGCAGTGCGGTGTCCTCGACGATCGCCCGCAGCCGGGTCAGCCGCAGGTACGCGCGCTGCTGCGCGGAGATGATCTCGTCGGCGAGTTCGTCCGTCGCCGCGGTCCACACCGCGGCAAGGTCGGTCGTACCGGCCACCGTCGTGCCACCCCCTCGCCTCTGCTCCCGGTCGCCGCTGTCGTCCAGTCGGCCGTTCCGGGCCCGCCACCGCGTTCGAGCGGGTGGTACCTCACCCCGCCGGGCGGCTCGCCGACCGGCATCCACAAGTTATCCACAGCCTGTGTGTACCGACCGATTGTGCCGCCCGCCGTCTGCGGGTCGGACCTGCCCCCCTGGTCGGGCGGGACGTTGAGCGGGTTCACCGTGCCGAACGATTCACTGTCGTGTCCGGTCTTGCCTGCCAGCGACAACCCGGACCCCCGACGCTGACCGCAATCGGGCACGGTAACAGCGACGGCGTGCCACCATCAACCGCCGACGCTCCGGCCGCTTGGCGGCATAAGTGAAAACCGCCGGTTCGGTCGTCCGGCCGCCCTGCTCGTGCCCCCGGTGACCTGTTTGACGGTCATTGCCCCCCTGCGTAGGCTGGAACGGCTGCTCTGTGGCCCTCTGCTAGGGTGATGGGTGCTTGCTGTCCGCGGTCGCATCCCCGCATCGCCGAGGTTCCGCTCCGCCGGGCAGCACCGATCGGAGGCCGCCGCCGAAGGTGGCCTGGACCACCACACGACCCCGGCGATCCCGCGCCGTGGACGTACGAAAACGGAGAGCCTGACGTGAGCAAGCGCACCTACCAGCCGAACAACCGCCGGCGCGCGAAGACCCACGGCTTCCGGCTGCGCATGCGCACCCGTGCCGGCCGTGCCATCCTCTCGACCCGCCGCGCCAAGGGCCGTACCCGCCTGTCGGCCTGAGCCGACCGGGTCCGGGCCGGGGGACGTGGGCAGTCGTGCTGACGGCCGCACAGCGACTGCGGCGCAGTAACGACTTTGCCGCAGCGGTCAGGGGTGGTCGACGGGCCGGACGAGGCGCCGTCGTCGTCCACCTGACCCTGCCGCCGACCCCGGAACCCACCGCGACAACCTCGCCGGAGCCGGCGCGGGCCAGTGGCACGGAGACGATCTCCGTGCCGACCCGCGCCGGCTTCGTCGTGTCCAAGGCCGTCGGCCCCGCGGTGGTCCGCAACAAGGTCCGGCGCCGGCTGCGGCACCTGGTCCGCGAGCGCCTGGCCGCGCTCCCTGAGGGGAGCACCCTGGTGGTACGCGCACTGCCCGCCGCGGCCGAGGCGACCTACCTCCGGCTCGGAGCCGACCTGGACGCGGCGATCGCCGCCGCGCGGGCACCCCGGGGACGGCGGTCCCGTTGAGCACCGGATCGGCCGGTTCGCGGCCTACCAGCGTGGGTGCCCGAGTGCTGAGTGGCCCCATCATCGCGTACCGTCGTTGGATAAGCCCGGCGCTGCCGGCCCGCTGTCGGTTCTACCCGTCGTGCAGTGCTTACGCCCTGGAGGCGGTGGCCCGGCACGGCGCGCTCCGGGGAGCCGGCCTGACGGTCCTGCGCTTGTCGCGCTGCCACCCTTTCCACCCAGGTGGACATGACCCGGTGCCGGAGCCGGGCGGCCGCCGCCGTGCCGACGTGACTGGAGCCTGAGAATTGAGTCTCGACTGGATCTACTACGCGATCTCGTGGATCCTGCTGACCTGGCACTCGGCCTGGGACGCCATCGGGGTGCCGGTCAAGGCGGTGCTCGGCACGAACTGGGCCTGGATCCTCGCCATCATCTTCCTGGTGGTCACCGTCCGGGTGATCCTCTTCCCGGTCTTCGTCAAGCAGATCAAGTCGCAGCGGGCGATGCAGGCGCTCCAGCCCAAGGTCAAGGAGCTGCAGGAGAAGCACAAGGGTGACCGGGAGACGCTCCAGAAGGAGATGATGGAGCTCTACCGGAAGGAAAAGGCCAACCCCCTGATGGGCTGCCTTCCGATGTTCCTCCAGATCCCGGTCTTCCTCGGCCTCTTCCACGTGCTGCGCCGCCTCGACCCGGCGAAGGAGAGCAAGACCCTCTACGGCTGGACCGTCGACCAGTTCCAGAGCGCCTCGCAGGCGAAGATCTTCACCGCCCCGATCGCCGGCAAGTTCGGCTCGACCGCCGACGAACTGGCCCGCCTCGGCGCCAACGGCACCACCGTCAAGGTGATCGCCGGCATCCTGGTCCTGGTCATGATGGGCACCACCTACCTGACCAGCCGCCAGATGATCCTCAAGACCGGCTGGGCGGAGGACCCGCAGCAGCGGATGGTGCAGCGACTGATGCTCTACGGCATCCCCCTGTCGCTGCTGATCTCCGGCGCGATCTTCCCGATCGGTGTGATCATCTACTGGGTCACCAACAACCTCTTCACGCTCGGCCAGCAGCAGTGGGTGCTGCGTAAGTTCCCGCCGATGGTGACCAACGCCAAGCCCGGCAGCACGCCGTCCCGCAACCCGGTGCAGCCGGCGAAGACCGGTGGCTTCCTCAACCGCGCCAAGCCGGCCGCGCAGGTGTCGGCCAAGCCCGCCGCGCCGAAGGTCGCCGGGCCGAAGCCGGGTGCGAAGCCGGTCAACCCGAAGAAGGGCCGGCCCGCCAAGCGGCAGGGCTGACCCACCGGGCCGCCGTCGGGACCAACCGGCGGCGGCCTTCCGGCACCGCGCAGCCGCCGTATGGCCGGCGCCGGGCCGGAACCGCCGCGCCTGGCGCGGTCACGGGCGAGACTGCCCGTACAGACGTGCCCGTGGGCACCGGCCATCTCCCGCCGGGCGCCCCGGGAAACCAGCGGACCCGACGGTCCGGCCGAGCGAGTACGGAGATGACACCGTGACCGACACCAGCATCCCCAGCACGGAGCAGTCCGTGGACGAGGAGACCGTGCCGACCGCCGCGACCGGTGACGGCGAGCCCGAGGAGACCGAGGAGGCGGCGGCCGAGGCGGGTGCTCCGAAGAAGGCCGCCGGCGAGGGCGAACTCTTCGCGCAGAGCGAGATCGCCGCCGACTACATCGAGGGCCTGCTCGACATCCTCGACTACGACGGCGACATCGACGAGCTCGTCTCCGGCGGTCGCCCGGTGGTCGAGGTCGTCGGCGGGCGGCTGCAGAACCTGGTGGGTCAGCGCGGCGCCACCCTGGAGGCGCTCCAGGAGCTGGCCCGGCTCGCGGTGTTCCGCCAGACCGGTACGCCCAGCCGCCTGCTGCTCGACGTCGGCGGCTACCGCGCCACCCGGCGCAAGGAGCTCGCCGCCGTCGCGAAGAACGCGGTGGAGAAGGTCAAGGAGCACGGCGAGCCGGTCCGGCTGGAGCCGATGTCCGCCTTCGAGCGCAAGTGCGTGCACGACGTGGTCAACGCCATGAGTGGCGTGGAGAGCGAGTCCGAGGGCGTCGAGCCGAACCGGCGCATCATCGTCCGGCCGGCGGACTGACCGGGTGACCCACGACGACGCCACGGCCGACGCCGTGTCCGGCCCGGGTGGCACGCCGCCCGGGCCGCCGCCTGTGCGCCCGGTCCCCTCACCGGAGGACGCCGCGCTCCCGGCCGAGCTGGCCGCCGCCGCCCAGGCGCTCTTCGGTGACCGGCTGGACCTGGCCGCCGGGTACGCCGAGCTGCTCGCCACCGACGGGGTGGTACGCGGGCTCATCGGCCCGCGCGAGGCACCCCGGATCTGGGACCGGCACCTGCTCAACTGCGCCGCGGTGGCCGAGCGCATCCCGGAGGGCGCGAGCGTCATCGACGTCGGCTCCGGTGCCGGGCTGCCCGGCCTGGTGCTGGCGATCGCCCGTCCGGATCTCCAGGTGACCCTGGTCGAGCCGCTGGCCCGGCGTACCTCCTTTCTCATCGAGGCGGTGCAGCACCTCGGGCTGGCCAAGATGGTCCGGGTGTTCCGTGGCCGGGCCGACGAGGCGGCGTCGGGCGCCACCGGCGTCGGCCCGCTCAGTGCCGACGTGGTGACCGCGCGAGCGGTCGCGCCCCTGGACCGGCTCTCCAGCTGGTGCCTGCCGCTCGCCGTGCCCGGTGGCCGGCTGGTCGCCCTGAAGGGCTCGTCCGCCGCCGACGAGATCGCGGAACATGCCGAGGCCGTCGAGCGGCTCGGCGGTGGTGAGCCGAGCGTGCAGCTCTGCGGAGTCGGCGTCATCGACCCGCCCACCACCGTGGTGGAGATCGTGCGTGAGCGGGTGGTCCGGCCACCGGCCGCGAAGAAGGCGCCGAAGCGCTCGCGCGGCGGACGCAAGCGCGCGCGCTGATCTCCGGCCGGGGTTCCGGCGTGTCGCACCGTCGGCGGAGAACCGAGATGGACCCGCCGCGCCCGTCCCCCGTAGGCTGGCCGCGCGTCGATAGTGTGGGGCGGGCGGGCGTCGGGCGCACCGGGTCCCGACCGCTCCCGCCGGGGCCGTAGGCGCTGCGGTGCGAGAGCGCGCGGCCTGATTGACGGGTGCGGACCGACCATCCGGAGCGGGTAGGGATGACAGGTGCATGACGACGACAGGTACGACGATCCACGGGTGAGACGTCCGGAGGGCCTTCCCTCCGGAGCAGACCCTGTTTCACGTGAAACCGACCACGACTCGTGGCCCGTCGGCGACCAGCCGGGCCCCGCCGGTCCACCAGACTGCGACCCGGTGGTACGCCGGGAGGTGCCCGCAGTCGGTGCCGCCCGCCCCACGCCCGAGTCGTACGTCCCCCCGCCCGCCATCGTGGACGACGCGGGGCGCCCGGTCAACGCGCCCAGCGAGCGCACCGCCCCGGTCCGCCGCAACTCCGGCGCACCGTCCCGCTTCGAGACACCGGTCGGGGGCAACGTGCCTCCCGCCGTACCCCAGCAGACGCACCCGGGTGCGGTGGCGGACTCCGCGTCCGTCGCCGCGGACACGCCGGGGCCGGCGGCCGGGGGCGTGGCCGTGGACCCGGCCGACGCCGCGTACGTTTCACGTGAAACCCCGACGCGCGAAGAGGATGACCCACCGTTGGCTATGGAGGCGATGCGCGCCGTGCAGATCCTGAATCCGAGTGGCGAGGTGACCATGCCTCGGCCCGAGCGGACCCGGGTCATGTGCGTCGCGAACCAGAAGGGCGGCGTGGGCAAGACCACGACCACGGTGAACCTGGCGGTGGCGCTCGCCCTGCACGGCAACCGGGTGCTCGTGGTCGACCTCGATCCGCAGGGCAACGCCTCGACCGGGCTCAACGTGCCGCACCACACCGGGGTGCCGGACGTCTACGACTGCCTGATCAACAGCGTGCCGCTGGAGGAGGTCGCCCAGGAGGTCGAGGGCATCCCCAACCTGTGGTGCGTGCCGGCCACCATCGACCTGGCCGGTGCGGAGATCGAGCTGGTGTCCGTGGTCGCCCGGGAGTCCCGGTTGGCCCGCGCCATCGCCGCGTACCCGGGGCACTTCGACTACGTCTTCATCGACTGCCCGCCCTCGCTCGGCCTGCTGACGGTCAACGCGCTCGTGGCCGCGCAGGAGGTGCTGATTCCCATCCAGTGCGAGTACTACGCGCTGGAGGGCCTGAACCAGCTGATCAACAACATCAACCTGGTCCGGCAGCACCTCAACCCCAAGCTCGAGGTTTCCACGATCCTGCTCACCATGTACGACCGGCGTACCCGGCTCGCCGACGCGGTGGAGCAGGACGTCCGGAACCACTTCGGCGACAAGGTCCTCCAGGCCGTCATCCCGCGCAACGTGCGGGTGTCGGAGGCGCCCAGCTACGGGCAGTCCGTGATGACCTACGATCCCGGTTCGCGGGGGGCGACGAGCTACTTCGAGGCCGCCCAGGAGATCGCCGAGCGCGGTGTCAAGGAGCCGGTGAGCCGGAATGCGTAGTGCGGACGAGTCGCTGGGAGGCGTCGCATGAAGAACCGTCCCCGTGGCGGTCTGGGTCGAGGGCTCGGGGCGCTGATCCCGACCGGGCCGGCACCGGAGGCGCCGGGAACGACCCTCACCGCGCCGGTCGAGGCCGACGCCGACGGTACGGCGGCTGCCGCCCCCGTCGAGGCGGCGCCCGCACCGGTCGTCACGCTGCCGGAGCCGTCCGAGCCGCAGCTGAGCCCGGTCCCGGGGGCCCGCTTCGCCGAGATTCCGGTCGACGCGATCGTGCCGAACCCGAAGCAGCCACGGCACGTCTTCGACGAGGAGGCGCTGGAGGAGCTGAAGACCTCCATCCAGGAGGTCGGCTTCCTCCAGCCGATCGTCGTCCGCCAGCTCGACGCCGAGAAGTACGAACTCGTCATGGGCGAGCGCCGGTGGCGGGCCGCCCAGGCGGTGGGCCGGGAGAACATTCCGGCGATCGTCCGGGACACCAAGGACGACGCGATGCTCCGGGACGCGCTCCTGGAGAACATCCACCGGGCCAACCTCAACCCGCTGGAAGAGGCCGCGGCCTACCAGCAGCTGCTGGAGGAGTTCGGCGCCACCCACGAGGAGCTGGCGCGACGGATCGGTCGTAGCCGGCCGCAGATCTCCAACACCATCCGCCTGCTGAACCTCCCGGCCCAGGTACAGCGCCGGGTCGCCGCCGGCGTGCTCTCGGCCGGGCACGCGCGGGCACTGCTGAGCCTGGACGAGGCGGAGGCGCAGGAACAGCTCGCCCTGCGAATCGTCGCCGAGGGCCTGTCCGTACGCGCGACCGAGGAGATCGTGGCCCTCGCGCTCAGCGACGGACCGGCGAAGACCCCGGCGGCGAAGCGGCGCACCAAGCCGCACGCCCCGGCCCTCACCGATCTGGCCGACCGGCTCTCCGACCGTTTCGACACCCGGGTGAAGGTCGACATCGGCCGGAGCAAGGGCAAGATCACGATCGAGTTCGCCACAGTGGACGACCTGGAGCGGATCGTGGGGATCATCGGCGTGGGCGAGCAGGAACCGGAGAGCTGACCGCTCCGACGTTCGTCGACCGGCCGCGTCGCCCCTCTGCGGGGGACGCGGCCGGTTCGTTTTCCGCTCCGGTGGCGAGGCGCCACGGCGCGAGGGCTCGGGTGGCCGGGCGTTGTTCGGGCCGCGTTTCACGTGAAACGTGTTCGTCGCTCATCGAGCTGCGCACGGCTCTGGGTGGCGACATGGCCCCGACGATGCGCCCGACGCTCGACCCCGGTTGGCTGATGGCTGCGACCGGGTCCGAAGGCTGCGCCGGACCCGGGGGTTGCGCCGGACCCGGGGGCTGCGCCACGGCCGAGGGCTGCGGCCGGCTGCCCTACCGACGCAGGCCTCGATCAGAGTCAGGCCTCCACGTCTACGTCATCGTCCTCGGTGTCGCGGGGCGATCGTCCCGATGCTCTTCCGAGCCACCGCCTGGCGGCCCCGCCACCGGGGCTCGCCCATGACGAGTTCGTTCGGCCTCCGCCGCGAGCCCGCTGCGGGCGGGCCTGGAGTTGGCCCGACCCTTTGCCGAGCGGACGAACCGCAGAGGGTCGCGTCGACGCTTGTTCGCAAACCGCCCCATGGGCCCTGTGAGCGACTGGCGTGCCCGAGACGTCCACGGGTGCCAGTCGCGCGTCTCCTTCCGTCTGTGACGCCTGAGGAGGCGTTGCCGAGCCGTCGCAGGGAGGAGGCGCAGTGGTTGCATGCGGCCATCGCTGTCTCCGGTTCTGTTTCACGTGAAACGGGGGCCTGAAAGTGCGCTCCCGCCGACAAGGATGAGGGCCAGCGGTGCCCGGGCCGGATTCGGCCTCATGCCACACCCGGTGGCTCAACTTGGGCGAGCCTCAGGTGGGCCGCTCCGATTGCCGCCTGCCACACGCTCCGCTCCGCTGCGCGTCGCGATCGTCGAGCCCAGCGATGGCAGCTCGACCGGGGGAGCCTCAGCGCGCAGCGGACCCGCCGACACGGGCGGCGGGCCACGGCGCGGGCGCCCGAGGCGCTGGCTGCGGCCGTGCGGGGAGCGCACCGGGGACCGGCTCGACGTGCTGGACTCGGCCGACTCGGGTTGCGGGCCGGACCGACACGGGCTGCGGACCGGCTGCGGACCGGTCGTGGACGGGCCGGGCACAGGCAGCGCGCCGGGGACGGACGTCGGCTGCGGGCCGGGCCGACACGGGCTGCGGACCGCCACGGATCGGTCGTGAACCGGCCGGGCACAGGCGGCGCGCCGAGGACTGCCGGCACCGGCACCGCCAGACGCGGAATCGGTCCGCCACCTGCTCGGCCCCTGTTCTTCTCCGACTGGGGAGGTGCGCAGCGCAGCGCCGCCTCCTGCCATCGCCACTTGCGCCGCGCCACGACCGCCTGGGCGCCGCGGTGGGCTGGTGCCGGACGAGCCGCTGAGCGAGTGGATGCCAGCTCTCCTGAAGCTCGCCCGATCCGAGACGGCCGCTCACCGGGCCGCTCCCGGATAGCTTCCTCAAACTCCGGGTCCCCTGCGGCCCCTTGCTGTCCGGGTGGCCCTGCGATGGCCGCGATCCATCCTCAGCCCGATTCACCCCCTCGCCGGGTTCGGTGAGGGCACTCCGTTTCACGTGGAACATGCACGCGGCGGTTCCGCGCGACGCGCGCCCGGGTGCCCTTGTGCAATGAACTGCCCCCCGCACGCTCCGGGGAAGGGCGACCCGAGGATCTCGGCCGGAGGTCGCGGCGTAAAGCCGGACTGCGGCGACCGCCGGAGGCCCGGCGACCGCCGGAGACACGGGCGACCGCCGGAGGCGCTGCGACGAGAGCGCCCGGTCGTCGGCTCGGAACCGCCTCGGCGCGCTCCGCGTCGAGCGGCCAGCCCCCGGAAAACACCCTCCGAGCAGCAGCCAACCGGCGACTCGCTCGTTGGGAAAAACGGGCCCGCCACGCCTGTGGCTGAAACTGTGGATTCGGCCCCAAAGTTATCCACAGCAGTTTTCCACAGGCCCCCTCCGTTTCACGTGAAACACGGTGTCAGAGCACGTTCTGCCCTGTGGATGACGTGCTGTGGTGGTGATCTCACCAGCCTGTGGAAAACCTCTCTCCAGCTGGCCTCATGCGCCCCTCGGTGAATCCCCCTGACCGCCCGAGGCGTCCTCACGATCGCCGTCGTTCGGGTAGGGACAGCGGTCCCCGACTCGGTTAGGGTCAGCGTCGTGCACGACACCCCTCCCGCAGTCCCGGACTTCACCCAGTGGCCCTCGTTTCCCTTCGAGGGCGACCTCCACGTCAAGCACCTCGACGACCCGGTCCCGGTCGAGCCGCCCCGCAAGGGCGAAGGACACCGGGAATGCACCGCCTGCAACGCCCCCGACGACGCCTACATCTGGGTGGGCGAGCGATGGCGGGTACGCGCCATGGACCGCCCGACCGGGCTGCCGATGGTGCTGATCCTGGAGTCCCGCTCCCACCTCGACCTCGGAGACCTTCCCAACCTGCTCGCCGCCGAACTCGGGGTCATGACGGTCCGGCTGGAACGCGCCATCCGCTCGTTGGACGGTGTCGCCCGGGTGCACGTCAACCGGTGGGGTGACGGGTCCGCGCACCTGCACATGTGGTTCCTGGCCCGGCCGTACGGACGGCTCCAGCTCCGGGGCACGTTCCTGTCGCTGTGGGACTCGATCCTTCCGCCCATCTCCGAGGCGCAGTGGCGGGAGAACCTCGCGATGGTGGCCGCGTGGCTCGCCGAGTTCGGCGGGCGTCCGCTGGCCGAGCCGCCGCGCATCCAGTGGCAGGCGCCGTCCAGCCTGTCCGCGCAGGCGTCCCGGGAGAAGGAGCAGCGCGCGGAGGAGGAGCCGGTGTCGGTGATCGAGTCGGACGAGGAGATCCCCGTGCCGGCGGACGACCTGGACGACACCGCCGACACCGCGGATACGGCCGACGCCGCAGACGCCGCAGACATCAACAGCAGCAGCGGCAGCGACGCCGGGGCGGGCGGCCACGCCGGAATGAGCGACGACGCGGAGCACGGCGACCGCGGCCAGGACGCCGGCCGTTCTCAGGACGCCGACGGCAGCAAGGACAGGACCGAAGCCCCGGGTAGCAACGCCGAGGCCGCTGCGGAAGCCCGTCGAGGAGCCCAGCCCGCCCGGTGAGCGCGAAGGGAAGGTCAGCCGCGCCGGGCAGCCGCGCGGCTGACCAGTGACCCGAGCACCCGGCCGAAGTCCAGTCCGGCGGCCTGGATCGCCAGCGGCAGCAGCGACGTCTCGGTCATGCCCGGCGAGACGTTGACCTCCAGCACGTGCGGCCGGCCCTCGGCGTCGACGATCAGGTCGACGCGGGACAGGTCACGCAGGCCCAGGGCGGTGTGCGCCGCCAGCGCCACCTCGGTGACCGTGTCGGCGACCGCGCTGTCGAGCCGAGCCGGAGCGTGCCAGGTGGTCCGGCCGGCGGTGTAGCGCGCCGCGTAGTCGTACACGCCGTTGCGCGGCACGATCTCCACCGGCGGCAGGGCACGCGGGCCGTCGCCGAGGTCGACCACGGAGACCGCCACGTCCATGCCGGGCACGTACCGCTCGACCAGCGCCGTCGAGTCGTACGCGAAGCAGCCGACCATCGCGGCCGGGAGCGCCGCGGCGTCCCGGACCACGGCGGCGCCCAGGCCGGAACCACCCTGGGTCGGCTTGACCATCAGTGGCAGCCCCAACCGGTCCACGATCCGGTCGAGCACCGCCACCGCGCCCAGCTCGGAGAAGCGGTCGTGCGGCAGCGCCACCCAGTCCGGGGTGGGGATGCCGTTCTCCCGCAGCACCGCCTTCGCCGACGGCTTGTCCCAGGCCAGCCGGGAGGCCCGGGCGTCGCAGCCGACGTAGGGGACGCCGCAGAGGTCCAGTACGCCGCGCAGCGATCCGTCCTCGCCGGTCGCCCCGTGCAGCGCGATCACCACCGCGTCCGGCGGGTCGGCGGCCAGTGCGGGCAGCAGCGCCACGTCGGCGTCCCGCAGCTCGGCCTCCACGCCGACCGCGCGCAGCGCGTCGAGCACCCGGCGGCCGGAACGCAGCGAGACGTCCCGCTCGTAGGAGAGGCCACCGGCGAGCACGAGCACGTGCAGGTCGGCGGTGACGGCGGGATCGGTCACGGGGGATGCTCCGGCAGAGGTCACGACCATGCCGGAATCATGCCAAGTCGGGTCCCGGCGCGTCCGCGCCGCCCTGCCGCCGGCGACCGGCGGGCGTCACCGTGCCGAAGACGCGCCGCATGGCGATGTCCTGTTCCATCACGCCGGCCAGCCGGCGCACCCCCTCGCGGATGCGCTCCGGCGACGGGAAGGAGAAGTTGAGCCGCATGTTGCCGGTGCCGGAGCCGTCCGCGTAGAAGCCGGTGCCCGGCACGTAGGCGACCCGGGCGGCGATGGCCCGGGGCATCATCGCCTTGGCGTCCAGCCCGTCCGGCAGGTTCGCCCAGACGAACAGACCGCCCGCCGGGGTGGTCCAGGTGGTGCCGGCCGGCATCAGGTCCTCCAGCGCGGTCAGCATCGCGTCCCGCCGCTCCCGGTAGACCTCCCGGTAGACCTTCAGCTGCTGCCGCCACGGCATCGTCGACAGGTACGTCGCCACCGCCGCCTGCGCGTAGCCGCTGGGGCAGAGGATCTGCGCCTCGCTGGCGATCACCAGCTTGTCGCGGACCGCGTGCGGGGCCAGGATCCAGCCGACCCGCAGACCGGGGGCGAAGGTCTTGGAGAAGGTGCTCAGGTAGAAGACCCCGTCGCGGCGGCGGGCCCGCAGCGGCGCGGGCGCCTCCCCCTCGAAACCGAGCTGACCGTACGGGTCGTCCTCCACCACGAGGAGGCCGGCGCGCTCGCAGATGTCCAGCACCCGCTCGCGCCGCTCCTCGCTCAGCGTTACGCCGGTCGGGTTCTGGTAGGTGGGGATGGTGTAGAGGAACTTGACCCGGCGCCCGGCGCGGGCCAGGTCGGCGATGGCCACCTCCAGCGCCTCGGGGATCAGCCCCTCGTCGTCCATCGGCACGTGCGCCACCTGGGCCTGGGCGGCCTGGAACACCCCGAGCGCGCCGACGTAGGTCGGGCCCTCGGCGAGCACCACGTCCCCGGGGTCGAGGAAGAGCCGGGCCACCAGGTCGAGGGCCTGCTGGCCGCCGACGGTCACCACCACGTCCTCCGGGGAGGCGCCGCAGGACGCGTCGATGCCGGAGAGGGCCATCACCTCGCAGATCCGCTCGCGCAGCTCCAGGGTGCCCTGGCCGATGCCGTACTGGAGGGTGGTGACGCCGTGTTCGGAGCCGAGCCTGCCGAGCATCTCGCCGACCGCGTCGAGCGGCAGCGCGGCGATGTAGGGTGCCCCACCGGCGAGCGAGACGACCTCCGGCCGGCTGGCCACCGCGAAGAGCGCCCGGATCTCCGAGGCGGTCATCCCCCGGACGCGCCGGGCGTACCGGTCGGTGTAGTCGTCGAGCGTCGTGCCGGTCATGACATCACCTCGATCGGGTGTCGGTCGGGCTCCCGCCCCGTGTGGTACCCGCGGAGCCGGCGACCATGGCGGCGCGGGACGCCGGTTGGTCGATCCTAGTCCGCGGCAACCGTTCCGGAACCGCTGACGTGGGGTGCGTCCACATCCCGGACCGGCATCCCCGGCTCGGGTGGCCGTTCGCGCGTCTGATCCCGTACGGTCGGCTGGCGGCGTACGATCGCTCGTCGGGGGGCAGGAAGGCGGCGGCGTCTCCTCCGCGCTGGTTTCACCTCCGAGCCTATTGTGGGGATGCGCCAATGTCGCGACGTCTGGTCAGTCTGACCCTCGACACCTTGGAAGACCTGCCCCGTCCGTGCCGGCAGTGCGTCTACTGGGAGCTGGACCCGGTCTCCGCCGACCGGGCCTGTGCGGCCGGCGACCCCGGCCTGGAGAAGGAGGCATGGGTCTCCCAGACCCTGCTCGAATGGGGCTCCTGCGGCAAGCTCGCCTACGTCGACGGCATGCCCGCCGGGTTCGTCATGTACGCCCCACCGGCGTACGTCCCCCGCTCGATGGCCTTCCCCACCTCACCGGTCTCCGCGGACGCGGCGCTGCTGATGACCGCCAACGTGGTGCCCTCGTTCGCCGGGGGCGGGCTGGGCCGGATGCTCGTCCAGGGCGTCGCCCGGGACCTCACCAAGCGCGGCATCAAGGCGATCGAGGCGTTCGGCGACGCCAAGTTCGGCGACGGCGAGGACGCGACCCGGGCCTGCGTCGCGCCCGCCGACTTCTTCCTCTCGGTGGGCTTCAAGACCGTCCGGCCGCACCCGCGCTACCCCCGGCTGCGGCTGGAGCTACGGACCGCGCTGAGCTGGAAGTCCGACGTCGAGTACGCGCTGGAGAAGCTGCTCGGCTCGATGAGCCCGGAGACCCTGCTCCGCCCGGTGCGCCCCGCCCCGGCCACCCGCGCCACCACCAACTGAGGTCGAGCGCTCCCGGGTCAGTCCCGCACCGCACCGGCGGCCACCACCGCGCGCAGCTCGCTGACGTCGATTGAGCCGGTCGGCACGTCCCGCTCGATCGGGAAGAACATCCGCTGCACCGCGGCCACGATCGCCTCGACGACCTTGTCCCGGAACCGGGGGTCCACCAGCCGGTGCCGGTCGCCGGGGGAGGTGAGGTAGCCGACCTCGACGCGTACCGCCGGCATCCGGGTCAGCCGCAGCAGGTCCCAGGCCTTGGCGTGGGTACGGCAGTCCCGCAGCCCGGTACGCGCCACGATCTCCCGCTGCACCAGCCCGGCCAGTCGCTCCCCGGTCGCGGACGTGACGCCGTTGTCGGTGCCGTAGTGGTAGGTCGCCACCCCCTCGGCCTCCGGGTTGGCGTGCCCGTCGGTGTGCAGGGAGATGAAGACGTCGGCGCCGAGCGAGTTGGCCAGCTGCGCCCGGTCGGTGTCCGGCAGGCAGGTCGCCGGCGTCGGGCCCCGGGTGAGCTGCACCCGTACCCCGGCGGCGGCCAGCCGCCCCTCCAGCCGGCTGGCCAGGTCGTGCACCAGCTCCGCCTCGGTCCAGCGCAGCGGGCCGTCCGGCACCACCACGCCGGGGTCGGTGCCGCCGTGGCCGGGGTCGATCACCACGGTCCGCCCGACCAGGGCCGGCCCGGACTGCCGGATCGCGTCGGACTCGCGCAGCCACTGCGGCCGGCCGCCGACCACCTTGCGACCGAGGCGGCGCAGCGCACCCATGGTGTGCGGGCCGCAGGAGCCGTCCGGCTTGAGTCCCACCTCGCGCTGGAACTGGGCCACCGCGCGGGAGGTGCGGATGCCGTAGATGGCGTCGGCGTGGCCCACGTCGTACCCCATCTCCAGCAGCCGCTCCTGCAGCGACCGGACGTCCTCGCCGGTGAGGGGTTCGGGCACCGCGTGGTAGAGGGTGCGGGCGCCGAGCCGCCAGCGGGCGGCGTCCAGGGCCCGCCAGGTCTCGGCGCCCACCCGCCCGTCGACGCTGAGGCCCCGGGACTGCTGGAAGGCGCGGACGGCGCGTTCGGTGGCGACGTCGAACTCGTCGCCGGCGTCGGGCGGGAGGAGATCGAGGCCGGTGAGGACCGTGCGGATCTCCGTCACCGCGGGCCCACGGTCACCGGGTCGGATCGGACGCACGCACGACCCCCTCTGCACGGATGCTGGCTGGCCGGGCGCCACGGTCGCGCGACCGGAGGTGCACTCCGCGTAGCGGATGCCTACGGAGCGTACCGTGACCGGTGGTCCCCCGCCCGGCGTTCGCCCAGTTCAGGGCCCGCAACGACGGAACCCCCGCACCCGGGAGGGCGCGGGGGTTCCGGTGGTACGAGCGTCAGAGCGCCGACTCGATCAGCCGGACCAGCTCGCCCTTGGGCTTGGCGCCGGCGATCGACTGCACCGGCTCGCCGTTCTTGAAGATGGTGAGGGTCGGTACGGACATCACCCGGTAGGCGCGGGCGGTCTCCGGGTTCTCGTCGATGTTGAGCTTGACGATGGTGACCTGGTCGCCCATCTCGCCCGCGATCTCCTCCAGCAGCGGGGAGACCTTGCGGCACGGCCCGCACCACTCCGCCCAGAAGTCCACCAGTACCGGCTTGTCGGACTTCAGCACGTCAGTGGCGAAGTTCGCGTCGGTGACGACCTTTGTTGCTCCCACTATGACCCTCCTCCGGGACTTTCGTTCTTGAGTTGTTCAGCCGCTGATCGTGGCGATGAAGCGCTCGGCGTCGAGGGCGGCGGCGCAACCCGTGCCGGCCGCCGTGATGGCCTGCCGGTAGGTGTGGTCGACCAGGTCGCCGGCGGCGAAGACACCCGGCACGCTGGTGCGGGTGCTCGGCGCCTCGACCTTCACGTAACCCTCGTCGTCCAGCTCCACCTGCCCGCGGAAGAGTTCGCTGCGCGGGTCGTGGCCGATCGCGACGAACACACCGGTCACGTCCAGCACCTTGGTCTCGCCGGTGTGCACGTTACGGACCCGTACCCCGCTGACCTTGCCGTCCTCGCCGAGGATCTCCTCGACGGTGGTGTTCCACTCGACCTTGATCTTGTCGTTGCCGAGCGCGCGGTCGGCCATGATCTTGCTGGCGCGGAACGAGTCGCGCCGGTGGATGATGGTGACCGACTCGGCGAACCGGGTGAGGAAGCTCGCCTCCTCCATCGCGGAGTCGCCACCGCCGACGACGACGATGTGCTGGCCGCGGAAGAAGAAACCGTCACAGGTGGCGCAGGACGACACGCCGTGGCCCAGGTACTCCTGCTCGCCCGGTACGCCCAGCGGGCGCCAGGCCGAGCCGGTGGAGAGGATGACGGCCCGGGCCCGGTAGGCGGTCTCGCCGACCCACACGGTGCTGACCGCGTCCGAGCCGATCATCCCGGTGTCCTTGAGCTCGACCCGGGTGACGTCGTCGGTGAGGAACTCCGCGCCGAACCGCTCGGCCTGCTTGCGCATGTTGTCCATCAGCTCGGGGCCGAGGATGCCGTCGGCGAAGCCGGGGAAGTTCTCCACCTCGGTGGTGGTCATCAGGGCGCCGCCGGACTGCACACCCTCGATGACGAGCGGCTTGAGGTTGGCGCGCGCGGCGTAGACCGCCGCGGTGTAACCGGCCGGCCCGGAGCCAATGATGATCAGGTTGCGGACCTCGTCCACTGCCGTCTCCCGATGTGTGTGTTCGACAGCCGCTCCCGGCTGGCCTTGCGGCCGGGGTCGACGTCGATCCGAGTGCCGACGGCCCAGCGACGCCGGCGACTGACTTGCAGAACGTCATCGTACGAACCGGGGATTCCCGAACCGGTCATCCGGTGGGTCACGTCACGCGGCAACGGACGACCGGTGACCGCGAACTCACCCTACCTGTGCCTGGTAGCGGGTGTCCGCGCCGGATCCCGGCACTCCGCATTCCGCGCCGCTCACCCAGGCCCAACGCGCCCCGGACGGGTCGGTGAAGCGGAGCACCAGCGCCGGCTCACCCTGGAAGGCGGCGTAGTCGAGCAGTTCCACGGTGATGGCTCCGCGTCCGTGCTCGGTGGAGACGTCGGCGAGACAGGCGTCCAGCGCGCCCGCTGCGGCCAGCCGGTCGAGCCCGTTGGCGTTGGACGCTCGCCGGCCCTCCTCGGGGGCCTTCTCTGTCGAGCCGCCGGGGGCGAGCCCCGGGTCGGCGGTGGCGATCCGGGGCAGCACGGTCGCGGCAGCCCCGTCGGCCAGCGTCTGCGGCGTCCAGTCGGTGCCGCTGCGCTGCGCGGTGCCGGTGACCCGGAACGGCGCCGCCCCGGCGGAGGCGGCCTCGCCGCGGCCCTCGGCGACCGTCGAGTCGGCCGTGCCGCCGAAGCCCGACCGGTCCAGCAGCTGGTCGACGCCGAAGCCGACGGCCGCGAGCGAGGCCGCGGCCAGCGCGACCGGAGCGGCGAGCCGCGTCCAGCGCCGGCGCCGTCGGCCCGGCCCGCTGGCGTCGCCCCGCCGGACCCCGGCGGTACGCCCCGACCCGGGCTGCGCCGGCACCGAATGCCCCGGACCCCGCCCGTCCGTCGGCGAGGTGGCATCCGCCGGGGCGAGGTGAGCGTCGGAAGCAGGGAGGTCGACCGGAGCGGGCCCGGCGCCGGCCAGTGCGGCGGTGAGTCGTTCGGTGACCGCGAGCGGCATCTGCGGGGCCGGCTCGGCCCAGTCGGCGAGGTCGGCGCGGACCAGGGCCACGGCGGGCGCCAGGGCGGCGTACGCCTCGGCCCAGGCCGGGTCCTGTTCGACCAGCCGGGCCACGGTGGCCTCCTCCGGGGTGCCGTCCAGCGCCCCGCCGAGGTAGTCGGCGAGCAGGTCGTGGTCGACCCCGCTGAACTCCCCGGCCGTCACGTGTCCTCCTGGTTGGCGTCCCGTCGGGAGTGCCCCGACCCCGATCCGACGCCCTCGGGCGCTCGCGGGTTCCCGAGGGTGACGCCGGGCACGCTCCGGCCGGCGGACGGGACCACGCCGGGCGTCGCGCCGGTGGAGCCGGTACGCAGGTGGCCGAGCTGGAGCGCCAGCCGGGCGCGGCCACGGGCGCAGCGGCTCTTCACCGTCCCCTCGGCCACGCCGAGGATCCGAGCCACCTCGGCGACCGGGTAGCCCTGCACGTCCACCAGCACCAGCGCGGCCCGCTGCTCGACCGGCAACGTGGCCAGGGCCTGCCGGACGACCAGCGCGGTGTCGTGGTCGGGGGCCGGGGCGGCCGGCTCGACACCGCCGGAGCCGCCCTCGTCGACCCGGGTGCCGTCGGGCAGCGGAACGGTCGGGTGCGCCTGGCGGCGACGGATCCGGTCCAGGCAGGCGTTCACCACGATCCGGTGCAGCCAGGTCGTCACGGCCGAGTCGCCCCGGAAGCGTGCGGCGGCCCGGTGGGCGGAGAGCAGCGCGTCCTGGAGGGCGTCGGCGGCTTCCTCGCGGTCGCCGAGCGTGCGCAGGGCCACCGCCCAGAGGCGGTCCCGGTGCCGGTGGAAGAGCTCGGTGAACGCGTCCCGGTCACCGGCGACGTGGGCGCGCAGCAGCTCGAAGTCGCCGGGCTCGGCCGGCGGCACCGGGCGCGGCGGTACCACCGGCACCGCGTCGCCGGTCGCCGGATCGGGCGTACGCCCCCCGCGACCGGCCATCACCACGTCCGTCGGGTGCGGTGCCGGGCGCGCGATGGGCGGCTCACGACCCGTAGACCTTGACTTCCTGCACGTCGATCTTGAGGTCGCTCGCCGGCAGCTTGGTGATCCAGAAGAGCAGGTACTGGTACTTCTGCTCCGGGTTGAACCCGTTGAAGGTCATCGTGGTGCCGTCGTGCTCCTCGAACGGCTGACCGATCTGGTTCTTGTAGCTCGCCACGAGCTGCTTGTCGCCCGAGGAGCTGGACGGGAAGTCGCTCGTGCCCCAGAACAGCTCGGCGGAGGCGCCGGTGGAGGAGAGGATGGCCTGCACCGACTTCACCGTGCGCGGGGCGCCGAGGTCGATCAGGACCCCCATGCCCTTCTTGCGGTTGCCGAAGTTCGCGGTGGTGTAGGTGTCCGTGCCCCAGCCCTCGTCCTCGTCGCCGTCGATGACCTTCTCGGCGTCGTCGAGCTCGTCGCGGAGCTTGCTGTCCGGGTCGATGATCCGGACTTCCTCGACGGGAAGCTTGCGCACGACGGGCGCGGGCGCGCTGGCCCCGCTGGACGGGGCGCTGTTCGTCGGCTGGGCGACCGGCTCGGTGTCGGGCGACTTGTCGTCGCCGCCGAGCGCGCTGATCCCGATGAGCAGACCGACCAGGGCGACCGCCAGTAGGCCGGCGATGCCCACCGCGACCTTGCGCCCACCGGCGGCGGCCAGCGGGGACGGGTCGTCGCCCGGGTCCGCGGTGAACCGGATCGTGCCGGTTTGGTCGAGGAAGTGGTCCTCGGTCGGCACGTCGAGCCGGGCCAGTTCGGCGGCGAGCACGTCCGACGAGGGCGGGGCGATCTCGGCGTCGAGCAGGTCCATGGTCAGGTCGTCGAGGTACGCCGGCACACCGGCCCGGACCTGCCGGGGCGCGGCGATCGCGCCGCTGGCGTCCCGGACCGCGTCCGGGATGGCGGCCCGGCCGTGCCCGGCGGTCGCGCCGCGCAGCGGGGCCTCGGCGTGCGGCCAGTGCCCGGTGAGGGCGAAGTAGAGGATGCCGCCGACCGCCCGGATGTCGTTCTCCTGGCTGTCCGCGCCGTCGGTGCGCGCGTCGGCCAGCACCACCCGGCCCTCGTCGCTGATCATCACGGTGCCGGGGTGCACGTTGCCGTGCACCATGCCGGTGGCGTGCACGGCGGCCAGCGCGCTGGCGACGGCGTTGCCGATGGCCGTGGCCCGGGCCGGGTCCAGCGGCCCGTCGGCGACCATCTCGCGCAGGGAGAGGCCGTCGACCCACTCGCGGACGACGTAGGCCCGCTCGTCCTCGTCGATCGCGTCGTAGACGCCGACCAGGTTGGGGTGGATCACGCGGCTCGCCGCCACCGCGGCCTGGAGCATCTCGGTGGCCGAGTCGCCGCCGGGGTAGCGCAGCACGACCGCGACCGGTCGGCGCAGCACGACGTCGACCCCTCGCCAGACCAGTCGCCCGGCGCTGTCGTTGTTGATGTGCTCGACCAGCTCGTACCGCTCGGCGAGGATCTCACCGGCCGTGGGAGCACCGAAGGTCATGACGGGCGGAGCAGTCTCCTCCGCCTCCTGACCCTCGCCGACCTGGGTCACCCGTCCTCCCTCGGTGATCGTGTCGATCGATGGACCCGCGCTGCTGGGCATGTGGCTTCCCGCTCTGCCGTCGAAGGAACCGACCGGCGTGTCGACGCGTACGTCGAACACCTGCCGTGTCCGTCGAGAGCGACCTTACCCGGACCACCCGTCATACCGACATGTCATCTTCCCGCCGTACCCGGCGACGTGCCGGATGTGGACGACCTCGCCCGGTTACGACCGTTGTCGGCCACGTTGCTGGCACATGTACTAGCCAATCTAGAGGTTGACCGCAAGTAGTCGTAGCAGGGGCCGGTCCGGGTGTGGCAGTCCGCCGACGTTCGACGAGGTTCCCTCCGAACGGCCCTCCATACTCAGCCGTACGGTTGGTTGTCCACAGGCCGATCCGGTTGCTGACCGGGGAAACGCGGAGTTATCCACAGCCGCATCCCCAGGCTGGTGATCCTCGTTCACGCTCCGTGCCGGCAGCCCGACGCCGTCCGGTCGACTCAGCGGCCGAGCCGGCGGCGGACCATCCCGACCACCTCGGTGATCTCCCCGATCCGCAGCACCATGGCCAACCCCAGGTACGTCACGCCGATCACCGCGCCGCCGACCGCCAGCTGGACCGCCGCCGCCAGCCAGCCCAGGTCGGCCGGGTCGCCGGGGAGCAGGCTCACCACCAGCAGGCCGACCAGCGCCGCCCCGAGCGCGGCGACGACCACCTTGCCCATGGTCCGCATGATCCCGCCGAGCCCGATCCGGCCGACCCGCGGCCGGAGCAGCATCGCGGAGATGACGGCCGCCGCCACGTACGAGATCGCGTTGCCGAGCATCATGCCGGCCGCCGCGAAGGCGGGCGAGAAGACGACGAAGAGTCCCACCTGGAGCAGCACCCGCAGCGCCACCACCGGGATGTTGATCAGAGCCGGGGTGCGGGTGTCCGGCAGCGCGTAGAAGGCGAAGGTGAAGAGCTGGCTGATCGCGAACGGCACCAGCCCCACGGCCGCGACCAGCAGCACGGTGGACGTGGCCCGGGCGTTCTCGGCGTCGAAGGCGCCGTACTGGAAGACCACCCGGGAGATCGGCCCGGCCAGGACCGCGTAGCAGACCGCGATCGGGGCGAGCACCGCCGTCACCATCCGGGTGCCCCGGGCCAGGTCGGCGGTGACGTCGTGGAAGCGCCCGTCCGCTGCGGCGGCGCTCATCCGCGGCATCAGCGCGGTGATGATCGAGACGGCGATGATGCCGTGCGCCATCATCAGCAGCAGGAAGACGTTGTTGTAGATCAGGATTCCGGCGCTGTCCTCGCCCGCCGCCCGGGTGAGCAGGTTGACCACCACGAAGAGCCCGAGCTGGTTGACCGCGACGTAGCAGAACATCCAGGCCCCGAGCTGGGCCAGCTCGCGCAGCCCCAGCTCGCGGAAGTCGAACCGCCACTTCCACCGGAAGCCCACCTTGCGCAGCGCCGGCAGCAGCCCGGCGGCCTGCACCGCCACGCCGAGCAGGGTGCCGCCGCCGACCAGCAGGATCTGGCCCACGCCCAGGTCGCCGGGCTTCAGCGCCTCGGCCCCGTAGATCAGGATGTAGAGGCCGAAGACGCCGATGACCACCAGGTTGTTCAGGATCGGTGCCCACATCGGCGCGGCGAAGTGGCCCCGGGTGTTCAGCACCGCGGCGATCAGCGCGCTGACGCCGGTGAAGAACAGCATCGGCAGCATCAGGTACGACAGGCTGGTGACGAGGTCCGTGTAGTCCTGGTCCTTGCCGCTGGCGTAGATGGCGGTCAGCGCTGACGCCGACGTCACCGCGATGAGCGCGGCGGCCGCCAGCGTGATCACCGCCAGGCTGAGCAGCCGCTGCGCGTACGCCTCGCCCCGGTCGGCGTCGGCCTTGCTGCGGCGGACCAGCACCGGGATCAGCACGCTGGTGAGCACGCCGCCGAGCAGGAACTCGTACACCTGGTTGGGCAGGAACTGCGCGGTGGTGTACGCGTTGCCGACCAGGTTGCCCAGCGCCGCGCCGATCATCAGGTTGCGGATGAAGCCCGTACCCCGGCTGATCAGGCTGCCGACCGCCATCACCGCGCTGTTCGCCGCGGCGCTGGCCTCCCCCACCTGCTCCGGCGGCGGCGCGGTGGCCTCCACCGCCGGCTGGTTCAGCGGCTCGGCGGAGATGAAGGTCGCCTCGTCGGTCGGCGGGATCGCACCGTCCGGCGTGGCGTTCGCGCTGCGGTAGAGCCCGCCGCTCATCTCCTGCCTCCAAGGGGGTACGTCGGAGCCGGACGACCGGCCCGCACGCCCAAGACCTTAGTCAACGCCGCCCTCATACCCGCGCCCGGCGGATCAGATCCCGCCCCGGCCCGATAGGCTGGCGATCCCATGTCCGAAGCTGCCTCCGCACCCCACGCCGCCGACCGCCGCGAGCTCACCGCCGCGCAGCGCAACGCCGTCGCCGAACTGCTCCGCGTGTCCCCGGTCGCCGACGAGCTCGGTCGCCGCTTCGCGCGCGCCGGGCACGAGTTGCACCTGGTGGGTGGTTCCGTCCGCGACGCCCTGCTCGGCCGGCTCGGCGAAGACCTGGACTTCTGCACCGACGCCCACCCGGACCAGACGCTGCGGATCATCAAGGGCTGGGCCGAGTCGATCTGGGAGACCGGCCGCGAGTTCGGCACCATCGGGCTTCAGCGCGACGGGCTCCGGCTGGAGATCACCACCTTCCGCGCCGAGGCGTACGACCAGGTCAGCCGCAACCCGATCGTCGAGTACGGGACCAGCCTCAGCGAGGACCTGCGGCGGCGGGACTTCACCATCAACGCGATGGCGGTCAGCCTCCCCGACCACCGGTTCACCGACCCGCACGGCGGCCTGGACGACCTCGCGGCCAAGGTGATCCGTACCCCCGGCACGCCCCGGGAGTCCTTCGGCGACGACCCGCTGCGGATGCTGCGGGCGGCCCGCTTCGCCGCCCAGCTGCGCTTCGCCGTGCACCCCGACGTGCACGAGGCGATGACCCGGATGGCCGCCGATCTGGACCGGATCACCGCCGAGCGGATCCGGGACGAGTTCACCAAGCTGCTCTGCGGCGCCGACCCGATCACCGGGCTGCGGCTGCTGGTCGACACCGGGCTGGCCGAGCGCTTCCTGCCCGAGCTGACCGGGCTGAAGCTGGAGATCGACGAGCACGCCCAGCACAAGGACGTCTACGAGCACACCCTCACCGTGGTCAGCAATGCGGTCTCCTTCGAGACCGACGGCTGCGACTTCGTGCTCCGGATGGCCGCGCTCATGCACGACGTGGGCAAGCCGGCCACCAAGTCGGTCGGGCCGGACGGCCGGGTCAGCTTCCACCACCACGAGGTGGTCGGCGCCCGGCTGACCAAGGCCCGGATGAAGGCGCTGCGCTACCCCAAGGACGTGACCGCGCAGGTGGTCGCCCTGGTCGCCCTGCACCTGCGGTTCTACGGGTACGGCCGGGGCGAGTGGACCGACTCGGCGGTGCGCCGGTACGTCACCGACGCCGGTGACCTGCTGCCCCGGCTGCACAAACTGACCCGCTCGGACTGCACCACCCGCAACCGCCGCAAGGCGGCCCAGCTCGCGGCGGACTACGACGCGCTGGAGGAGCGGATCGCCCGGATCGCCGCCGAGGAGGACCTCGCCCGGGTCCGCCCCGACCTGGACGGCAACGCGATCATGGAGCTGCTCGGCGTACCGCCGGGGCCGGTGGTCGGGCGGGCCTGGCAGTACCTCAAGGAGCTGCGCCTGGAGCGCGGCCCGCTGGAGCGCGACGAGGCCGAGGCGGAGCTGCTGCGCTGGGCCCGCGAGCAGGGCCTCATCGAGCAGAGCTGACGCCGAGGGCGCCGTCCACCAGGACGGCGCCCTCGGCGGTCGGTCAGCGGGTCTCGACCGCGCTGCCGTCGACCGCGGCCTTGCCGTTGCCCGCCGACTGCGAACCGCCGGCGGACGCCGAGCCGAGCCGGGCGAGCAGGCCGGGCAGGTCGATGCCGGTGAGGTCGGAGCCGAGCTGGAGGCCCTGCGCCACGTTACCGGCCACCGACTTGGTCAGCGACGACGCGCCGTCGGTGGAGATGACGGTCATCTTGTCGATCGCCCCGATCGGGGCGCTGGCCGCCTCGACCACCTGCGGCAGTACCTTGACCAGCAGGTCCAGCACGGCCGCCTCGCCGTACGCGGCGAACGCCTCCGCCTTGCGGGCCATCGCGTCGGCCTCGGCCTGTCCCTTGGCCAGGATGGCCGCGGCCTCGGCCTGACCCTCCCGCTCGACCGCCTCGGCGATCGCCGAACGCCGGCGCTGCTCCGCCTCACCCTCCTTGGCGCCCTCGATCGCGTTCGCCTCGGCGAGCGCGGCCCGGCGGGCCCGCTCGCCCTCACCGGTCAGCCGGGACTGCTCGGCGGCGGCCTGGGCGGCGGCGATGACGGCCTGCCGCTGCGCGTCGGCGTTGAGCACCGCCGCGTTGCGGGCCGCTTCGGCCTCCTGCTCCACCTTGTAGCGCGCCGCGTCGGCCGGCTTGCGCACCTCGGTGTCGAGCTGGCGCTGCTTCAGCTCGGCGTTGCGCTCGGCCACCTTCTGCTGCTCGGAGAGGATCGCCTGGTCCCGCTCGGCCTGAGCGAGCGGGCCGGCCGCCGCGGACCGGGCCTTGGCCGCGTCGATTTCGGCCTGGATTCCGGCCTGCTTGAGCGAGAGGTTCCGGTTCGCCTCGGCGATCGCCTCCTCGGCGAGCAGCCGCTCCTGCTCGGCCTGCTGGCGGGCGCGCGCCTCGGCGATGGCCGCGTCCTTGAGCACCCGGGCGGCCTCCGGCCGACCCAGGTCCTGCAGGTAGGAGCCCTCGGCGAGGATGTCCTGGAGCTGGAAGGTGTCCAGCACCAGACCCTGGTTGGTCATCGAGTGCTCGGCCTCCTCGGCGACCGCGCTGGCGAACGCCGCCCGGTCCCGGATGACCTCCTCGACGGTGAGCCGGCCGACGATCGAGCGCAGCGCGCCGGCCAGCACCTCCCGGGTGAAGTTGTCGATCTCGTCCTGCTGGTGCAGGAAGCGCTGGGCGGCGGCGCGGATGGCGTCCTCGGTGCCGCCGACCTTGACGATCGCCACGCCGTGCAGGTCGGTGCGGATGCCCTGCTTGCTCACCGCGCCCCGGATGCCCACGTCGATGCGGCGGCTGGACAGGTCGAGCGACTGGAGCTTCTGGACCACCGGCAGCACGAAGACCGAGGCGCCGAGCACCACCTTCTGACCGGACATGTCGGTGGAGCGACCACCGTCGGCGGTCTGCGTGGTCCGGCCCTTGCGGCCGGTGACGATGAACGCCTCGTTCGGGCCGGCGACCTTGATCCGGGAGAGCACGAAGAGCACCAGGACGAGCGCCAGCAGGACCGCGCCGCCGACGGCGATGACAAGGGGCATGGGCAGTTCCGTCTCTGCGAAAGGGGGTGAGGAGGGGGTGGTCAGTAGGTCTCGACGTGGACGCTGGTCTCGCTCAGCGCCTGCACCACGAAGATCTGCGCGCCGACCGGGATCGGGTGGTCGGCGCGGGCGTTGAGCTTCACCGGCTGGCCGGCCACGCGTACCCGGACCTCGCCGTAACCGACGGCGGGTACCGGGGTGACCACCAGGCCGAGCGCGCCGACCAGGTCGTCGCGGGTGGGGGTGGGGTCGGTGCGCATGTCCCGCGCCGCCCGGCTGAGCCGGGCCGCGAGCCACGCGGTGGGCACGGCGGCGACTGCGCCACCGGCGACCGCCGCCGCGATCATCCCCGGGGTACGGCCACCGACCAGCTCGTTGACGATCGCGGCGCCGAAGCCGAAGGCGCCGAGGAAACCGCCGACCGCCTCGACCGACACCGGGCCGTCGATGTCGGCGAAGTGGAGCAACTCGGCGCCGAGCAGGGAGAGCGCCAGCACGGCGACGCCCGCCCCACCGATGATCAGAAAGATGAACGTCCCCGTGGCCACGACCTGCACGGTATCGACGTCGCGCAACATTCCCGCGTGATCATTTCGGCACGGGTCGGTTGCCGGGGCGGCTTCTTCGGCCCTTCCCAGGGCCGTCGCGACGAAGGCGGGTGGCCCGCCCGTCGTACCGGCGGGGAAGAATGGCCGCCATGCGCTGGACCGTGCTCGACTCGCCGATCGGGGAGTTCTCCGTGGCCACCGATGACGAGGCGGTGTGCGGCGCGCACTTCGGCCGGGTGGAGTCGGGGGTCGACGAGCCCGGTGACGAGCTGGCCCGGCGGGCGGTGGCGGAGCTGCGGGCGTACTTCGCCGGGGAGCTGACCGACTTCGGGGTGCCGGTGGCGGCGCGGCGCGGCTCCGAGTTCGAGCGCGCGGTCTGGCGGGAGATG
Source organism: Micromonospora sp. CPCC 205739 (assembly GCF_036906795.1). Classification (NCBI taxonomy): domain Bacteria; kingdom Bacillati; phylum Actinomycetota; class Actinomycetes; order Micromonosporales; family Micromonosporaceae; genus Micromonospora; species Micromonospora sp. CPCC 205739. Next base: position 145,012 of record NZ_JBAKHS010000009.1, on the reverse strand, counting down.
ACCCGCATCCCGTACGGGGAGACGCTCACCTACGGCGAGGTGGCCCGGCTGGTCGGCGACCCCGGTGCCGCCCGGGCGGTCGGGGTGGCCTGCAACCGCAACCCGATCCCGGTGCTCGTGCCGTGCCACCGGATCGTCGGCGCGGGCGGCAAGCTGGTCGGCTTCGGCGGCGGACTGCCCCGCAAGGTACGGCTGCTGGAGCTGGAGGCCGGGGTCGCCCTGCGACGCGCCTGGTCCTGAGTCTGAAAAATTGTTGCGCCCGACTGCAACCTGATCGTCCGATCAGGCGTTCCCCCGGCATAAGGCATCTCGATCACCGGTACGACCGAGGCGCCACTCGCCACCACCACATGGGGGACACAGCGTGAACAAGGACCAGGACAGCGCCATCGGCCGTCGCCGCCTGCTGCGTCGGGCGGGCACCGTCGCCGCCGGCCTCGCCGGCGCCGCCGCGGTGGGCGCGGCCGCCGCCGGCCCCGCCCACGCCGCACCGGGCGACCCGGTGCTCCAGGGGCAGGTCAACGAGGCGGGCACGCCCACCACGCTGCGCGGCGGCTCGGCCACCTCGGCCACCCTCCGACTGGAGAACTCCACCATCACCGACGACGCGGGTGTCGAGGTCGCCAGCCCGGCCCTGCGGCTGACCCCGAACGGGGAGAGCCTCAACCAGAAGTCCGAGATGGGCTCGATCGCGATGGATCGTTCCGGGACGATCTGGGCGGTCACCAGCGAGGCCATGCCGTCCGAGACGGGCAACTTCGTCGAGTACATCCGGACGGAGACGAACAGCAACCAACTGGTGCCGGTCGTGCCGCAGCGGGTGATCGACACCCGTACCGCCGCCGGTCGGGCCCGCATCGTGAACCCGGCCGGCAACCTGGACAGCTCGGGCCGGCTGATGCGCGGCCGCACCATCCAGGTCAACCTGGATGAATTCGTCTACTACGGTCAGGCCGTGTACGGCAACGTGACCGTCACCGGCGCGCTCGCCGCCGGGTTCCTGCAGGTCTACCCGCACTCGGTTCAGCGTCCGCCGGCGTTCTCGACGATCAACTTTCAGGCCGGCCAGACGCTGTCGAACTTCTTCCTGACCGGGATCAGCCCGGTGATCGACTACATCTCCGTGCACGCGCAGCAGACCACCCACGTGATCCTCGACGTGGTGGCGTTCGTCGTCGCGGGCGGCCGGGTCAACCCGGCGATCCTGCCCACCGACGATCCACTGGCGGCGGAGGACCGGCGGACGCAGCTGGCCCGGCGGACCAAGCCGTCCTGGGCCAAGTAGCCCCCGCACGTACGCGACGAGGGCCGGGTCCGTGTGGACCCGGCCCTCGGCCGTGCTGATGGTCAGCGCGTCAGCGCTCGACCTCACCGGCGATGAAGGCCTCGACGGCGGCGTGCGCGTCGTGGTCGGCGTACTGCACCGGCGGGGACTTCATGAAGTACGACGAGGCGGACAGGATCGGGCCGCCGATCTTGCGGTCCAGGGCGATCTTCGCGGCGCGGACGGCGTCGATGATGACCCCGGCGGAGTTCGGCGAGTCCCACACCTCGAGCTTGAGCTCGGCGTTGAGCGGGGTGTCACCGAAGGAGCGGCCCTCCAGGCGGATGTAGGCCCACTTGCGGTCGTCGAGCCACGGCACGTGGTCCGACGGGCCGATGTGCACGTCGCTCTTGCTCATCTCGTGCGGGATCTGCGAGGTCACCGACTGGGTCTTCGAGATCTTCTTGGAGACCAGGCGGTTGCGCTCCAGCATGTTCATGAAGTCCATGTTGCCGCCGAAGTTGAGCTGGTACGTGCGCAGCAGCTCGACACCGCGGTCCTCGAAGAGCTTCGCCAGCGCGCGGTGCACGATGGTGGCGCCGACCTGGCTCTTGATGTCGTCACCGACGATCGGCAGGCCCGCGTCCTCGAACTTCTTCGCCCACTCGGGGTCGGAGGCGATGAAGACCGGCAGGGCGTTCACGAACGCGCAACCGGCGTCGATCGCGGCCTGGGCGTAGAACTTGTCGGCCTGCTCCGAGCCCACCGGCAGGTAGGACACGACCACGTCGACCTGCGCGTCACGCAGCGCCTTGGCCACGTCGACCGGCTCGGCGTCGGACTCCTCGACGATCTCGCGGTAGTACTGGCCCAGCCCGTCGAAGGTCGGACCGCGCTGCACGCTGACGCCGGTCGGCGGCACGTCACAGAGCTTGATGGTGTTGTTCTCGCTGGCGACGATCGCCTCCGCGAGGTCCATGCCCACCTTCTTGGCGTCCACGTCGAACGCCGCGACAAACTCCACGTCCGAGACGTGGTAGTCGCCGAAGGTGACGTGCATGAGACCCGGGACGCGGTCGTTCGGGTCGGCGTTCCGGTAGTACTCCACGCCCTGAACCAGGGACGAGGCGCAGTTACCCACACCGACGATGGCGACGCGGACGGAGCCCATAGCGTCTGCCTCCTTCTTCTTCATCACGGCCGCTCTTTCCTGGACTCTCCAGGCGGGGGCGGGCTGTTGTTGTCTCGTCGGCCGCCGGCCGTCCCGGGTTGCGGGACTGTCGGGGCACGGCCGGAGCGCTCGTTGGCGATGAGCTCCTCCAGCCAGCGGACCTCGCGCTCACAGGCGTCGAGCCCGTGGCGTTGCAGTTCCAGGGTGTACGCGTCGAGGCGCTCGGCCGCCCGGCCCAGCACGTCACGAAGCCCTTCGCGACGTTCCTCGATCGTGCGTCGGCGACCCTCCAGGATCCGGAGTCGGGTCGCCTGGTCGGTCCGGGCGAAGAACGCGAAGTGCACGCCGAAGCCCGTGTCGTCGTACGTCTCGGGCCCCGCCTGTGCGATGAGCTGGGCGAAGCGTTCCTTGCCATCCGCGGTGATTTTGTAGACCACCCGACCTCGTCGGCTGGTCAGCGCGGGAACCTCCTCGGCGGACGCGGGTGTCTCGGCGGCCTCGGTGATCCAGCCCGCCGCCTGCAGCCGGCGCAGGGTCGGGTAGAGCGAGCCGTAGCTGATCGCCGCCCGGATGGCACCGAGCTTGGCGGTGAGCTCCTTGCGGATCTCGTAGCCGTGCATCGGTGACTCCTGCAGGAGGCCGAGGATGGCGAGCTCGAGCACGGGCCATCCTTCCTACCCCGGGTGCAGGGACGTTAACCGCCTCGATGTATCGGACCGATACATCGCACGTTAGTACCTCACCAGCGATCAGGGCAAACCTTCGCTTCGGGATGTTTCTGTCACTCATCGTGACGGTGGTCGCCTCACCCGGCGGGACCGCGTACCCTTCACCGCATGCGTACGGCGCGCCAGGTGGTGGACTACTCGCTCCAGAAGCGGGCGGTGCTGCGTGAGCTCCTCGCCGGCCGGGTCGGTACGTACGACGTCTGCGACGCCTCGCCGTACCTGAAGAACGCCGCCCGGTTCCACGGCGAACCCACCGAGGAGCGCTGCCCGATCTGCCGGAGCGAGAACCTCACGCACGTCCACTACATTTACGGGGACGAACTCAAGCAGTCCGCCGGCCAGGCGCGCACGTTGGCCGAGTTGCCCGCGCTGGCGATGACGCTGCGTGAGTTCCAGGTCTTCGTGGTGGAGGTGTGCCTCGGCTGTGACTGGAACCATCTCGTCGAGCAGTTCCTGCTCGGCCGGGACGGGCTGGCCGAGGGCGGGTCGGAGTCGGGTGCGGTGGGCGGCGTGACCGCCCCCGGGGCCGGGCCGGCCCAGGAGCGAAGGCGAGAGGCGCAACGGTGAAGCTGGCTGGACCGGTCGCTACCGGTGCCGTCGACGACGGCCCCCCCGCCCGGCAGCTACCTGGCCCGATAGGTCCGAATAGTACGTATACAACGGTCCCGCTCCGGTCCCACCATGAGCGGGCGTCACGTGTGTCAACTCACGGCAACCCGGTGGTGGCGCCCCCGCGTCCCACCGCGACCGGCAGGGTGTGAGGAATGAACTCGTACGGCGATCCCAGTTCCCCGCGTGCGCGGGCCCAGGTACCGGGCTCGAACGGTGACCCCGGCGTGGCTCCGGCCGGCCGGGCCTCGGTCGGCGGCGCGCCCGCCGGTCGGGCCTCGGCGGCGGTGCCGCCGCCGCGCGCGACGGGAGCGTCCGGCGCGGCCTCGGTGGGCCGCGCGGGCGCGGGACGGGCCTCCGTGCCGGTCTCCCCGGCACCCGGCGGGCGACCCGGCGCCGGACGCGCGTCCGTCCCGGTCTCCCCGGCACCCGGCCCGGCCGGCCGCGCGTCGGTGGGCGTGGGCTCCGCCGGGCGGGCCAGCGTCGGAGCGGCGGCCGTCGGCGGCCGGGCAGCGGTGGCCCGCGCGGGCGTGGCGCCGGTCTCCGGCGGTGGCCCCGGCGGCCCGGGTGGTCCCCACGGCCCGGGACGCGGCGGCAGTGGCGGCGGACGCGGGCCCCGCGACCCGGACGCGGTGGCCCGGGCGAAGAAGCGCAAGCGGGTCAACATGCTGATCGCGGGCTTCGCGGTCTTCATCATGCTGGCCGGCATCGGCGTGATCGGGTTCACCTACTACTCGACCAGCGTGGTGCTGCCCAACCAGATCAACCTGCCGCTGGCCACCACGATCTACGCCGCTGACAACAAGACGATCATTGCCAAGGTGGGCGAGCAGAACCGCACCTTCGTCTCGATCGGCCAGATCCCGCCGCACGTGCGGGACGCGGTGGCGGCGGCCGAGGACAAGAACTTCTACCGCCACTCCGGCGTGGACTACAAGGGCATCGCCCGGGCCGCCTGGAACAACCTCAGCGGTGGCGACAAGCAGGGTGCGTCGACGATCACCCAGCAGTACGCCCGCAACGCCTACGAGAACCTCCAGGACGACTCGTACGCCCGGAAGGTGAAGGAGGCGATCGTCGCCTCCAAGCTCAATGATCAGTTCACCAAGGAAGAGATCATGGAGCACTACCTGAACACCATCTACTTCGGCCGGAACGCGTACGGCATCGAGGCAGCCTCGTACGCCTACTTCGGCAAGTCCGTCTCCAAGGTCGACGTGGCGGAGGCCGCGGTGCTGGCGGCGTTGATCAAGCAGCCGGAGCCCAGCCTCACCCCGGGGGGCCACAAGGGCTACGACCCGGCGGTCAACCCGACCGACGCCAAGCTCCGGTGGGACTACGTCATCAACAACATGGTGAGCGAGGGCTGGGTCGACGCGGCAAAGCGCCCCACCGCGTATCCCAGCAAGACGCTGCAGACGCCGAAGGAGTCGAGGGCCGGCCAGAAGTTCGGCGTCAACAACCCGATCGGCAACGTCGTCAACTACCTCGTGCCGGAGATGCGGGAGAAGAAGCTCTGCACCGACAACGAGGCCGAGGCGACGGATCGCAAGCCGCTCTGCTCGCTCATGCTGAAGCAGGGCGGGTACCGGATCCGGACCACCATCGACCCGAAGGTCCAGAAGGCGATCACCGGCGCGGCCCAGCGCAGCACCAAGGGTTCGGAGCTGGAAGGCACCAAGAAGAACCTGATGGCGGCCGTGGTGTCGATCGACCCGCGCAACGGCCGGGTGCTCGGCTACTACGGCGGTGACGACGGCACGGGCACCGACTACGCCGGTAAGAACACCGACGCGAGCGGCAACGTCACCGGTGGCCACTCGCCGGGCTCGAGCTTCAAGATCTACACCTTGGCCGCGGCGATCGACGCGGGCAAGGCCATCGACTCGCGCTGGAAGGGCAAGGCCTTCAAGCCCGACGGCGTGCAGTTCCGGGTCAGCAACGCCGGCACCGACAACCCCCGCTGCGGTGACTCCTGCACGCTGCGGGAGTCGACCTTGCAGTCGCTGAACGTGCCCTTCTACCACGTCAGCCTCGACATCGGGCCGGACAAGATCGTCGACATGGCCAAGCGGGCCGGCGTCAGCATGATGTGGCAGACCAACACCAACCCGCCGAAGGGTCACGACCTCACCAAGGCGGACGCCAAGGACCTGGCGCCCGACCCCTTCTACCACGTGGTCTCCTACGGTCAGTACCCGATCACCGTGCTCGACCACGCCAACGGCATCGCCACCTTCGCCAACAAGGGCGTCTACAACAAGGCCCACTTCCTGCTGTCGGCCGAGAAGCAGAACAAGAACACCGGCAAGTGGGAGAAGCTCGGGGGCGAGCAGCTCAAGCCCCAGAAGCGGATCAACCCCGACGTGGTCGCCGACGTCACCAACGTGCTGGAGGACTACCCGGCCAAGGTTCAACACTCGCTCGACGGTGGCCGCAAGGCGACCGCCAAGACCGGTACGTGGGAGCTCAAGGAGGGCACCAACGAGAACGGTGACGCCTGGATGATCGGCTACACCCCGCAGCTCGCCACCGCCGTCTGGGTGGGCAACAAGGGCAAGCGGGAAGCCATCAAGATGAAGGACGGCCGCAACATCAGCGGCTCCCTCATGCCCGGTGACATCTGGGAGCGGGTGATGGACGACTCGCTCAAGGGCGAGGAGAAGATGGACTTCCCGCCGGCGGCGAACATCGGCGACAAGGAAGCGGGCAACGGCACCCCGCCCCCGCCGCCGCCGCCCCCGCCGACCGACCCCGGGCAGCCGCAGGACTGCGGCCTGTTCTGTCCGCTGAACCCCAACGGCGGCGGGAACCAGGGCCCGGACACGCCGAACGATCCCCGCGGACCGGGCGGTGGCGGCGACAACGACGGTGGTGGTGGTGGCGGCATCCTGCCGACCCTGTCACCCCGCCCCCGGGAGTAACCACCCGTGACACCGCCGACGGCGGCCGGACCTCAGGGTCCGGCCGCCGTCGGCGTTCGACGACGCGGTCGCGCGTCGATTTTCTTCAACGCCGCGCCACGGGACGGGACGAAGACCCCGGGCGTACGGCAGGATGCCTCTTCATGAGCACCCAGTCGACGGCCGGCCTGGACGACTCCGGGACCAGCGACCACCCGTCCCGGTCGGACGGTTTCGTCCGTGGCGTCTCCGAGGTGATCGGCGGCCCGCTCGGCGACCACGCGGTCGCGCTGGACCGGCCCGCCGGTCGGGAACGACGCTTCTGGACCGCCACCCGGATCGTCCTCGCGCTGGCCTGCCTCACCCTGGCGCTGCACTGGGTGCAGAAGTCGCCCTGCCAGGACGGCGCCTGGCAGAACAACGTGCAGTACACCCGGCTCTGCTACACCGACGTGCTCGCCCTCTACTACGCCGAGGGGCTCAACGAGGGCAAGGTGCCCTACCGGGACCACCCGGTCGAGTACCCGGTGCTCACCGGCTACTTCATGGGCGCGCTCGGCCTTCCGGTGCACAGCCTCGGCGCCGACGACCCGCAGCTCAACCAGGGCCAGTGGTTCTACAACCTGAACGCGCTGACGCTCAGCGCGCTCGCGGTCGCCACCGTCGCGGTGATCCTCGCCCTGCGGCGCCGACGACCCTGGGACGCCGCGCTCTTCGCGCTGGCTCCGGCGCTGCTGCTCACCACCACCGTCAACTGGGACTTCCTCGCCATCGGGCTGGCCGCCTTCGGCCTGGCCGCGTGGGCCCGCCGCCGACCCGCGCTCGCCGGGTTGCTGCTCGGCCTCGGTGGCGCCGCCAAGCTGTGGCCGCTGTTCCTGTTCTGGCCCATCCTGCTGCTCGCGTTGCGGAGCGCCCGGATCCGTGCCGCGCTGACCGCCATCGGCACCGGTGCGGCGGCGCTGATCGTGGTCAACCTGCCGGCCGCGATCCCGTACCACGACAACTGGAACCGCTTCTTCGAGCTGAACAGCACCCGGCCCATCGACTGGGGCACGCTCTGGTACATCGGCCGGTACCTGGACGGCAAGGTGAACAGCGGCGTGGCCGGTGACCAGGGGCCGTTCCAGTGGTTGAACGCGCACATCCCGACGCTCAACATCCTGTCGTACGCGCTGTTCATCCTGGCCTGCCTGGGCGTGGCCGCGCTGGCCCTGCTGGCGCCCCGCCGTCCCCGGCTGGCCCAGCTCGCCTTCCTGGTGGTCGCCGCGTTCCTGATCTTCAGCAAGGTCTGGTCGCAGCAGTTCGTGCTCTGGCTGCTGCCGCTGGCGGTGCTGGCCCGTCCCCGCTGGGGCGCCTTCCTCGCCTGGCAGCTCGCCGAGGTCTGCTACTTCACCGCCTTCTACGGCGAGCTGCTCGGCGCGGCGACCAGCCGGCCGGTCTTCCCCGAGGGCGTGTTCGTGCTGGCCTCGACGCTCCGGCTGGGCACCGTCGTGCTGCTCTGCGTGCTGGTGATCCGGGACATCCTGCACCCGGAACGCGACGTGGTGCGGCGCACCTACGCCGACGATCCGGACGGCGGGGTGTTCGACGGCACCCCCGACGCCCCCTGGCTCGCCGACCGCCGCACCGCCCGGACGCCCGAACCGCTGGCCGCCGCCGCGACCTGACGACCCGAGCCGCGCTCAGAGCCGGAAGACCACCGCGTCGCCGACCTCCTCGCGGGTGATGCCGAGCTGGTCGACCGGAGAGTTGACGGTCACCTCCCACGGGGTGCCGACGATCTGGTCGCGCAGCAGCACCACGTTGCGGACGCCGAGGGTACGCAGGTAGTCGACGCTGGTCTGGTCGGGGAAGGCGAGCGTCACCCGGCGTACCTCGTCGAGCTGCGTGGGGGTGAAGCCGCTGCCGCCGTTGACCACGTCCGGGAACGTGCTGGTGGACCAGAGCATCACCGGCTGGTCGAGGTTCTGGCTGCTCGGCAGCACCAGCATCGGGCCGTCCACGGTCCGCATCGCCACCGGCTGCTCCGGCACCACCGGGTGCGGCGTGGCGTTCAACCCCTCTGCGAGGACCAGCAGCACCGGCAGCAGGACGGCCACCCGGAGCCACGGCGACGGCCGGTACGGGGCACGCTCCGCGGCGATCTCGCCCACCCGCTCGGCCAGGGCGCTCACCGCACCGGCGGCGAGCAGGCCGAGCAGCAGGGTGGTCCAGAGCATCATCCGGCCGGGGGTGCGCAGCCCGTTCCAGCCCGGCAGATACTCGAAGAGCAGGCCGTAGGTGAAGGTGCCGTCGAAGAACCGGGTGCCCATGGCCAGCACCATGGTGACCAGCACCCCCGCGAGCAGCAGCAGCCGGTGCCGCAGCCGCCAGACCGAGAAGAACAGGCCGCCAGTGGCCAGCGCGTAGAGCACGAAGCCGGGCAGCAGGGTCATCTCCGGGTGCCACGGCAGCGTCGCCCGCGCCCCCTCGTGCAGCCCGCCCCAGACCCGGGACTCTGCGGGAGCGGTGAAGAAGCCCGACGCCGGGGGCGAGTAGATGCCGATGTCGGCGAGCGTGCGTGCGGCGTTCGGGTGCAGGTCGGCGACCTTGAAGTACGGAATGGCCAGCAGCGCGCCCACACCGGCGAAGAGCAGCCCGCCGACCAGGTCGGCGACGAGCAGCCGGGTGCCGAACGGACGCTTCACCGGCCGGATCACCCAGCGCCGCAGGAACCAGGTCGTCGCCGCGACCAGCACCGTACCGGCCAGCACGTACGCGAACGGCAGGCCGATGCCGAAGCCCAGGCTGAGCTGCCAGGCCGCCACCATCCAACCGGTGTACGTCCAGCCCTCGTGCCGCCGCTCCGGGCGGTAGCCGTACCGCAGCGACCAGCCGTGGCCCCGGGCCAGCATGGCCAGCGCCAGCGGGATGCCGCCGTTGGAGACGATGTGCAGGTGCCCCGCCTGGGCGAGCAGCCACGGGGCGTACGTGTAGCTGACCCCGGCCACCGCGGCACCGGCCCGGCCCGCACCCAGCTGCCGGGCCAGCGCGTACGCCCCGAACGTGGCCAGCGCGTGGGCCAGCACGAACATGATGTTGTAGCGGAGCACGGCGGCCTCGGGACCGGTGCCGATCATGCCGGCCGGGGCGTAGCCGAGCAGCATGTCCGAGAAGGCGAAGCTCCACTGCTCCGGGAAGAACGTGTTCGAGTGGAACAACTGCGCCGGCTCGGTCCGCAGGGCATGCCCCGACCAGGCCATCTGCCAGGCCTGCAGGCTCGGGTCCCAGTAGTCCTGGGGCAGGGTGTAGAGCGGGTAGCGCAGCGTCGGCCAGGTCATGGCGACGGCGAGGGCCAGCGACGCGAAGGCGGCCAGCGTCCACTCGTGAACCAGGAGCCGGCCGACGGCGCGCACCGCGCGACGCGGACGGCCGGGCACCGGCTCGGGGGCCGGGGCGAACGCCGACCAGCGGTCCGGCGGCTCGGCGTCGCCGTCCTTCTTCTTGCTGTCGCCGGCGTCGCCGGTCTTCCCGCCTTGTTCGCTGTCGCTCGTGGTCTTCGTGCCGGCGGTGGCTTTCGCACTGGTGGCGTCGCCCTTTCCAGCCTGTGCGCCGTCGCCCGTAGGCTCCGTGTCGCCCGTGGCCTTTGCGTCGGTCACGGCCTTCGTGTCGGTCACGGTCTTCGTCTCGGTGGTTGCCTTGGCGTCGGTCACGGCCTTCGTGGGCTTCGTGTCGGCGGTCTTCGCGCCCTGTTCGCCGTCGCTCGCGGTCTTCGTGCCGGTCGTGGCCTTCGCCCCGGTGGCGTCGCCCTGTCCGGGGTCGGTCGCGGGCTTCGTGGGCTTCGCGTCGCCGGTCTTCCCGCCCTGCGCACTGTCGCTCGCGGCGGTCGTCGGCTTCGCGTCGGTGGTGTCGCTTCCTCCGGCGTCGTTGGTCGTGGACGTCGCGGCACCCGCGCTTCCGGCCTTCGCCGGGTCGGCGGTACCGGGCTGCGTGTCGTCGGCGGGGGTGCGTGGGCTGGTGTCCGCGCCCGCCGTCTTCGCGGAGTCGGCGGTAGCCACCTCGCCGGCGTCGGCCCGGCCGGAGGTCGGGGCTGCGGTGCCGCCCGGGAGCGTGCCGTTCCGGTCCTCGGTCCCGTCGGTCTGTCCGGTCGGCTGGCCGCCGGTCGCGTGCGTGGTCATCCGGGTCAGGCCCCCGTGCCGAGCCGGTCACGCAGGAAGGCGATGTCCGCCCCCTGACCCGCCGCCCCGCCGGGCGTCTCCACGATCACCGGGGCGTCGGCGGCGCGGATCACCGCGACCACCAGGTCCGGGTCGATCGTGCCGCCGTCGAGGTTGTCGTGCCGGTCCTGCCCGGAGTTGAAGCCGCCCTTGGAGTTGTTCGCGTGCACCAGGTCGATCCGCCCGGTGATCGCCTTGACCCGGTCGACCAGGTCGAGCAGCTCCTCGCCGCCCGCGTACGCGTGGCAGGTGTCCAGACAGAAGCCGACCTCGTAGTCGCCGAGGGCGTCCCAGAGCCGGGCCAGCCCGTCGAGGCGCCGGGCGCAGGCGTTGTCGCCGCCGGCGGTGTTCTCGATCAGCACCGGCAGGGGGAAGCCGCCGGAGTCCGCCGCGTACGCGAAGGTCTTGCGCCAGTTGTCGAAGCCGACCGCCAGGTCGTCACCGGCGTTGACGTGGCCGCCGTGCACGATCAGCCCCTTGGCGCCGATCTCCGCCGCCGCGGCCGCGTGCCCGAGCAGCAGCTTGCGGCTGGGGATCCGGATCCGGTTGTTCAGGGTGGCCACGTTGATCACGTACGGGGCGTGGACGTAGAGGTCCACCTCGGCGGCGCGCAGCCGTTCCGCGTCCTCCCGGGGTTTCGGGGCCTTCCAGCCCTGCGGGTCGGAGAGGAAGAACTGCACCGCCTCGGCGGAACGGGCGGCCGCTTCCGCCAACGGGTCGGCCTGGTCGACGTGGGCTCCGATACGCATGCAGGCGAGCCTACGTCGCCTCCCCGACGGTCGGGGTGACGGTGGCGGGGAGTCGCGGGCCCCGTTGCGTCACCGTCGGGGCGGGCGGTCGTTGACCGGGGTGGGATCGATGCTGGGCTCTTCCGCCACGGCGGCCGGGGTCACGGCGGTCGATCCCGGTGCGGGTCACCCCCCCGTCGTGCGGCCCGGCACGTCGGGGGCGGGACCCCCGGCCGGTAGCACCGGTCCCCAACAGGAATCTCGGACTAAAAGTGGTATTTCCACCTACTGGTGACGAGAGCCGTTGTACCGTCGGATAACAACAGGAAAAAGCTCCGCGGGGCGCCTCGATCCAACCTCATCGGTGTGGTCGTTCCTCCCCAGGTCCCACCCAAGGAATGCGGACGGGACGCCCCGCGGTCTCGTGGACAGGGGTCCGCCACCGGCCTTCGGGCGTCGGGGGCGGGCCCCTGTCACCACGCCCGGACGGTCGTCGGACCTGCCCGGGCATGATCGTCCGGACCGGGTATCCTGGTCCGGTTGTCCGCGTCCGGCCGGGTCCCCCCGGATCCGGAGCGGCAGCGACGCACGACCTCCTGCCACGGAAGGACCGTGGCCGCACAGCCCACAGGAGGTGAGCACGTCTTGCGTCATTACGAAGTCATGGTGATCCTCGACCCCAGCCTCGAGGAGCGCACCGTCGCCCCGTCGCTCGACACGTACCTGAACGTGATTCGGACCGCGGGTGGCTCGGTGGAGAAGACCGACGTGTGGGGCCGCCGGCGCCTCGCGTACGAGATCAACAAGAAGGCCGAAGGCATCTACGCCGTCATCGACCTGCAGGCGACGCCGGAGGCGGTGGCCGAGCTGGACCGTCAGCTGCGGCTCAACGAGTCCGTGCTGCGCACCAAGGTCATCCGGCCGGAGATGCGCTAAGCATTCAAATCCCGGTTCGCCCGGATCAGCCTCATCGGCGCTGTCGGAGGGCTCTGAGAGCCTGTACGGCAGAACTGATGAGTGCGCGAGGAGATGGTCATGGCAGGAGACACCACCATCACGGTCATCGGCAACCTGACCGATGACCCCGAGTTGCGGTTCACCCCGTCCGGTGCGGCGGTCGCCAAGTTCCGGGTCGCTTCGACGCCCCGGTTCATGGACAAGGCCTCCGGCGAATGGAAGGACGGCGAGCCGCTCTTCCTGGCCTGCACCGTGTGGCGGCAGGCGGCGGAGCACGTCGCCGAGTCGCTCCAGCGGGGCGCCCGCGTGATCGTCTCGGGTCGGCTGCGTCAGCGGTCGTACGAGACCCGCGAGGGTGAGAAGCGCACCGTCATCGAGCTCGAGGTCGACGAGATCGGCCCGTCGCTGCGCTACGCCACGGCGAAGGTGCAGAAGATGTCGCGCTCGGGTGGCGGAGGCGGTGGCTTCGGTTCTGGTGGCGGTGGTGGCCAGGGTGGCGGCGGAGGCAACTTCGACGACCCCTGGGCTTCGGCCGCGCCCTCTCCGTCGCGCTCCGGTTCGGGCGGCGGCAACTTCGACGAGGAGCCCCCGTTCTAATGGCGCCGAGCGCCCGCGATCGCAAACCAGGAGCACGAGCAATGGCCAAGGCTGCGGCACTTCGCAAGCCGAAGAAGAAGGTGAACCCGCTCGACAAGGACGGGATCACCTACATCGACTACAAGGACACCGCGCTGCTGCGCAAGTTCATCTCCGACCGCGGCAAGATCCGCGCTCGGCGGGTGACCGGCGTGACCTCGCAGCAGCAGCGGCAGATCGCCCGTGCGGTCAAGAACGCCCGTGAGATGGCGCTCCTGCCGTACACCGCCACGGCCCGCTGAGAGGAGGCACCGACATGAAGATCATCCTGACCCAGGAAGTTTCCGGTCTCGGTGCCCCCGGCGACATCGTCGAGGTCAAGAACGGCTACGGCCGTAACTACCTGCTGCCGCAGGGCTTCGCGATCAGCTGGACCAAGGGTGCGGAGAAGCAGGTCACGGTCATCAAGCGGGCCCGCTCGGCCCGTGAGATCCGCGACCTCGGCCACGCCAACGAGGTCAAGGCCCAGCTCGAGGGTCTGAAGGTCAACCTGAAGGCCCGCGCCGGTGACGGTGGCCGGCTCTTCGGCTCGGTCACTTCGGCCGAGATCGTCGACGCCGTCAAGGCGGCCGGCGGCCCGGCCCTCGACCGTCGTCGGCTGGAGATGCCCGGTCACATCAAGTCGACCGGCACCTACCCGGTGCGGATCAAGCTGCACCCCGAGGTGACCGCCACGTTCGACCTCAACGTCGTTCAGGGCTGACACCCACCGCACGACGGAAAGGCCCGCACCGGACGCCCGGTGCGGGCCTTTCCGCATTTTCCCGGCGCCGCCGGGTGGCGTCAGCCGATCGGCTGACCGGTCACCGCGCTGATCATCACGGTCGACAGTCCGCCGCCGACCACCGCCGCGGCCAGCGCCACCGTCGCCGACCGCCAGGTCGTACCCACCCGGCGCAGCAGCACCGCGACGACGAGGCTGCTCACCAGCGCCAGCCCGAAACGCGGCCCCCCGGCCACCAGCGACGCGAACGCGTGCGCCCGCGCCGAGTCGCAACCGCCGCCGCTGATGTCCGTCACGCAACCCGCCGGTGCCTGGCCGTCCAGCGTCAACAGCCACGCGAAGACCAGCGCCGCCGGCACCAGGTAGCAGGCGGCGGTGTAGAGCAGAGGGCGCAGCGGGCCACCCGGATCCGGGTCCAGCAGATCGTCCTCGAGCCGGCGGTTCCACCCTCCGCCGCCGACCGACTCGATGCGGTCGCGCCACGACGACGCGGGAACGGCGGCGGCGGGCTCCACTCGACGCCGAGGTGCCGGCCGGGGCCGGGGCGCGGTGTAGGCGACCGCCGGGGAGCGGGGTGCCGACGGCGGCGGATCCATCCACCTCGGATCGTCTCCGGCCAGCCGCGTGCCCGACCAGAACCCCTCCGGCTGCTCCGGCCAGGACCAACCCTCACCCGTCACCGGCTCCGTCGACCGGGGTGGTTCGGTGCGGTCCCAGCGGCCGACGTCGGTGCGGTCCTCCCACCGGCTCGGCTCGTCGTACCGCCCGCGCCGGGCCAGGTCGCCACGGTCCCACTGGCCGGTGTCGGTGAACCGGTCCCACTGACCGGTGCTGTCGCCCTGATCCCAGCCGGCGGCGCCACCGGCGCCGTCCCAGCGGGGCTCCGGCTCCGAGCGCTGCCAGGCGTGCACCCCGGAGGCGTCCCACGGGTCCACCGCCGGCCGGTACTCCGGCTCCGGCTCGGCCACCGGCTCGCTACGGCTCCACGAGTCGACCGCCGGACGGGACCAGCCCTCGGCCGAGGCCCGCCGTCTGCGCCGGGTCGGCCGCTCCACCTCCCGGGCCGCCGCGCCCGACTCGTCGTCGGACTCCTCGACACCGGACCAGACCACCTGTGGCCGGCGGGACGCCGACCGGCGCGGACGGGGCGTCGGCGCCGCACCGGAGACCGGATCGTCGTCGGCGCGCCGGCTGCCGACGTACCCCTGCTCCTGCGGACGGTCGAAGGTCCATTCCCGGGTGTGGTCGGACTCGGGTGCGGCGCCGATCGCCCGCACCTCGCCCCAGCTGCGCTCGCTGCGCCGCCCGGCCGAACGCCGCCCGCCCCCGGACACCGGGCGGTCGTCGTCCTCGTCGTCGTCCGGCGCGGCGTGCCGCCCCCGGCCGTCGGCGTGCGCGATTCCCGACTCCACGGCCCAGCGCGGCAGGTAGGCGTCGACCGGCTCCCGCTGGCCCCGCTCGATTGCGCGGCGGCGGCTGGGCGCGCGGTAGCGGTCGGTCGCGGAACTGTAGGGATCAGCCGGGACAGCCTCGCCGAGGTCGTCCCACGGGGCGACCGGCTGACGCTCGCGCGGGCTGCCCTCCCCGCGCTCCCAGTCCCGGTAACTCACGGCCGGAGCGTGACCCTTCTCAACCGAAAGCGCAATCCGCTGTCCAGGTGTAGCCGTTCGCAGGAGATAGTACGGGAAATCCGACCCCAAAGCTTTACCGGAAAATACCCGTCCACAGGGTGGGGATCGTGTTTCCGCAGGTCAGAGCCGAGCGGCCCAGAAATCCCCATTGGTTTTCCACAACCTGTGCACACGCTGCGCACATGCTCGTCCACCGCCGTCCACAGGTTGTCCCGAGGCTCGTCCACCGGCCTGGTTGGGGTCTGACCTCGGGATCCGTATCGTGGGGCACCGACCGGTCGCGCGATCGCCCCCGATCGACCGGCCGGGTCGATCGGAAGTTGTCGCACCCGGCCGGTAGAGCTGGTATCGACCCGACGCAGTGGAGGGGGATCCGTGTCGGTCACCGACGACATGCGGGCGGAGCCCCGATCCGGCGGGCAGTCGCCCGCCCCCGCACAGCGCGACGGGCAGTTCGACAAGACCCCGCCCCAGGACGTGGCCGCGGAGCAGTGCGTCCTCGGCGGCATGCTGCTGTCCAAGGACGCCATCGCCGACGTCGTCGAGATCCTCAAGACGAACGATTTCTACCGGCCGGTGCACGCCACCATCTTCGACGCGATCCTCGACATCTACGGTCGGGGCGAGCCGGCCGACCCGATCACCGTCGCGGCGGCCCTGGCCGATTCCGGCGACCTCGCCCGGGTGGGTGGCGCGCCCTACCTGCACACCCTCATCGCCAGCGTGCCCACCGCCGCGAACGCGGCGTACTACGCCCGGATCGTCGGCGAGCGGGCGGTGCTGCGCCGGCTGGTCGAGGCCGGCACCCGCATCGTGCAGCTCGGCTACGGCACCGCCAACGGCGGCAGCCGGGACGTCGACGACATCGTCGACCTCGCCCAGCAGGCCGTCTACGAGGTGACCGAGCGTCGGGTCAGCGAGGACTTCGCGGTGCTGGCCGACATGCTCCAGCCGACCCTCGACGAGATCGAGGCCGTCGGGGCGCAGGGCGGGGTGATGACCGGGGTGCCGACCGGCTTCACCGACCTGGACCGGCTGCTCAACGGGCTGCACCCGGGGCAGCTCATCATCGTGGCTGGCCGGCCTGGTTTGGGTAAATCTACGGCCAGTATGGACTTTGCCCGAAATGCAGCGATTCGCGCCAACCAGGCGGCGGCGATCTTCTCCCTGGAAATGAGCAAGGTCGAGATCGTCATGCGACTGCTCTCGGCCGAGGCGCGGGTCCCGCTGCACGTGCTGCGCAGCGGCCAGCTCTCCGACGACGACTGGACCAAGCTGGCCCGCTGCATGGGTGAGATCAGCGAGGCGCCGCTCTTCGTCGACGACACGCCCAGCATGAACCTGATGGAGATCCGGGCCAAGGCGCGCCGGCTCAAGCAGAAGCACGACCTCAAGATGATCGTGGTCGACTATCTCCAGCTGATGACCTCGCCGAAGCGGACCGAGAGCCGTCAGCAGGAGGTCGCGGACCTCTCCCGGGGCCTGAAGCTGCTGGCCAAGGAGGTCGAATGCCCGGTGATCGCGGTCAGCCAGCTGAACCGTGGCCCCGAGCAGCGCACCGACAAGCGGCCACAACTGTCTGACCTGCGTGAATCCGGGTCGATCGAGCAGGACGCCGACGTCGTCATCCTGCTGCACCGCGACGACTACTACGACAAGGAGTCGCCCCGCGCCGGCGAGGCGGACTTCATCGTCGCGAAGCACAGAAACGGGCCCACCGACAGCATCACGGTCGCTGCCCAGCTGCACCTCTCCCGCTTCGTCGACATGGCGATCGTCTGAGCGTCGCCCCAGAACCGCCTGGCCTGCAGCCCGCCGACCCCGCGCAGCGCAGTCGGTTGCAGGCGCCGGCACCGGTCCCGTGACCGGCGCGTATCTGCCCGCCAACCGGCCGGCGGCACGGTGACCACGACTGCGGCGATGCTGGGCTGACGGCGGCGACTCACCCGAGCAGCGGGAACCAGCCGCCCGCCTCGCCCAGCTGCGCGCGGTCCCGGTCGGTGAGCGGCTCGCGGCCGGTGGCCTTGAGCAGGTATTCCGCGTCGTCCCAGTCACCCGGGCGGACCGCCTCGTCGCTGAGCAGCCCGTCCATGGTCGTCACCGCGACGCGGCAGGCGAGCGGCCCGGGTGCCGGTGCATCGGGCAGGTCGAGCACCAGGTCGAGGTGGTGGATCACGGCCTCGGTGGTCAGCGTGGCCAGGAAGTCGGGTACGCGCAGCACGTGCCCCTGGGTGCGGACGCAGCCGGCCGGGTCGGCGGCGGCCGCGGCGCGGACGGCGGCCGGGGCGGTGTCCGCCCAGACGCGGACCACGCCGCTCGGACGGTCGAAGGCGGCGGCGGAGCGGCGGGCCCACCAGGCGTGCCGGGCGCCGTCGCCGTCACCGCCGGCCGGGAAGGAGCGCCAGTAGCTGACGTCGTCCACATCCGGCGGTCCGTCGGCGGGGGTGGCCAGGGCGACCAGGGCGCGCTGGGCGTCGCAGAGCACGTGGAAGAGCAGGTCGGCGACGAGCCAGCCCCGGCAGCGCGTGGGTCGTTGCAGGTCGGCGTCGTCCCGCCCGGTGACCACGGCGGTGATCCCCTGGTACGCCTGGGCGAGCGCCTCGTGCTGCGCGATCGGCGTCATGGGGTGCAGCCTGCCACGGAGCTCCCCGGTCGGCAGGACGGAACGGGCCGGGGCGGGTGCCCCGGCCCCGGTGCCGTCAGCCGAACATCTCGTCGAGGAAGCTCTTCTGCTTCTTGCGCTTGTAGTGCCCGTGGTAGCCGTGATGCTGCTGCTGGTGCCCGCTGTGGCCGTACGCCGGCTGCGGCGGGTAGGCCGGCGCGTGCGGCGGCGGGGCGGCCGGGTAGCCCGGCTGGTGCGGGGGCGGCGGCGGGGGCGGCGCGTACCCGCCGGGCTGAGGGCCGTGGCCGGTGGGCTGCCCGGGCGTCGGGGCGGCGACGTGCTGCTGGTTCCAGTTCGCCTCGGCCTCGAACAGCTTCTCGAGTTCACCGCGGTCGAGGAAGATCCCCCGGCACTCGGTGCACTGGTCGATGACGATTCCACTGCGCTCGTACTGGCGCATGTCTCCGTGACACTTGGGACAGGTGAGCTGCATCGCTCGACCGTACCCGGTCGGCGCGAGATTCAGGCGGTGGCGATCAGCGCCTCGTTGACCTCGTCGTCGGAGACCTCGTGGAAGTCCTCGTAGTACGCGCCGACCGCGCCGAACTCGGGCGGGCGTTGGGCGCAGATCACCTGGTCGGCCTCGGCGGCGAGCATCTCGTACGCCTCCTGGGAGCCGACCGGCACGGCGACGACCACCCGGCGGGCGCCGAGGTGACGGGCGACCTGGACGGAGACCCGGGCCGTCGCGCCGGTGGCCAGCCCGTCGTCGACGATCACGGCGGTCCGGCCGGTGAGGTCCAGCGGCGGCCGGCCGCCCCGGTACCGGGCCTCGCGGCGTTCCAGTTCGGCCTGCTCCCGGCGCTGCACCTCGGCGATGTCGTCGGGGCCCAGCCGCGCGGCGACCACGTCGTTGAGCACCCGGACGCCGCCGGGGCCGAGCGCGCCGAAGGCGACCTCGGGCGCCCAGGGCATGCCGAGCTTGCGGACCACCAGGACGTCCAGGGGCGCGCCGATCCGGTCGGCGATCACCCGGGCCACCGGCACGCCGCCCCGGACCAACCCCAGCACGATGACGTCCGGTTCCCCGACGAGACCGGCCAGCCGTTCGGCGAGCTGGCGGCCGGCGTCCTCACGATCGCGGTAGGTGCTGCTCATGTCCTCAGGTCTACGCCCTGTTGAGGGCTCGCGTCGGCGACTCCGGCGAAACCGTGGCCGGTCGGGTGGCCAGCGCGGGTGCCCAGACGAGCAGGGCGAGCGGGTAGAGCAGGTAGCCGAAGCGGGTGGTGGGCATCAGCAGGATCGCCGCCAGCAGGCCGTATCCGCAGATCAGCGCGGTGACGACGGCGGTGCCGGGCGGGCGACGCAGCAGCCGGACGCCGATCGCCACGCCGACCGCGACGAGCAGCGCGGCGGCGATCACCCGGCCCCCGGGCAGCCCGGTGGCGATCAGGTACCCGGGGAAGGGGGACTGGGCGGGGCTGGTCACCAGTCCGTGGCCGAGCGGGAACCGCAGCACGTTCTCCACCAGCGCGTCCCGGTCGACCAGCAGTGCCGGGACCAGGGCGAGCAGGGGCAGGCCGAGCGCGCCGAGGGCGACCCGCAGGCCGGCCCGCCGGGTGGCGCCCCAGAAGATCAGGACCAGGGCGACCGGCCAGGCGAAGAGCTTCAACGCGCCGGCGAGCCCGACCGCCACCCCGGCCGCGCCGGGCCGGTCGACGGCGGCGAACGCCAGCGCCAGCAGGCAGAGCGCGAGTACGGGGAGGTCGTCGCCGCCGGTGGCGAGGGTGAGCGCGCAGACCGGCAGCACGGTCGCGGCCTGCACGCCGCGCAGTACCGCCGCCGCGTCGGGGCGGGTCGCCGACGGGCGGCCGGCGCGGCGCAGCGCCCCCACCGCGACGGCCAGCACCAGTGCGGTGACCAGCGCGAACCAGACCCGGGAGTCGGTCCACCAGGCGTCGACGGCGGCCCGGGGCAGCCCGAACAGCGCCATCCCCGGCTGGTACGGCGTGTAGCCGAGCAGCCGCTCGTCGGCGGGGAGCGCGGCGATCGCGTCGTGCCCCAGGTAGGGGGTGCCGTGTTCGGCGAGCCGGATCCCGGCGTGCTCGACGACCACCACCTCCTCCTGCGCCCGGTCCGTACGCCCCGACGCCCGTTGCGCGCTCTGCAGCACGAGGGGCAGCAGGGCCGTGGTGGCCCAGGCGAGCCCGGTGACCGCCCAGCGGGCCGGCACCCCGGCCAGCCCGGGACGGCGCCCCCGGAGCAGGAGTTGGCCGACGACCAGCAGGGTCGCCAGCAGGTAGCCGACGGCGGCGACGCTGCCCCAGGCGCGGTGCGGGGGCAGGGTGGAGGTGGCGGCGGTGATCGCGGCGAACGCGGCGGAGAGCGCGTACAGGCCGAGGTCGAGGGCGAGGCCGCCGGCGGCGGAGTCGAGGGCCCGCCAGGTGCGGGAGGCGGCGGTCACGCCGGCAAGTGTGGCAGACCCGTCGGACGGCTCCGGCCGGGCTGGCGACGGCCGGGGGCGAGGCGGATGACGGCGCCGGTGTCGTGCAGCGGCGCGACGAGGGTGCCCGGGCGGCCGCCCGAGCCGCGTTGCAGGGCGGCGAGGAGACTGCCGGCGGGCAGCGGGCGGGCGAAGAGGTGGCCCTGGCCGGCGGCGCAGCCCAGCTCCCAGAGCGCCCGGCGCTGCGGCTCGCTCTCCACCCCCTCGGCGACCACCGTGAGGTCGAGGCTGCGACCGAGGTCGAGGGTGGAGCGGATGACGGCGGCGGCCTCCGCCGAGCTCTCCATGGCGGTGACGAAGCTGCGGTCGATCTTCAGCTCGTGCACCGGGATGCGGGAGAGCAGCGAGAGGGAGGAGTAGCCGGTCCCGAAGTCGTCCAGGGCCAGCCGTACGCCGGAGTCGCGGAGCCGGCTGAGCACCTGGTCGACCACGTCGAGCTGGCTCAGCGTCAGCGTCTCGGTCAGCTCCAGCACCAGCCGGTCGGGCGGGAGGTCGTGCGCCCGCAGCCGGGCCAGCACCGCGCCGGGGAAGCGGGCGTCGAGCAGGCTGCGCGGCGAGACGTTGACCGAGACCGGCAGGTCGAAGCCGGCCGCCCGCCAGCTGCCGGCGGCCAGCAGCGCCTGGTCGAGGATCGCCTCGGCGAACGCGGGGAGCAGGCCGGAGCGTTCCACGGCCTCCAGGAAGCGCAGCGGGTCGATCATGCCGTGGGTGGGGTGGTGCCAGCGGGCCAGCGCCTCGGCGCCGGTCACCTCGCCGCTGCCCAGGTCCACGATCGGCTGGAAGTTGACGGTGAACTCGTGGTCGGCCACCGCCCTGGGCAGCTCGCCGCCGAGGGTGAGCCGGCCGAGGTCGGCGGTGTCGCGGGTCGGGGCGTACGTGGAGACCCGCTGGCCGGCCCGCTTGGCCTGGTACATCGCCACGTCGGCGCGGCGCAGCAGCTCGGGCATGCCGCCGCTGGCCGGGGCCGCGGCGATGCCGCCGCTGGCCTCGACGCTGATCCGCATGCCGTCCACGTCCAGCGGCTCGTGCAGGGTGCCGATCAGGGCCTCCGCCCGGTGCGCGGCGACCGCCGGGGCGGGCAGCCCGCGCAGCAGCACGGCGAACTCGTCGCCGCCGAGGCGGGCCACCAGGTCCTCGGGTCGCGCGGCCGCCCGCAGCCGGTCGGCGACCTGCATCAGCACCTGGTCCCCGGCGGCGTGGCCGAGGGTGTCGTTGACCTCCTTGAAGTGGTTGAGGTCGATCAGCACCAGCGCGGTCACCCCTTCGGCGTGCCGGGTGCTGAGCTGCTCGGTGCCGCGCTCCAGCAGGTGCCGTCGGTTGGCCAGCCCGGTCAGCGCGTCGTGGGTGGCGGCGTGCGCGTGTTCGGCGGCCACCCGGGCCAGCTCGGCGTACGCCTGGGCGTTGCGGACCGCGGTGCACAGCGCCGAGGCGAAGGTGCGCAGCGTGTACTGCTCCCGCTCGGAGAGCTGGACCGGGCCGCGGAAGCGCAGCCGCAGCACGCCCACGTCGGCGCTGCCGTCGTGCCCCTCCAGCCGGGCCGAGAGCACCGCGCCGTCGACGGTGCTCGGTTCGCCGGCCGGCCCGTCGTACCCGATGGTGCCGCCGGCGCCGCGGACGGTGCGGCCCCCGTCGTGCAGTTCGATCTCGACCTCGTCGGCGGAGAACAGCTCGCCGGCCTGGGTGACCGCGGTGGTGAGGACCCTGTCCAGGTCGACGACGTTGAGCGCGTCGGTGGTCCGGGCGAGGCGCTGCCAGGCCTGCTGCTCGGTGCGGGCCTTGACCCGGTTGGAGTAGAGCAGGTGGAGGCTGAGGACCAGCGGCGGCACCGCCAGCAGGAGCCGGCTGTCGCCCAGGAGGATGAGGACGGTGCCGATGATGACGACGAGTCGGGCCAGGGCGGCGGCCAAACGGAGGCCGACGTCCTCCCGGAACAGGTCCGCGAGTTGTTCACCGGTGGCCAGGGCGATGACCGGGAGGGTGACCACCTCGTCGAGCAGGACCGCGGCCAGGTAGGCGAGGGAGAGCGGCAGGATCGCGCTCACCACGGACTCCTCGTCGAGCCGCCAGCCGGCGGCTTGGAGGACGCTTCCCGCGACCGCCGCCACCAGCATGTTCTTGCACACGCCGAAGGCGATCTTGATCGGGGGCAGTCGGGCGAGCGACGTGGCGACCGCGAGGCCGAGGCCCGTGGCGAGGACCACCATCGAGGTCGGGGCCACGGTCAGCCCGATCACGATGGCCGTCTCCGTCCAGGCGATGTGATGGTTGGTCGCCCGGATCCGGATCCGCACCTTCACCGTGAAGCCGACCGCGGCCAGGGAGATCAGCGCCAGCCACATCGCGGGGGCACCGGCCGGGGAGCCCGGGTGCCCCTGAAGGTCGACGATCGATACGACGGCGGAGACGGTTGCCAGAACGACGACGAGACCGACTAGCGACAACAGTCGCCGATCGGTCCCGTTTCGTCGGTCTTGTGGAGCCACCCATCGTCCTCATTCAGTCACCGATGGCTGCGCGCTCCGCAAGCGTACTGCTCTTTGTGTTGTTGTAGAAGGTTCCTCACGCCCACTCGTGCGACTTCACCGCGACCCCCAACTGTTGCGTTCCGGTCTTTCCGATGGGGGAAGCGTAAAGCGAATTCACCCGGCCTTGTACGGATAAATGTCTGTATGCGCAATATCAGTGAAGTCGATGGGATTTGTAACAGTCTGTCCATGCATTCGGTGCGGAGCGCTGTGGCCCCTCGCCGGTCATCCCAGCTCAGGTGATCGGATGCGGTACGTGGCGTGGGCGACCGAACCCGAACAATCTTCAGTGTGACGTTGCCGCCCCTCGTTTCAATCGACGGATCGGACCATCTCCTGCGGTGATGCCCGACGACCTCTGTGGCGTGTGTCGAAGGTGAAGGTGCCGCACATCGCGGATGACGTGCGTGCGAACATTCTCGGTCCGCAGCGAGTCCCCTGGGTGATCATCTGAATACCCGTCCGGACGATCCGGGAACCGATGCGATTCGAGTTCACCGCGCAATTCCGGGGTGACGGAACGTGTCAGTGGCCGCCTTGTCGTCGGCGTCGGCGACAGTTCCGGTCGTACCCGGCGGATAGGCTCGCCATCGTGACCGATCCCGCGCAGCTCACCCACGTCGACCCGGCCGGCGCGGCCCGCATGGTCGACGTCTCCGCCAAGCCGGTGACCGGCCGGCTCGCCGTGGCCGCCGGTCGGCTGCGTACCACCGCCGAGGTGGTCGACCTGCTGCGTCGCGACGGCCTGCCCAAGGGCGACGCGCTGGCGGTCGGTCGGCTCGCCGGCATCATGGGCGCCAAGCGCACCCCCGACCTGATTCCGCTCTGCCATCCGATCGCGTTGCACGGCGTGACGGTCGACCTGCGGCTCACCGAGGACACCGTCGAGATCACCGCCACGGCGCGCACCGCCGACCGGACGGGCGTGGAGATGGAGGCGCTGACCGCGGTGGCGGTGGCCGGGCTGGCCCTGGTCGACATGGTCAAGGCGGTCGACCCGGCCGCCTCGGTCGACGCGGTGCGGGTGCTCCGTAAGGAGGGCGGCAAGACCGGCGAGTGGGTCCGGCCGGAGGGTCGGCCGTGATCCGGGCCCGGGTGGTGGTGGCCTCCAACCGGGCCGCCGCCGGTGTCTACGCCGACACCAGCGGTCCGCTGCTCGTCGCGGGCCTGCGCGAGCTGGGCTGTGCCGTCGACGAGCCGGTGGTGGTCCCCGACGGTGAGCCGGTCGGCGAGGCCTTGCGCGTCGCCCTGGCCGACGGGATCGACGTGGTGCTGACCAGCGGTGGCACCGGCATCACCCCCACCGACCGGACACCCGACGTGACCCGGGCGCTGCTCGACTACGAGATTCCCGGCATCGCCGAGGCGGTCCGGGCGCACAGCCGTGACCGGGTCCCCACCTCGGCGCTGTCCCGGGGGGTCGCCGGGGTGGCCGGCCGGATGCTCGTGGTCAACCTGCCCGGGTCGACCGGCGGCGCGCGGGACGGCCTCGCCGTGCTCGGCCCGATCCTCGTCCACGCCGTCGATCAGCTACGGGGCGGCGACCACTGACGCCGGTCCGGCGTCCACGGCGATAGGCTCGCCCGGTGAGCGCGCGGAGTGACGCGCGCACCGCACATCGGTGAACGGAGGCCCCCCGGTGAGCACGGAAACCGCCGCCGCCGCGGCGCAGGTCGCGGCGCCGCCGCCGGCCGGTTGGGAGGAGGCCCGCTCCCGGGTGTACGCGGTGGGCCTCGCCGCCGTGCTCCCTGCGGTCCGGCGCCCCCTCGCCGACGTCGACGGGCACACCCTGGCCGAGCCGCTGACCACGCGCACCGACCTGCCCGCCTTCCCGACCTCCAGCGTGGACGGCTGGGCGGTGCGCGGCGACGGTCCGTGGGACGTGGTCGGGCGGGTGCTGGCCGGCAACACCCCGCCCCCGCTGACCGGCGACGGCACCACCGTCGAGATCGCCACCGGCGCGATGGTTCCCGAGGGCACCACCGCCGTGCTCCGGATCGAGGAGTCGAGCCGTACCGCCGACGGACGGGTGACCGGCATGCCGCGGTCCAACCCGGAATGGCGGGAGCCGGGCGAGGAGGCGTACGCGGGGGAGGAACTGCTCCCCGCCGGCACCCCGGTCGACCCGGCCCTGATCGGGCTGGCCGCCTCCTGCGGCCACGATCAGCTGGCGGTGCGGCGGCAGCCCCGGGCCGCGCTGCTGGTCTTCGGCGACGAGCTGCTGACCGCCGGCCCGCCCGGCGCCGGCCGGGTACGCGACGCGCTCGGCCCGGCGGTACCGGCCTGGCTGCGCCGGTACGGCTGCCAGGTGCGCTCCTCCGACGTGGTCGGCCCGGTGGCGGACACCCTTCCCGCCCACGTGGCGGCCCTGCGGTCCGCGCTGACCAACGCGGACCTGGTCTGCACCACCGGCGGGACGATGCACGGCCCGGTCGACCACCTGCACCCCACGCTGGAGGCGCTGGGAGCGGACTACGTGGTCAACACCGTCGCGGTCCGCCCCGGCTTCCCGATGCTGCTGGCCCGGCTCGCCGGCGCCGACGGCCGGGTCCGCTTCGTCGCCGGCCTGCCGGGCAACCCGCAGTCGGCGATCGTCGCCCTGGTCTCGCTGGTCGCACCGCTGCTCGCCGGGCTGACCGGCCGGCCGATGCCGGCGCTGCCGCACGCCACGCTCGCCGAGCCGGTGCCCGGCCGGGGCGACTACACCCACCTGGCCCTGGTCCGGCTGGACCGGGCCGCCGGCACCGCCCACCCGCTGCGCCACGTCGGCTCGGCGATGCTGCGCGGGCTGGCCGGCGCCGACGGGTTCGCGGTGATCCGTCCGGGCACCACCGGCGAGGCCGGGGCCCGGGTGCCGGTCGTGCCGCTGCCGCTGCTGCCCGGGGAGCGCTCGTGGTGACCGCCGATCCGACGGTGCCCGTGCTGGCGGTCACCGACCAGCCGCTCGACCTGGCCGCGCACGAGGCGGCGGTCGCCGACCGCCGGGCCGGCGCGGTGGTCTCCTTCCAGGGCGCGGTCCGCGACCACGACCACGGCCGCCCGGTCACCCTGCTGGAGTACGAGGGTCACCCGAGCGCCGCCGACGTGCTCCGCGAGGTCGCCGCCGAGGTCGCCGCCGACCCCGACGTGTACGCGGTCGCGGTGTCGCACCGGATCGGCCGGCTGGAGATCGGTGACGTGGCACTGGTCGCCGCGGTCAGCACCGCGCACCGCGCCGCCGCCTTCGCGGCCTGCGCCCGCCTGGTCGACGAGGTCAAGGCCCGCCTGCCGATCTGGAAGCGCCAGGTCTTCGCCGACGGCACCGAGGAATGGGTCAACTGCCCCTGACCGTGGGGCGGCCGGCGGAGGTCAGCGCCGGGCGGTGGTGGCGGTGCGGGCCAGGCGGTCGGTGTAGAAGGCGGGCTCCGCGCCGGGGCGCCAGGGCAGCGCGGCGACCAGCACGATCAGGGCCAGCGCGAGGGAGTTCTCCATCAGCGCGCCGAAGAGCCCGTCCTGGTAGTGCGACACCTCCGGGAGCTGGTGCTCGTACGGCCAGATGGGCGAGACGAGGAAGAGCAGGTAGAGCCCGATCGCCGCGACGGCGTGCCGCAGGCCGGTCAGCGTCGGGTACCAGATCGGCGGGCGCAGCCCGTTGACCCCGGGCGGCCCCCCGTACGAGGACGCCTGGCCGCCGCGCGCCGCCAGGCCCCGGCTCGCCTCGCGGCGGCGTACGGCGGCGTCGGCGAGCACGACGATCGCGGGAATGACCCACACCAGGTGGTGCGTCCAGGAGATCGGGCTGATCACGTTGGCGGTCAGCCCGACCAGGGTGAACGCGGTCAGTTCGTCGCCGTCGGCGCGGGCGGTGGCGGCCCGGGAGAGCCCGACCGCCAGGATCAGCACCGAGAACGACAGCCAGAGCAGCCCGGGCGTCTCGATCGAGTCGTACAGCCGGGCGAGCAGGCCGGCCAGCGACTGGTTGGGGGTCATGTCCGCCGCGCCGACCCGCTCGGTCTGCCAGAGCACGCCGCCGAAGTAGGCCCGGGACTCGGTCCCGACCAGCGCGAACGTTCCCAGCGTCACGCCGATGGTGGTGCCGACGGCGGTGGCCGCCGTCCGCCACTGCCGGGTGATCAGCAGGTACACGATGAAGAGCGCGGGGGTCAGCTTGACGGCGGTGGCCAGGCCGATGCCCATGCCGGCCCACGCCCCGCTGTAGAGGAAGCGCAGGAACACCCCGTCGGTCGGGCGGCCGTGGGTGCCCCGCCGGGACCGCCAGCGAAGCCCGATCAGGTCGGCCATGATCAGCCCGAAGAGCAGCACGTTGACCTGGCCGTACCCGAGGGTCTCCCGGACCGGTTCGATGGCGACGGACATCGACGTCGCGATGCCCACGGTGAACCAGAGCGGCCAGCCGAGCCGGTCCACGATCGGGCGCAGCAGCGCGGCCAGCACGAGAGCGAGGGCGGCGATGCTGCCCGCGGCGTTGATCCAGCCCGCCGCCTCGACCGGCAGTCGCGCCATCGGCAGCATCATCAGGCCGGCGAACGGCGGGTAGGTGAAGCCGAGGGTGGTGGTCGGCGCGATGAACTCGTACAGCTCGTGACCGCTCGCCCACCACACCACCGCGCCGTGGTAGATCTTCATGTCGAAGAAGTTGTACGGCCGCCCGAAAGCACCGATGGCGAGCCATGCGGCATAGGCGACGGCGGCCACGATGCCGGTCCGTACGACTGTCCTACGATCGATCCCACGCGTTGCGCGACGGACTGGGGCGAGGCGGTCCAGCCGTCTACCGACGATCGCCGGCATGGCGTGGCCACCCCCGTACCAAGGTCGTCCTACCCGTCCAGGTCCGGTACGGAGCCTAGAACGGCGCCTCACGTTGATGCCTCCCGCGTTATGCGACCGTGTCCGATCCCACACATGTTTTTGACATTTCCACCGCGTTAACGGCAGTCGGGTGGTTCAGGTAATTCGCGGCCTTGCGGGGGGTGGTGGCCGTATTGACGCAGGTCAGCCCGGAAGTCGCCGGGCGGTGGAGGCCGAGAGTGCGGCGATCCGCGCCTCCCGGCGGGCGGTACGCACCGCGCGGGTCACGGAACGGCGAGAGTGATCGATGCGGTGGCCCGTCCGCCAGCGCAGACCCGGCTTCCCCTCGGTGTCGGCGGCGGCGAGCAGCAGGCCGCCGAAGAGCCCGAGATTCTTCAGGAAGTGGATCTGGTTGTTGTTGCGCATGGCCGGGTCGTCGTTCTTCCAGAAGGGGTGCCCGGCCACGGTGACCGGCACCAGCGTGCCGGCGAGGACCAGCGCGGCCGGCCGGGCGAACTTTCCGGTGGCCAGCATCAGGCCGGCGGCGAACTGCACCGCCGAGTTGGCGCGGATCAGTGTGGTGGTGTCGGTGGGAAGCTGCGGCGCGGCGTTGGAGATCAGGGGAGCGATCCGGTCGGCGATCGGCTGGGCGGCGGCCGCGAGGCGCTGGGGGTTCTGGAAGTTGCGGGCGCCGCTGACCACGAAGATGCCGCTCAACATGACGCGGGCGAGGGAGCGCACGGGTTTCATGGATCAGTCATACCCCGTCCGGGCGTCCGCTACCCCGGCAACGGCCGATCCGGGACCTTCCGACATGGACGTGACGCCACGCCGATTCGAGCGACCGTCGCTGATGGACGCGCCCGGACGGGTAACGTCGCGCGGGTGACGACCCTGCGGCTGCGCCCCGAGGACCCGGCGGACATCGCCCCGGTCCGGATGGTGCTGGCCGCCGCCTTCGCCCGCCCGGACGCCGCGGTCCCCGGCGAGGTGGCGCTCGTCGACGACCTGCGCGACAGCGACGCGTGGATCCCCGAGCTGGCGATGGTGGCCGAGTACGGCGGTGAGGTGGTCGGCTACGCCCTGCTCAGCCGGGTCTTCGTCAGCTCCGACGACCACCGCGCTCCGGCGTTGGCGCTCGGACCGGTCGCGGTGGCCCCGCACCGGCAGCGGGTCGGGCACGGCACGGCGGCGGTGCAGGCCGTGCTGGACGCGGCGACCGAGCTGGGTGAGCGCCTGGTGGTGGTGCTCGGCGACCCCGGCTACTACCGCCGGTTCGGGTTCAGCCGGGCGGACCGGATGGGGCTGACCAGCCCCTGGTCGGGCCTGGGAGAGCCCTGGCAGGCGCTGGTGCTGCCGCCGAGCGTCAGCGGCGAGGGCCCGCCGCCGCGCGGCGAGGTGCTCTTTCCCGCGCCCTGGTCCCGCGTCTGACCCCAACCCGCCCGTCGCGGACGCCCGCGGCGGCGGTCAGGCCGGCTGGGTACGCAGGTAGCGGCCGAAGTGCGGGACGGTGAAGGCGACCGTGCCCCGCTCACCCGAGTAGATCAGCCCCTTCTTGATCAGCGCGTCCCGGGCGGGCGACAGGCTGGCCGGCTTGCGCCCCAGCGCCCGGGCGATCTCCGCGGTCGGCACGGCCGCGTCCATGTCGTCCCGGCCGCCGCCGTCGGCCTCCCCCTCCACCAGCGACAGCGTGGCCATGGCGCGCATGTACTCCCGCTCGGCCGGGGTGGCCCGCTCGAAGCGGGAGCCGAAGAAGCCGACGGCCAGTTCGGCCTCCGCCTCGGGCGCGGCCACCCGGACGTCAGCCGCGGTGATCGGGGAGCGGGGCGCGTGGTCCCAGGTCGCCTTCCCGTACGCCTGGACGAAGTAGGGATAGCCGCCGGACTTCTCGTAGAGCAGGTCGAGGGCCTTCTGCTCGTACTCGACCTGCTCCCGCTCGGCCGGGGCGCAGAGCGCGTGGTCGGCGGCGATCCGGTCGAGGCGGTCGATGCGCTGGTAGCGGAAGAGCCGCTCGGAGTAGGACTTGGCGGCGCTGAGCACGGCCGGCAGGTGCGGCAGGCCGGCGCCCACCACGATCAGGGGCGCGCCGAGCTGGGACAGCTCGTGGCAGGCGGCGCAGAGCGCGGAGACGTCCTCCGCGCCGAGGTCCTGCATCTCGTCGATGAAGACGGCGATTCCGGTGCCCACGTCGGCGGCCACCCCCGCCGCGTCGGTGAGCAGCTCGACCAGGTCGATCTCGATGTCGCCGGAGTCGGCCCGGCCGCTGCTCGCCGGCACGTCGATGCCGGGCTGCCAGCGGTCGCGCAGCTTCGGGGCGGCGGCCCCGCGCCCGGTCGGCGCGGAGCGCTGGGCGAACGCCTTGAGCACGCCGAGGAAGGCGTCGATCCGGTCGGGGGCGCGGTGCCGGGGGGCCAGCTCGCGGACGGCCATGTGCAGGGCGGCGGCCACCGGTCGGCGCAGCGACTGGTCCGGCCGAGCCTCGATCTTGCCGGTGCCCCAGAGGTGGTTGATCGCCTGCGAGCGGAGGGTGTTGAGCAGCACCGTCTTGCCGACGCCCCGCAGCCCGGTGAGCATCAGGCTGCGTTCGGGGCGGCCCCGGGCGATGCGTTCCAGGACCACGTCGAAGACGTCCAGCTCCCGCCCCCGGCCGGCGAGCTCGGGCGGGCGCTGGCCGGCGCCGGGGGCGTACGGGTTGCGGACCGGATCCACGCATCGCACAGTATCGGGCCGTCTAGCCGCAGGACTAGAGATGCATAGATGGGGCTACCGGCGTGTCTCCGGTCCTCGACCGGAATCTTGTCCTGTCTAGCGCAGACGCTAGACAGGACAAGATTGGCCTACCGAGGTCAGCGCTGCTTCAGGCAGAGGACGAAGTCGAGGGTGTCCAGCTCGCTGTCGAAGAAGTACCAGTTGGTGTAGCCGGTCACCTTGGCGCACTTCGCCTCGGCGTCCTTCTCCCCGCTGGTCTCCCCGTCGAAGCGCCGCAGCACCTCGTACGTCTTCGCGGCGCAGTCGCTGATCAGCAGCTTGGGTTTGCCGCCCGCCGTGCCCTCGTTGCGGACGCACTGCCCCGCCTTCACGAAGCGCGGGTCGGCGGAGGAGGCCGGCGCGGGGGTGGTCGGTGCCGGCTCGGCCGGCCCGGGCAGCGCCCCACCCGGTTCGGCGGAGGCGCTCGGCGCGGTGGTCGGCGCCGAATCGTCGTCCCGCCCGGCCAGGTACCACAGGGTGGCGGCACCGGCGAGGACGAGCACCGCCAGCACAGCCACCACCGCGATCAGCGGACCCCGGCCCCGCGCCGGGCGCGGCGGTGCCGGGTCGCCGAGGTACGCGCTCGGGCCGGCCGACCGGTACGGCTCGGCTGCCGGGTGCACCTCGGTGGCCGGGTAGCCCGGCTGCTGGTAGGGCGGGTAGCCGGCGGGCGGCGGGGCCCAACCCGGCGCGCCGTGCGGGTCCGGTGCGGCGCCGTACGCGTCGTCCGGGCGTCGCCCGCCCCACGGCTCCGGGGCGCCACCCGGTGGCCCGTAGTTCGCCATGCACGCCTCCTGCGTACTCGTGCTGAGAGGCCGGCCACCCGTATGGGACACCGACGCCGTGGTCACCGTAGCGTGGTCCACCGATGAGCTCACCTCCCGCAAGTGCGACACCGGCCCGGCCCGGTCTGATCTGGACCGCGCTGCTGCTGGTCTACGTCCTGTGGGGCTCCACCTATCTCGGCATCCGGATCGCCGTGGAGACGCTGCCGCCGCTCGGGTCGGCGGCCCTCCGGTTCGGCGCCGCCGGGCTGGTGCTCGCCGTCGTCCTGCGGCTGCGGCGCGGACCTGGGGCGCTGCGGGTCGACCGGCGTCAACTCGGCTCCGCCGCCCTGGTCGGGGTGCTGCTGCTGGCCGGCGGCAACGGTCTGGTGGTGCTCGCCGAGTCGGGTCCGCCCGGGGTGGCCGTGCCGTCCGGCATCGCCGCGCTGCTGGTGGCCACCGTGCCGCTGCTGGTGGTGCTGCTGCGCACCGCCACCGGGGACCGGCCGCGCGGGTGGACCTTCGCCGGGGTGACGCTCGGTTTCCTCGGCCTGGTGCTGCTGGTGCTCCCCACCGGCGGCACGGGCGCGGTGCCGCTGGCCGGCGCGCTCACCGTGGTCGCGGCGGCCACCTCCTGGTCGGTCGGCTCGTTCCTCTCCGGCCGGCTGGCCATGCCCGCCGACCCGTTCGTCGCCACCGTGTACGAGATGTTCGCCGGCGCGGCGGCGCTCGCCGGGTTCGCCCTGGCCCGGGGCGAGCTGCGCGGCTTCTCGCCGGCCGAGGTGAGCACCCGGTCCTGGGCGGCGCTGGCGTACCTGATGGTGGCCGGCTCCCTGGTCGCCTTCACCGCGTACGTCTGGCTGCTGCACCACGCGCCCATCTCCCTGGTCGCCACCTACGCCTACGTCAACCCGGCCGTCGCGGTCGGGCTCGGCGCGCTGCTGGTCGCCGAGCCGATCACCGCCCAGGTGCTGCTCGGCGGCGCGGTGATCGTGGCCGGTGTGGCACTGGTGGTGAGCACCGAGCGACCCCGGCGGCCGGCGGCGGAGAGCGCCGACGGGACAGCCACGGACCCGGCGCACCGGTAACGTCCCGGCCCGTGTCCGTCGGGCTGGTGACCGTCGCCGCGCTCTGCGGCGCGCTGGTCGGCGCGATGGCGCCGGCGTCCGCCCGCCGTTTCGCCCCCGTCCCGGACCCGCCCGCCCCCACCCCGGTCCGGCCGTCGGGTGGCTGGGCTGTGCTCGGGGCGGTGGTGTGCGGCGGGCTGGCCGCCGCGCTCGGGCCGGACCCTGCCCTGCCGGCGTACCTGCTGGTGGCGGGGTGCGGGGTGGTGCTCGCGGCGGTTGACCTGGCCTGCCTGCGACTGCCCGACCCGCTGGTGGGCGCCGCCGCCCTCGGCGGCTGCGCCGGCCTCGGCGTGGCCGCGCTCGCCGCCGGCACGCCGGGCCGCCTGGCGGTCGCCCTCGCCGGGGCCGCGCTCTCCTTCACCGGGTACGTGGCGCTGGCGCTGCTGCCCGGCGCCCGGCTCGGCTTCGGCGACGTGAAGCTCGCCGCCGCTCTCGGCCCGCCGCTCGGCTGGCTGGGCTGGTCGACCCTCGGCTACGGGCTGCTCCTGCCGCACCTGCTCAACGGCGTGGTGGTGCTCGCCCTGCTGGCCGCCCGCCGGGTACGCCGGGACACCGCCCTGCCGTTCGGCCCGGCGCTGCTCGCCGGCGCCTGGCTGGCCGTGCTGCTGTCCTGAGCCGCCTGTGGCCGGTCCACCGGATGACCCGGCCGGTGTTTCGCCGCTGCGCTGATGCCGCTGGGCCGGCTTGCCGCATCCGCCGCCGGGGCCACCGGCGCCCGCGACCGCACCCACGGCCTCCCGAGACGCCGGGCGAGTCGCGGGACGGGTCGGACAACCGCTGCGAGCAATATGCCTGGGAGGCATATTTATGCCTGACAGGCATATGGCTCACCTGGGCATGCCCTCCAACTCAGGGACGGTGAGTGGTCGGCGTCAGCCGGGCGGCGGTCAGATCAGCCGGAGTTGGCGGTCCTTGGGCCGGCGGGGCTCGGTCTCACCGAAGCGTTCGAACAGCCCGGGGTCGATCACGTCGAGGAACGGCGACGGGCGGCACTCCCGTTCCGAGCCGTGCCGGACCCGGCGGGCGGCGTGGCTGACGTAGAGGCGGTCCTGGGCGCGGGTCAGGCCGACGAAGAAGAGCCGCCGCTCCTCGGCGACCGCGTCGTCGTCCGGCTCGGTGCCGGGCCAGCGCAGCGGCAGCAGCCCGTCCTCGGCCCCGACCAGGAAGACCACCGGGAACTCCAGCCCCTTGGCGGCGTGCAGGGTGAGCAGGGTGACCGCCTCGGCGCGCGGGTCGAGCGCGTCCACCTCCGCGCCGGTGGCGAGCTGCGACAGGAACAGCCCGAGGTCGTCGCCGCACCGGCGGGCCAGCGGGGTGAGCAGGTCGACCGCCGTACGGACGTCCTCGGGGCGTACCGTGCCGGAGCCGTCCAGGGTGGGCGCGGCGAACCGCTCGGCGAGCACCTGACCGGCGAGGCGTACCCGGGCGGGCAGCCCGCCGCCGAGGCCGTCGGCGTGCCGCAGTTCCCGGGCGATGGCGGTCACCCCGGGCCGGTCCCGCAGCCGGTCGTGCGAGCGCTTCTGCACCGGGATGTTCGCCCGGGCGAGGGCGTCCACGATCGGGGCGGCCTGCGAGTCGGTGCGGTAGAGCACCGCGATGTCGGAGAAGGAGAGCGTGGTCGACCGGCCGTCGATCCGCCCCGAGTCCAGGGACCGGTGGGAGAGACCGCCGACCAGCTCGTCGATGGTGCGTACCACGAAATCGGCCTCGTCGGCGACGGAGGCCGCCGGGTAGCGGCCGACCAGCGGGGCCTCCGGGTCGAGCCGGGCCGGGTCGAGCCGGCGGCCGCGCACCAGCGACGACGGCGCGATGGCCTGCACGGCGGCGGCGAGGATCGGGGCCGACGAGCGGTAGTTGCGGTTCAGCCGGACCAGCCGGGCGTCGGTGAAGTCCTGCGAGAAGCGCAGGAAGTACCCCACGTCCGCGCCCCGGAACGAGTAGATCGCCTGGTCCGGGTCGCCGATCGCGCAGAGGTTGCCGTCGGCGGGGCTGAGCAGGCGCAGCAGCTCGTACTGGACCGCGTCGACGTCCTGGTACTCGTCGACGAAGATCCACCGCCAGCGCTCGCGGTAGTCGCGTACCAGCTTCTTGTCGGCCCGCAGCAGCGCGACCGGCAGGGTCAGCAGCTCGTCCAGGTCGACCAGGTCCTGTTTGCGCAGCAGCGCGGTGTAGCGGTCCGGATCGTCACCGGCCTCGGCGCGGGCGGCGGCCCGGTCCGCGTCGTCGGCGATCCGGAAGTCCGCCGGCAGCCCGGCGGCGTCCGCGTTCTCCCGCAGGATGGTCAGCCCGAGCGAGTGGAACGTGCCGACGGTGACGTCCTCGGCCACCGGGCCGAGCAGTCCGTCGAGGCGGTGCCGCAGCTCCTCGGCGGCCCGCCGGGTGAAGGTGATCGCCAGGCACTGCTCGGGGAAGACGTTCAGCTCGGCGCAGAGGTAGGCGATCCGGTGGGTCAGCGTCCGGGTCTTGCCGGTGCCGGGGCCGGCCACGATCAGCAGCGGGCCACCCGGCGCGGACGCGGCCACCCGCTGCATCGCGTCCAACCGGTCGAGCAGGCCGGTGCCGACCTCCTCCATGCCGGCGAGCATCGGCTCGAACGGCTCGTGCGGCGAGGGCGCCGGCGCGATCGGCGGCGGGGGTGGCGGCGTGGCCTTCCGCTTCGGCTCGGCCTTGGGCGCCGCCGGGCGCCGGGCCTTGGGCTTCGCCGCCGGCTCCGCGGGTCGCCGCTGCGCTGGCACGGGTACGTCGAAGAGCGTCTCCGCCTGCGTACCGGTCGCCTTCGCGCCCAGCTCGGCGGGGTCGAAGAGGGTGATCACGCCGTACTCACCGTCGTAGCCCGGCACCCGGCGGACGTCGCCGCGGCGCAGCCGGCCGATGCCCTCGGCCAGCAGCTCACCGCCGACCCGACCGATCTCGTCCAGCGGGGTACGGGTGAGGATCTCCAGCTCCGGGCCGAGCGCGGCGACCAGCTCGTTGAGCTTGCCCTCGACCTTCTTGGAGCGCGCGCCCACCTTGTTGATCTCGCCGAGGATCTCGGCCAGCGGCACCAGGTGGGTGACCTCGGGGGCGTGCGCGGGCCGGTGCCCCGCCGGCCGGTCGGCCAGCTCCTCGACCCGGCTCAGCACACCGACGGTCAGCGGCTTGCCGCACTCCGGGCAGCGGCCACCGGCCTGCCGGGTCCGCTCGGGCGACCAGTTGACGCCGCAGAGCCGGTGCCCGTCCGCGTGGTACTTCCCTTCTTCCGGGAAGAACTCGATCGTCCCGGCCAGCCCGTCGCCGGTGCGCAGGGCCTCGCGGATGGCGAAGTAGTCGCGGTCGGAGCGGAAGACCGTCGCCTCCCGGGCCAGCGCCGGCGGGGAGTGCGCGTCGGAGTTGGAGACGAGCCGGTAGTCGTCCAGGCTGCCGACCCGCCAGTTCATCTCGGGGTCGGAGGAGAGGCCGGTCTCCACCGCGAAGATGTGCTCGGCCAGGTCGGCGTAGCAGTCGGCGATCGCGTCGAAGCCGGACTTCGAACCGAGCGCGGAGAACCAGGGCGTCCAGATGTGCGCGGGGACCAGGTAGCCGTCGGCGCTGGCCTCCAGGGTGATCTCCAGCAGGTCCCGGGAGTCCAGCCCGAGGATCGGCCGGCCGTCCGAGCCGAGGTTGCCGATCCGGCCGAGCGCGGTGTTGAACCGGGCCACCGCGTCCAGGTCGGGCAGGTAGATCAGGTGGTGGACCTTGCGGGTCCGGTCGTCGCGCTTGTAGATCGTGGAGATCTCCACGCTGAGCATGAACCGGACCGGGTCCGCCTCCGCCGCGCCGGCCAGCCGGGGCGGCAGCCGGCGGGCGATGTCCCGCTCCGCCTCGGGGCTGAGCCGGTAGAGCCCGGGCTCGGCCGGGTGCAGCGTCTCGCGCAGGTGGTCGTACCAGGCGGGGTGGGTGAAGTCCCCGGTCCCGAGCACGCCGATGCCCTTGCGCCGGGCCCACCAGCCGAGGTTGGGCAGGGTGAGGTCGCGGCTGCACGCGCGCGAGTACTTCGAGTGGATGTGCAGGTCCGCGACGAACGGCGGGACGCCACCGGGGGGTGCGGCGCTGAACGGAGGCACGCCGCATCCTGTCACGGCCGGTCCCCTACCCGCCCGCCGCCACGCGTACGCGTGACCTGAGCAATCCGGTGCTGGACTCCGCCGCCCCGGCGCGCTATGGGGCGCGCAGTTCGACCAGGGTGATCTGGGGTGGGGCGCCGACGCGTACCGGGGGACCCCAGAAGCCGGCGCCGTTGGTGACGTACACCTTGGTCCCGTCGACCTCGCCGAGCCCGGAGACGACCGGTTGCTGAAGCTTGACGGCCAGGTTGAACGGCACGATCTGACCGCCGTGGGTGTGCCCGGACAGTTGGAGGTCGACCCCGAACTTCGCGGCCTCGTGGGCGGCGACGGGCTGGTGGGCCAGCAGCACCACCGGACGGCTCGGGTCGCGGTCGGCGAGTGCGGCGGCGTAGTCGGCGGGCGCGGCCAGCCCGGTGCCGGCGGCGGTCACATCGTTGACGCCGGCCAGGTCGAGCACACCGCCGCGGGCGCGGATCTCCTGCCGCTGGTTCTGCAGCACCCGCAGGCCGAGCCGGTCGACCTCCTGGACCCACTCCTCCACGCCGGAGTAGTACTCGTGGTTGCCGGTGACGAAGAAGTTGCCGTAGCGGGAGCGCAGCCCGCGCAGCGGCGCCGCCGCCCCGCCCAGTTCGGCGACCGAGCCGTCGACCAGGTCACCGACGACCGCGACGAGATCGGCGTCGAGGCGGTTGATCGCGGCGACGATCCGCTCGGTGTGCTCCCGCCCGCGCAGCGGCCCGAGGTGGATGTCGGAGACGGTGGCGATCCGCAGCCCGTCCATGCTCCGGGGAAGCTTCGCCAGCGGGATGCGGACCCGGTCCAGCTCGGGCGGGCCGGTCGCGACCCGCACGCCGTAGCCGGTGACACCGGCCGCGGTCAGACCGGCGAAGATCGCCGCGCCCCGGGCCAGCAGCAACCGCCGCGAGGCGTCGTGGTCGGGCTGGTCGACGGCCTCGACGGCGGGCGGGTCGGCGGTGCCGGCCGCGCCGACCAGCACCGGCTCCGGCGCGGCGGTGGTCGGCTCGGCGACCGTCGACCGGCGGCGCAGCACCAGCTTGGCGACCGCCATCGGCGCTTCCAGCACCAGCAGCAGGACCAGCAGGTAGAACATCACCGCCAGCCAGAGGTAGCCCGGCCAGGCCAGCCAGAACGCCCCGGCGACCCGGGTGCCGGCCATCGTGGCGGGTACGAGCAGCGCCAGCAGCAGCGCCGCGACGCTGCCGATACGCCGCCACCGCCCCGGGCGGGTGGTGTCCTTGACCAGCCGCTTCCACAGGTAGAAGTGGATCAGGCCGGTGATCAGGGCCAGGGTGGCCACGAACGCCAGGATCGCCAACATGCCAGCCCTCTCTCAGCCGCCCGCGAAGGGGGGCAGCACGTCGATCGTGACCCCGGCCGGCAACGGCTCCCGACGATCATGGCAGTTGACCCCGTCGACCAGGAAACTCGCCACCGCCAGCACGGCGGCCAGCCGCGGCCCGTGCCGCTCGGCGAGTTCACCGATCAGTTCGTCCAGGGACCGGCCGGCGGATGCGGTCTCCTCGGTACGGCCGGCGGCGGCCCGGGCTCCGGCGAAGTAGCGGACGGTGAGGTCCACGGCTCAGCCTCCGATCGCCGACATCGGCCGGGCCGGTTGCAGGAAGGTCGGGTCGTCGATGCCGTGCCCGGCGCGCTTGCCCCGCATCGCCGCCTGCCAGCGGCGGGCCAGTTCGACGTCGTCCGCCCCGGCGCGCAGTGCGCCGCGCAGGTCGGACTCGTCGGTGGCGAAGAGGCAGGCCCGGATCTGGCCGTCGGCGGTGAGCCGGGTCCGGTCGCAGTCGCCGCAGAACGGCCGGGTCACGCTCGCGATCACCCCGACCCGGGCGGGTCCGCCGCCGAC
Organism: Micromonospora sp. CPCC 205739; assembly: GCF_036906795.1. Lineage (NCBI taxonomy): Bacteria > Bacillati > Actinomycetota > Actinomycetes > Micromonosporales > Micromonosporaceae > Micromonospora > Micromonospora sp. CPCC 205739. The sequence goes on along the minus strand of NZ_JBAKHS010000009.1, from coordinate 106,441 downwards.
CAGCCAGGTCTCGGCGGGGGCCGCGCCCCGCTCGGCCGGGTCGGGCGTCAGGGCGAACGCGCCGGCCAGCGAGGCCAGGATCTCGTCGGCGGTGACCATGCTGGCCCGGTCCCAGCCGTGCTGGGCGTCCAGCGGCATCTGCTCGATGAACCGCAGCTCGTAGCCGTGGTCGAGGGCGAACTGCAGCAGCGCCGGAGCCTCGTCGTCGTTGACGCCCCGCATCAGCACCGAGTTGACCTTGACCGGGGTGAGCCCGGCGGCGGCGGCGCCGGCCAGCCCGGCGAGCACGTCGGCCAGCCGGTCCCGCCGGGTCAGCCGGGTGAACCGGTCGCGGTCCAGGGTGTCCAGCGACACGTTCACCCGGTCCAGCCCGGCCCCGCGCAGCGTGGGGGCGAGCCGGTTCAGGCCGATGCCGTTGGTGGTGAGGGAGATCCGGGGGCGGGGCGTCAGCGCGGCCACCTCGGCGACGATTTCGACCAGCCCGGGGCGGATCAGCGGCTCGCCGCCGGTGAAGCGGACCTCGGTCACCCCGAGCCGCTCCACGGCGACCCGGACCAGCCGGACGATCTCGTCGTCGCCGAGCAGCTGCGGCCCGGCCAGCCAGGGCAGCCCCTCCGCAGGCATGCAGTACGTGCAGCGCAGGTTGCACTTGTCGGTCAGCGACACGCGCAGGTCCTGCGCGACACGGCCGTACCGGTCGACGAGGACGCCCTCGGGGGGCGGGGCGGCGGTCACCCGTCGACCGTAGCGCGGCCGGTCCCGCCCAGCGTTGCTCGGGCGGCCCGGGTGACCGCATCCCGGTACGCCGCTCCGAAGGCGGCGGTGTGCACGAGCAGCAGGTGGAGCTGGTGCAGGGGCAGTCGTTCCCGCCAGCCGTCGGCCAGCGGCCACTCCTCCCGGTAGGCGCTCATGATCCGGTCGAGGTGCGGCGCGCCGCCGAAGAGCGCCAACTGGGCCAGGTCGGTCTCCCGGTGACCGCCGTGCGCGGCCGGGTCGACCAGCCAGGCCCGGTCGTCCGCGCCCCAGAGCACGTTGCCCGGCCACAGGTCGCCGTGCACCCGGGCCGGCGGCTCGTCGCCGCCGAACTCGCCGATCCGGGCGACGACCTGCTCCACCAGGGCGGCGTCCGCCTTGTCGAGCGCGCCGCCGGCCACCGACAACTCCAGGTACGGCAGCAGCCGGCGCCGGGCGAACCAGTCCGGCCAGGGCGCCGCGTCGGGGGTGTTGTCCTGCCGCAGCGGGCCGATGAAGCCGGGCCAGTCGGCGCCGAACGTGCTCGCCCCGGCCCGATGCATCCCGGCCAGTTCCCGGCCGAACCGTTCGGCCGCCTCCGGCGTCGCCTCGCCAGGCTCGACCCAGGCCAGCGCCAGCAGCTCCGGCAGCGCCACCACCACCTCCGGTACGGCCACCGTGCCCGCCGCGCGCAGCCAGCGCAGCCCGGCGGCCTCGGTGGCGAAGAAGCCCTCCGGCACCGGTCGGCCAGCCCGCTCCGGCCAGCTCTTGGCGAAGACGGAGTGGCCGTCGTCCAGGGTGAGCCGGGAGGCGACGCAGACGTCCCCGCCGGAGACCGGCGTCTCCCGGATCCGCTGGTGGGTCAGGAACGTCGGCAGGTGCTCCGGGTGCGCCCGCAGGTACGCCAGGTCCATCAGCGCAAGGTAGCCGCTCCGCCCGCCCAGGGTGGGCCCGGCGCGACGTGCCGGATCGCGCTGCGCTGCGGGAACACGCTCCGTGTCTGTGGACAACCCGCGTGTCGTCCACAGGGTCTGTCGAGCGCGACCCCGGGACAGCAGGCTGCCGGCATGACCGCGACCGACCGCCCCCGGCTCACCGTCCGCTCGCCCGCCGACCTCCTCGCCGCCGTGCCGTACCTGCTCGGCTTCCACCCCGCCGACAGCGTCGTCGTGGTGGCGATGCGGGCGCAGCGGGTCGTCTTCGCCGCCCGCGCCGACCTGCCCGAACGCGGCGCCGACCCCCGCCTGCCCGCCGGCCACCTCGGCGACGTCCTCCGCCGGCAGGACGCCGACGCCGCCACCGTCCTCGGGTACGGCCCGGCCGAGCGGGTCACCCCCACCGTCGACGCGGTACGCGCGGCACTGACCGCGGCCGGCCTGACCGTGCTCGAAGCGCTGCGGGTGACCGACGGCCGGTACTGGTCGTACCTGTGCGCCGAGGCGGCCTGCTGCCCGCCCGACGGCACCCCGTACGACCCGGGCAGCAGCGAGGTCAGCGCCGCCGCGGTCTTCGCCGGTCAGGTGGCGCTGCCCGACCGGGCCGCCCTCACCGCCCAGGTGGCGCCCGCCGACGGGCCGGACCGGGCGGCGATGCGGCAGGCCGGGGTCCGGGCGGAGCGGCGGCTGCTCACCCTGCTGGAGGAGGCGCCCGCCGCCGACCTGCTCGGCGGTCGCGCGGTCCGCAAGGCCGGGGTTGCCGCCGTCCGGGCCGCCCTGCGGGCACACCGGCGGGGCGAGCGCCTCACCGACGACGAGGTGGCCTGGCTGAGCCTGCTCCTGACCCACCTCCCGGTCCGCGACCACGCCTGGGAACGCACCGACGGGCGGGAGGAGGACATCAGCCTCTGGGGCGACGTGCTGCGCCGCGCCGAGGAGGAGTTGATCGCGGCACCGGCGAGCCTGCTGGCCTTCGCCGCGTGGCGGGCCGGGCAGGGCGCCCTGGCGGCGGTGGCGTTGGAACGGGCGCTGGCCGCCCACCCCGACTACTCGCTGGCCCAGCTCCTCGACGACCTGCTCCGCCGCGGCGTGCCCCCCTCCGAGCTGGACGGCTGGCCGGCCGTCGGCGAGCCGCGCGTCGTCCGCCGCCGGCCCCCTCGCCGCCGGCACGTCCGGCGGGGCGTCGGGTGAGCCGGGGCCGTGGGTCCGGCGCCGACGGCACGTCCGGTGGACACCCCGGGTTTGCGGGGCGGCCCTGCCGTCGACCTCACGTCCGGGGAGCGGGTCAGTCGACGAGCACCCGCTGCCCGCCGGCGTAGACGTTCATCGTCCGGCCGCGCAGGAAGCCGACCAGCGTCATCCCGGCCTCCGCGGCCAGGTCGGCGGCGAGCGAGCTGGGCGCGGAGACCGCCGCGAGCAGCGGTACGCCGGCCATCCACGCCTTCTGGGTCAGCTCGAAGCTGGCCCGACCGGAGACCAGCAGGAGGTGCCCGGCCAGCGGGAGACGGCGTTCCCGCACCGCCCAGCCGACCACCTTGTCGACCGCGTTGTGCCGACCGACGTCCTCGCGCAGCACCACCGGCTCGCCCTCGGCGGTGAACAGGCCCGCCGCGTGCAGGCCACCGGTGCGGTCGAAGGCCCGCTGGGCCGCGCGCAGCCGGTCCGGCAGCGCCGCGAGCACGTCCGCCCGGACGGTGAGCGCATCCTCCGCCACCGGGTACGGCGACCGGGTCCGCACCGCCTCGATGCTGGCCTTGCCGCAGACTCCGCACGAGCTGGTGGTGTAGAAGTTCCGCGACGGGTCGGTGGCGGGCTCCGGCACGCCCGGGGCGAGCACCACGTCGACAACGTTGTACGTGTTCGGGGTCTCCGCCCCGGCGCAGAGCTGGGCGGTGAGCACGTCGTCGGTCGACCGGATCAGGCCCTCGGTGAGCAGGAAGCCGATCGCCAGGTCGATGTCGTCGCCGGGGGTGCGCATGGTGACCGCGAGCGGCCTCCGGCGGCCCGGGCCGGCCGGGCCGACCCGGATCTCCAGCGGTTCCTCCACCGAGAGGGTGTCCTGCCGGCGTACCGGGGGGCGTCCGTCGGCCACCGCGTCGAGGTCGATGCGGAGCACGCCCCGCCGGTCAGTCGCCCGTCCCATCCCGCCATCCTCCCCTGCCCGCCCGACGACCCGCACGACGACGTCGACCGGCGAGGGCACGGCCGGCCGAGGACCCGCACCGACGGCGGCGATGCCACGGCGCGGCCCGGCGGCGACCGCACGGTGAAGCCGGCGGGGCGGGCGGGTCCGCGCGCGGCTACGGTGGCCCGGTGACGGCGTACGCGGCGGTGGTGCTCGCGGGCGGCGCGGCGCGCCGGATGGGCGGGCGGGACAAGCCGGCCGTGCCGGTGGGCGGGCGGCCGATGCGGGACCGGGTGCTGACGGCCGTCGCCGACGCGGCCCCGCGCATCCTGGTCGGGCCGGCCGACGCGGTCCCCGGCGACGTGCTGGTGACCCGCGAGCGACCGCCGGGCGGCGGACCCGTGGCGGCCACCGCGGCCGGGCTCGCCCTGCTGCCCCCGGACACGACCACAGTCGCCCTGCTCGCCGCCGACCTGCCGCTGCTCACCCGGGAGGCGGTCGGGGTCCTGCTGCGCGAGCTGGGCCCGGAGCCCGGCGGGGTGCCGCCGGACGGCACCGGGGAGCCCGGCGGCGTGGGCGACGTCGCGCGGCCCGACGGGGTCTGCCTCCTCGACGACCGGGGTCGGCGGCAGCCGCTGTGCGGGGTGTGGCGGGTCGCCGCGCTGCGGGAGGCGCTGACCCGCCTCGCCGGGCGTCGGGGCGGGACCTGCGACGGCGCCTCGATGCGGGAGCTGCTGGCCGAGCTGAGGGTGCGTGACCTGTCGTGGTCCGGGAGCGGCCCGCCGCCCTGGTTCGACTGCGACACTGACTCCGACGTACGCCGGGCGGAGGAGTGGACGCGATGACGGTGATGGACGACTGGGTCACGGCCGCCTGCGCCGAGCTGGGGCTCGACCCGGCCGAGGTGCCGGTGCCGACGGTGCTCGGGCTGGCCAAGGACGTCGCCCACCAGGTGCTGCGGCCGGGCGCGCCGGTCAGCGCGTACCTGATCGGGGTTGCCGTCGGGCGCGGCGCGGACGCGGCGGACGCGGCGGCCCGGCTGAGCGGGCTCGCCGCGACCTGGCCGGTGGAGCTGGGCGGCGAGCGCCCCGACTGAGCCGCCCGGGCCGCGTTGTCCGATCCCGGTCGCGTGGATTTGATCCCGGGCGGGCCTGGGTAGGGTGACCTTGACGGACGGAGGCGATCATGACGGCAGAGCACCCCTCGAAGCCGACAGGTGATCAGCCCGGCGGCTCGCCGGGGCAGCACGAGTCGGTCCTGCTGGACGAGCCGACCACGGCCGACCTGCGGGCCAAGGTGACCGAGGCGTGGCGGGAGTTCGCCCGGGCGCTGGCCGAGCGGCTGCCCGCGCTGCCCACCGGGGCGCACGTCGAGCTGACCCTCGACCCGACGGCGTCCGGCATCGGCGAGGCGGTCTACTCGATCAGCCTGGACGTGGGCGACGGGGGCCTGCTCTCCGCGCGGGCGGTCGGCAACGCCACCCTGCCGCAGGGCTACCGGCTGGACCGGGCCGCCGTCGCGGACATGATCGCGCTCGGCTGGTCGCCGCCGGGCGTGCTGGAGGGCTCCCGGGAGCAGTTCGGCCTGGAGGGCTCGACCGGCGACGCCAGCAAGCTGGCCGCGCTGCTCTCCCGTACCCTGCGCGACGTCTACGGCGCCCCGCATCCGGCTTTCCTCGTCTACCTCGTGCACGACGCCCAGGGGGAGCCGCTGCCGGTCGATCCGCTCGGCACCGCGCGCAGCGAGTTCGGCCCGGACCGGGACGTCGAGGCGGACCTCGACGAGGCGCTGGCCGCCGCCGCGAGCGCGCAGAAGAGCGACGAGGGCGACGACGTGCTGGCGCTGGAGGACCGCGTCCGCACCGTCGTGTCGACCATGCTCAAGTCGAAGTCCGACCAGCTCCAGGTCGACTCGGACGGCGACATCAACATCCGGGCCGGCTCGGCGATGGTGTTCGTCCGGGTCCGCGACAACCCGCCCCTGGTCGACGTCTTCTCCCCGGTGCTCACCGAGGTGGAGCCGACCGAGCGCCTCTACGTGAAGCTCTCCGAGCTGACCAACCGGATGCCTATCGGCCGGCTCTACTGCGCCGACGACACCGTCTGGGCCTCCATCCCGGTCTTCGGCCGCAACTTCCAGGCCACCCACCTGATGCTCGCGGTGCAGGTGATGACTGGGCTGGCCGATGAGCTGGACGACCGGCTGCACGGCGAGTTCGGCGGCAAGCGGTTCTTCGGCGAGGGGGACAAGCCGAGCCGGCCGGCGGATTCCGAGCACCGGACGGGCATGTACCTCTGACTCTCCCGCGCCGCGCGGTTCGCCGGGAGCGGTCGGCGACGCCTCCGCCGGTCGACGTCGCGCGTCGGTCGACGGGTGAGCGTCAGGCGGCGGCGAGCGTCAGTGCACGTCGAGCAGGGTCTTGCCGACGGTGGCCCGCGACTGCATCGCGGCGTGCGCGTCGGCGGCCCGCTCCAGCGGAAAGCGCTGCCCGATCCGTGGGCGCAGCCGTCCCGCCGCGCCCTCGGCGAGCGCCCGGACGGTCAACGCGCGCAGCGCGTCCGGGTCGGCGGTCGGCCGGAGCAGGGTCACCCCGCGCGCCGCGGCGGTCTCCTGCGGCACGTCGGTCCAGCTGCCGCCGGCCAACCCGAAGCTGAGCATCCGGCCGCCGGGGTCGAGCAGGTCGAACGCCGTGCGCCCCACCTCGCCGCCGACGCCGTCGAAGACGACGTCGACCCCGCCGGTCGCAGCGCGTACCCGGTCGGCCCAGTCTGGCTCCCGGTAGTCGATCACCACGTCGGCGCCGGCGGCGCGGACCAGCTCCGTCTTGCGGGGGCCGCCGGCCAGCGCCACCACCCGGGTCCCCGCCCGCGCGGCGAGCTGGACCAGCAGGCCGCCCACCCCACCGGCGGCCGCCTCGACCAGTACGCGTTCCCCGGCGCGCGGCGCGGCGGCGTCGGTCAGCAGCAGCGCGGTCCGGCCGTCGGCGAGCAGCGCCACCGCCTTGTCCAGCGCCAGTCCGTCGGGCACCTCGACCGGCGCGGCCCGGTCCACCACCACCCGTTCGGCGTACCCGCCGGAGCCACCGGTGCCGCTGACCACCCGCCGGCCGACCAGGCCCGGGTCCACGTCCGGGCCCACCGCGCCGATCACCCCACCGACCCCGTTGCCGGGGATCACCGGCAGCGGGCCCCGGAACGGCCCGAAGCCGGTGGCCCGGAACATCGTCTCGACGAACGTCAGGTTGACGTGCCCCACCTCGATCAGCACCTGCCCCGGCCCGGGCGTGGGGTCGGGCGCCGTCCCCGGCACCAGCACCTCCGGCCCGCCGAACTCCCGCAGCCACACCGCCCGCACGATCTCCCTCTCCGTCGCCCTCCAGCACAGTCGACGACATGAAGCGGGGTTGAGGTCAAGGGCGGGTCACGCGGTGGACGGGCCGACGCCGGGGGACTCCACCAGGCGGGAGAGCACGATGGTGCTCCGGGTGGAGGTCACGAACGACTCCGCCCGCAGCCGTTCGAGCGCGTCCTCGAGGTGGGCGATGTCGGCGGCCCGCAGGTGCACCAGGGCGTCCGCCTCGCCGGAGACCGTGTACGCCCCGACCACCTCCGGGTGCCGCCGGGCGGCCACCCCGATCTGCGCCGGGGTGGTCCGGCCGGCGCAGAAGAGCTCGACGAAGGCCTCCGTGGTCCAGCCGACGGCGGCCGGGTCGACCACCGCGGTGAAGCCCCGGATCACCCCGGCGGAGCGCAGCCGATCGACGCGTCTCTTGACCGCCGGAGCGGAGAGTGACACCCGAGCACCGATGTCGGCGTACGACGCGCGGGCGTCCGCCACGAGCAACGCAATGATTCGCTGGTCGACCGCATCTATCTGCAACGTTCCGCCTTCAGAAAGCAAGAGTTGTGGCTGTTACCAAAGTTCCAGGCTACCTACTCTTGGTGACCGTGAACCAGCAGCGAGTCTCGCGAAAGCGGACATATCTCATGTGCTCGCCCGAGCATTTCGCCGTCGAGTACGCGATCAACCCGTGGATGGACGTCACCACCGACGTCGACGCGGAACTGGCGGTCAAGCAGTGGGACCGTCTGCGGGAGACGCTGGTCGGCCTCGGCCACGACGTGCACCTGCTCAGCCCCGAGGCCGGGCTGCCGGACATGGTCTTCGCCGCCAACGGTGCCTTCGTGGTGGACGGGACGGTCTACGGCGCCCAGTTCAAGCACGAGCAGCGCGCCGCCGAGGCCGCCGCCCACCGGGCCTTCTACGAGTCGCAGGGCTGGCGGTTCATCGCGCCGAGCGAGACCAACGAGGGCGAGGGTGACTTCGCGTACCTGCCGGAGGCGCACGGCGGGCTGATCCTCGCCGGGCACGGCTTCCGCACCGAACTGCCGGCGCACGCCGAGGCGCAGGAGGCGCTCGGTCGGCCGGTGGTGTCGCTGCGCCTGGTCGACCCGCGCTTCTACCACCTCGACGTGGCGCTCGCCTCGATCGACGACGAGAACATCGTCTACTTCCCGGGCGCCTTCTCGGCGGCCAGCCAGAAGGTGCTCGCCCAGCTCTTCCCCGACGCGGTGGTCGCGGACGACGAGGACGCGATGACCTTCGGCCTCAACCTGGTCAGCGACGGGCTCAACGTCGTGCTCAACAGCGAGGCGAGCCGGCTCGCCGGCAAGCTCAAGGCGGCCGGCTACCACCCGGTGCCGGTCGAGCTGGCCGAGCTGAAGAAGGGCGGCGGCAGCGTGAAGTGCTGCATCGCCGAGCTGCGCCACTGACGCCACCAGGACGTACGCCGAGGGCCGGCCTCCCCATGGGGAGACCGGCCCTCGGTGCGTACGGGGCCCGGCGCTCAGCCGAGCGTGGCGATCTCGTTGAGCATGACGTTGGAGAGCAGTCGGCCGTCGAACTGAACGGTGCGCAGGTACCACCGCTGCTGCGGCGTCCGCGGCTGGTTGAACTGCCACACCCCGCGCGGGCTGTCGATCTGCCCGACCTTGCCGAGGGCCAGGTTGACCTGCTGCGAGGTCGGGTTGGCCCCGGCGATCCGGATCGCCCGGTCGAGCACCTGCGCGGCGTCGTACGAGGCCATCGCGTACGTGCTGGGGGAGACGTTGTACGTCTTGCGGTACGCGGAGGCGAAGATCCGGTTGGCGTTGTTGTTCAGGTCGGCCGAGTAGTTCGACACGGTCTGGATCGGGCCGGGCAGCAGCTGGTCCTTCTTGTCGTCCACCAGCACCCCGCGTACCTCGTTGAGCACGCTGCCCTCGGTGAGGAACCCGGGCGCGTAGATCGGCCCGGTGTAGGCCGGACGGTGCCGGCGCAGCTGCCGGACGAACTGGATGGCGGCGGTGCCGGAGAAGTGGCAGAAGAGCGCGGTGGGCTTGCGGCTCAGCGCCTGGCGGATGTCGTAGGCGTACGTGTTCTCGTCCGGATCGGCGGTGGGGTCCGTCCAGACCGGCTCGCCGGAGATCCGCGGGTCGCCGACGCCGAAGCCCTGGCGGAAGCCCCCCACCACGTCAATGCTGGCGCCGCCCTCCGGCGCGATGATCACCAGCCGGCTGTCGGCCGGCAGCCGCCGCTTCAGGTACGCCCCGAGCGCCCGGCCCGGCTCGTCCAGCACGTACGAGGTGCGCCAGATGTAGACCACGCTCTGCAGGCTGACCGGCGAGGCGTTCGACCCGATCAGCGGCACCCGGGCCTGCTCCACGATGTCCCGGATGCCGGACATCACCGTCGGGTTGACCACCCCGGTGAGGGCGAGCACGCCCTGCTTGAGCAGGTCGTTGACGGCGGCCTGGCCGGACTTGGCGTTGTCGCCCTCGTCGGCCTTCACCAGGGTCACCGGGTGCCCGCCGAGGCGCTGGTCGTGGGTGGCGAGGTAGAGCTCGAAGCCGTTGACGACGTCCTGGCCGATGGTCTTGCCCGAGCCACTCTCAGGGGCGACGAGACCGATCTTGATCGGCGAGCCGGCCGCTGGCTGCTCGCCCTCGTCGTCCGTGCCGCAGCCGGCGACCAGCCCGGTGGTACCGAGCGCGGCCAGCAGCTGCAGGGCGCGCCTGCGGTTCATCTGCGACACCAAAATCCTTCCGGGAGCGTTGCCGGGCGTCACCGCCCCCTCGGCGTTCTACCCGCTTGGCGACGCTGCGTCAATGGCTAGTGATCTTTGTGCAGCGACTGCAACGCATCCCTCACCTGCGGCCAGGCCGCCGAATCCGGGTCGATGAGCCCGAAGTGCTCGCATTCGGGCAGTTCAACGAGGCGCACATCGCCGCCCGCAGCCCGAGCGGCGGCCGCGTAACCCCGGCTGAGCGCGATCGGCACCTGGCGGTCCTGGACCCCGTGCAGGATCACGGTACGTGTCCGAAGCGGTACCAACTCCCGTGGATCGGCGGCCGCGTACCGGTCCGGCTGCTCCGCCGGGCCGCCGCCGAGCAGCGCGGCCACCGCCCCCGCGTCCAGGTCCAGCCGGTACGCCTCGGCGAGGTCGGCGACCGGAGCCAGCGCCAGCACCCCGCGTACGGCGGCCGGGGCGTGCGCCGCCGCGTAGAGCGCGAGGTGCCCGCCGGCCGAGTGCCCGAGCAGCAGCGGCGGCCCGGCGGCCACCCGGCCGGGCAGGGCGCGCGCCGCCAGCTCGGGCAGTGCCGCCACCCCGGCCAGCACGTCGGTGAGGGTGCCCGGCCAGCCGCCGCCCGGCTGCCCGGTCCGGCGGTACTCCAACTGGGCCACCGGCCAGCCCAGCTCGGCCAGCGCGACGGCCAGCGGCCCGGTGTGGGTGCGGTCGTACTCGGCCCGCCAGAAGCCGCCGTGCAGCACCGCGACCAGCGGCCGGGCCGGGCCGTCCCCGGCGGGGCGGCGCAGGTCGGCGATCTGGTCGGGGTGGTCGCCGTAGGCGACGGTCAGGTCGGGGGGCGCAGCGGGCCGGGTGAGCACGGCGCGCGGGTCGGCGGGCATGTGGGCGACGGTAGCGCGACCCGCCACCGGCCGGTGGTCGTGACCGGTCCCACCGCGTGCCGCTCGCGGGCGTGGGTAAAGATGGGTGCCATGACCGACGCGCACTCCGCTGGACAGAACGACGAGCCGGGCACCGAGGACACCGGGCACTCCGGAACCGTGGTGGTGGTCGGCCCGGACGGCCACCCGGTCGGCACCGTGCAGACCGACGAGCAGGCGGGCGAGGACCCGACCCGCCTGGTCGAGCAGCCGGCCAAGGTGATGCGGATCGGCAGCATGATCAAGCAGCTGCTGGAGGAGGTCAAGTCCGCCCCGCTGGACGACGCCAGCCGGCACCGGATGCGCGAGATCCACGAGCGGTCGATCGTCGAGCTCAAGGAGGGCCTGGCCCCCGAGCTGCGCGAGGAGCTGGAGCGGATCTCCCTGCCCTTCACCGAGGAGAAGGCGCCCAGCGAGGGCGAGCTGCGCATCGCCCACGCCCAGCTCGTCGGCTGGCTGGAGGGGCTGTTCCACGGCATCCAGGCCGCGCTGGTCGCCCAGCAGATGGCCGCCCGGGTGCAGCTGGAGCAGATGCGCTCCGGCCGGCAGGCGCTGCCGAGCGGTCCGGGCGGGATGATGCCCGGCATGCCGGGCATCGGCCAGCCGCAGGGCGGCGAGGGGCATCCCACCGGCCAGTACCTCTGACCGGCCGGTCAGCCCACCCCGAAAACCTTCTCCAGGTACGCCGCCACGCCGTCGGCGGAGTTCGCCCCGGTCACCTCGTCGGCGATCTCCAGGACGGCGGGGTGCGCGTTGGCCACCGCCACCGCCCGACCGGCCCAGGTCAGCATCGGCAGGTCGTTGGGCATGTCGCCGAACGCGAGCACGTCGCGTTCGTCGATGCCGAGGCGGGCGGCGTACCAGGCCAGCCCGGCCGCCTTGGTCACCCCGGCGGCGGAGATCTCCACCAGCCCGCTGTACGACGAGTGCGTCGCCTCGGCGAGCCCCTTCAGCGCCCCGGCCACCACCTGGACGAAGGCGTCCGGGTCCTGCTCCCCGGCCCGGGCGAGCAGCTTCACCGCCGGCACGGAGTGCAGCTCCTCCGGCGACTCGACGGCCCGGATGGCGTCGTGGTCGGCGTCCCAGCGCAGCGGGTAGTGCGCCTCGTGCCGCATCTCCCGGCTGTCGACGATCTCCACCGCGAAGCTCACCTCGGGCACCGCCGCCCGCAGTCGGCGGGCCACCTCGGCGAGGAGTTCCGGGGCGAGCGGGTCGGCCCGCAGCACCTCGTCGGCGACCGGGTCGTACACCACCGCGCCGTTGGCGCAGATGGCCGGCAGCGGGGCGGCGAGCTGGTCGTACACGAGCTGGAGCCAGCGGATCGGACGGCCGGTGACCAGCACGACCGGCGTGCCCTGCGCGCAGATCCGCTCCAGCACCGTCGCGGTACGCGCGCTGAGCGTGCGGTCGTCGGCGAGCAGGGTGCCGTCGATGTCGGTAGCGACCAGTCGGGGTGTCTCTCCCATTACCGGGAGAGTAGCCGGTCCAGGTAGACCGCGACTCCGTCGTCGTCGTTGCGCAGGGTGACCTCGTCCGCGGCGGCCCGGACCGCGGGGTGCGCGTTGGAGACGGCCACCCGGCCCCAGCCGGCCCAGTCGAACATCGGCAGGTCGTTGGGCATGTCCCCGAAGACCAGCACGTCGGCCGGGTCGACGCCGAGCCGCTCCGCCACCACGCTGAGGCCGGTGGCCTTGTCCACCCCCGGCGGGCAGATCTCGACGAAGCCCAGACCGGCCTGGGTGAGCGTGGCCACCTGCGGCGGCACGATCCGGCGGGCGGTGGCCAGCAGCTCGTCCACGTGGTGGTCGGCGGTCCGGACGAATGCCTTGATCACGTCGCAGGAGAGGCACTCGGCGCGGCTGCGCGCCTCGAACCGGTCCTGGTAGGGCCAGCTCGGGTGGTAGTCGCCCCAGAGCGGGGCGTCCTGCTCGGCGGACGCCTCGACCATCACGGTGAGCGGCCCGACCTCGGCCTCCAGGCCGGCCAGCAGCCCGGCCAGCACCTCGCCGCGCAGCCGCTCGTCGCGCAGCACCACGGGGCCGGCGGGGTCGCTCTGGTCCACCACGCAACCGCCGCCGGCCATCACCAGGAAGTCGGCGGCCCGGATGTCGTTGCGGGTGAGTTCCTTGAGCCGGGGACCCCGGCCGGTGGCGCCGACCACCGGGATACCGGCGGCCCGCACCCGGTCGAGCACCTGGTGGGTGTACGCGGAGACGGTCTCGTCGCTGCGGACGAGCGTCCTGTCGAGATCGGTGGCGACCAGCTTGGGCAGGCCCGGGCGGATCATGGTTCCTCCTTCGCCCGCCGCCGTCGCAGCCAGCCGTTTCGGTCATCGGTGCCTCGACCCGGAGTGACGGCGGGCAGCAACCGTACCTCGCGGTACCGGTCGCGACCATGGCGTTCCGGCGAATCCGGCGCCAACGCCCGGTGACGCTGCGTCCCGTGCCGGGCGGCGCCGGGTCACCGGCGCGGAGATGTCCGGTCAGCCGGCCGACTCGCGCCGGGCGAACGGCACCGTCGGGGTGACGGTGAGGTCGGCCGGCGCGGGCGGTCGGTCGTCCGCTGCGCGGCCGGGCCGGCGGAAGTCGACCGGCTCCTCCTCGCCGTCGGCGTCCGCCTCCGGCAGGTCGGGGGCCGCCTGCCGGCCGGCGAGCTGGAGCGCGGCCCCGACCAGCGCGGTCGCGACGAAGGCCATCACCAGGCCCCGCCCGTAGTCCACCTGGAAACCGTCCTCCGACGAGTAGAACAGGGCCCGCTGCCCGGAGTCGTCGAGCGAGAAGGCGGTCGCCGTCAGCAGTGCCAGCAGCGCGCCGGCCACGGCGAGGCCGACCACCCGCGCCTCCCGCCGGACGGCCGGGCCGCCCCGCAGCGCCAGCGCCGTCGCGGCGGCGAGCAGCAGCAGCCCCACCAGGTACGCGACCCCGAAGCCGTCGACCTCGGCCACCCCGCCGGGCACCCGGACGCTGACGTTGCCCTCCGGGCCACCGTTTGGCAGCGTCATCACCAGCCACTCACCGACCAGGGAGGCCATCGCCGCGACCGCGGCGAGGACGGCCAGCACCAGGGGCAGCCGGCGGTCCCGGCCGAGCCCGGTCAGGGCCCGCCCGAACCGCCCGGCCGGGGCGGGCTCCGGGGTGCCCCACTCGACGACGGCCGTGCCGTCGGAGCGGTCGTCCTGTCGCGGGACGGGGAGATCCTGGGACATCGGCCACCTTCCGCTGTCGCGGGCCTGAACCGCATCATGACACGCCCGGCGGCACCGCCCGGGGTACGACGTCGGGCGGTGTCCGCCGGGTCGGTCGCCCGGCGGAGCGGTTTCGGTTAGCGTCGGGTGCATGCCTATCCGTACCGCTTCCGCAAGCTGGCAGGGCAATCTCACCGACGGTTCCGGCACCGTCCGCACCGGCAAGGGCGGACTGGAGGGGAACTACTCCTTCAAGTCGCGCTTCGAAGAGGGCGAGGGGACCAACCCCGAGGAGCTGATCGGCGCCGCGCACGCCGGCTGCTTCTCCATGGCGCTCTCCAAGCAGCTCGGCGACGCCGGCGCGACCGGCACCTCGGTGGAGACCACCGCCAAGGTCCACTTCGACAAGACCGACGCGGGCATGACCGTGACCCGGATCGACCTGGAGACCGTCGGCCAGGTGCCGGGCATGGACGAGGCCCAGTTCACCAAGCTGGCCGAGGCCGCCAAGGACAACTGCCCGATCTCGCGGCTGCTCGCCCCGGGCGCGCAGATCAGCCTCACCGCCCGCCTGGTCTCCTGACCCAGACCCGTGGAGAGGGTGCCGGACCGGCACCCGTTCCCTCGGCCCCGCCCCGTTCGTGACGGGGCGGGGCGCCCGGCGTCGGGGACAATGGACGGCGTGGCGGTAGAGATGAGCCGGGAGCGCTTCGAGGAACTGGTCGGGGAGGCCCTCGACGAGGTGCCCGAAGAGCTGCTCGGGCTGATGAGCAACGTGGTGATCCTGGTCGAGGACGACCCGCCGCCCGGCGAGGACCTGCTCGGCCTCTACGAGGGGCACGCGCTCACCGAGCGGGGCTGGGACTACGCCGGCGTGCTGCCGGACCGGATCCTCATCTACCGTCGCCCGATCCTGCGCATCTGCGACACGGAGGACGACGTGGTCGACGAGGTGGCGGTGACCGTGGTCCACGAGATCGCCCACCACTTCGGCATCGACGACGACCGGCTGCACGCGCTGGGCTGGGGCTGATCGACCCCGCTCGGCGACCCCGCTCGGCCGATGCCGCCGGTTGCGCCGGTCACCTACCCTCCGGTGAGACACACCCGAATCAGGAGGAAACCGATGCGCAGCGCGCTGTTCTCCGCGGAGAACCTCGAGAAGGAGTCCGCCCAGCCCGGCATGCGGCTGCAGAACTCCAAGATGCTGAAGATCGAGCTCAACGGCGAGGCCATGGCCCGGGTCGGCTCGATGGTCGCCTACCAGGGGCAGGTGCAGTTCCAGGCGCTCGGCTCCGGTGGCCTCGGCAAGTTCATCAAGCAGCGCCTGACCGGTGAGGGTGTGCCGCTGATGAAGCTCAGCGGCCAGGGCGACGTCTTCCTCGCCGAGCTGGCCAAGGACGTGCACATCATCGACCTGGAGCCGGGCGACGCCCTCTCCATCAACGGCTCCAGCGTGCTGGCCTTCGACTCCAGCCTCTCGTACGACATCAAGATGGTCGGCGGTGCCGGCATGGCCTCGTCGTCGGGGCTGTTCAACTGTGTCTTCACCGGCCACGGCCGGATCGCCATCACCACCAACGGCACCCCGGTGGTGCTCAACGTCGACGCCCCGACCTACGTCGACCCGCAGGCCGCCGTCTGCTGGTCGGCCAACCTCCAGACGGGCTACCACCGCGCCGAGCAGCTCGGCCTGGGCACGCTGCTCGGCCGCAGCACCGGCGAGGCGTTCACGATGAGCTTCGCCGGCCAGGGCTTCGTGGTGGTGCAGCCCTCCGAGGAGCCGCCGGTCATGGGCAGCGGCACCCAGCAGCAGCAACAGGGCGGCCTGCTCGGCGGCCTGCTGAGCTGACCGGGTCGGCGGGGCGCCCGTCCCGGGCGCTCCGCCGGGTCGGCTCAGGGTCAGCTCAGCTCGCCGGCCCGCAGCCGGGCCAGCCAGGCCGCCGCGTCGGCGTAGTCGGCGTCGGAGAGCCCGGCGGGCGCCGGGACCGGCCGCTCGGCCGCCCCGTCGGTCCAGCGGTGCCGGGGGTACGACCCGAGGAACCGCACGTCGGCGCAGACCCGGCGCAGCCCCTGCAACGCCTCGCCCATCCGTACGTCCGCGACGTGCCCGGTGCAGTCGAGGAAGAAGACGTACCGGCCCAGCGCCTCGCCGGTCGGGCGGGACTCGATCCGGGTCAGGTTGACCCCGCGTACGGCCAGCTCCATCAGCACCGACAGCAGGGCGCCCACCCGGTCGTGGGCGATGTACACGGCCAGCGAGGTAACGTCGTCCCCGGTCGGGGGCGGCGGCGGGCCGGGGCGGGACACCAGCGCGAAGCGGGTCACCGCGTCGGGATGATCGGCGATCTTGTCGGCGAGCACGGCCAGCCGGTGCCGGGTGGCCCCGATCGGGGCGCAGATGGCCGCGTCGTAGTCACCGGCGGCCGCGCCGGCCGCCGCCGCGCCGTTGGAGAGCACGTCGACCACCGTCGCGTCGGGCAGGTGGTTCCGCAGCCAGTTGCGGCACTGGGTGGAGGCCTGCGGGTGGGCCGCCACGCTGCGCACCGCGCCGAGCGTCGTGCCGGGGCGGGCGCCGAGCACGAACTCGACCGGCAGGATCACCTCCCGGGTGATCACCACCGGGTCCCCCTCGGCCAGCTCGTCCAGGGTCACCCCGACCGCGCCGCCGATCGAGTTCTCCAGCGGCACCAGGGCGGCGTCGGCCTCCCCCGCCCGTACGCTCTCCAGCGCCTCGCCGACGCTGCGCGCCGGCGTACGGCTGCCGTGCTCGGCGGCGGGCACGGTGCGCAGCGCCTGCTCGGCGAAGGTGCCCTCGGGTCCGAGGTAGACGAAGCGGGTCGGTGGGGTACCGGGCATGTCGACCAGCCTACGCACCGGGCAGCGCCCCCGTGCCGGCGTCGCAGGCCAACGTCCGGATGCCGGGCGGCGCGATGGTGCGTACCTCGATCGAGCAGACGTCGGTGCCGGCGGTGACCAGCCGCAGGGCGGCGGACTCGGTGCGGGTGACCACCTGGAGTTCCTCGTGCCCGGTGACGGCGAGGACGGTGTACTGCCAGTCGGCCGCGCACAGCGGCCCCTGGGTGGCCCGCACCGACACGCCCCGGGGGAGCACCCGGCCGCGCAGCAGCCCCACCACCCGGTCGGCGGTGGGGCGGCCGGCGCACGCGACGGCGACCAGCCCGGGCGTGGGACTGGGCGTCGGGGGAAGCGTCGGCGCGATGCCCAGCGGCGGGGTCACCGGCGGGGTGGCGGTCGGCGCCGCCGGGGTGACGAGCGCCGGCCGGGAGGTGACGGGCGGTGCGGGCGGGCGTCGTTCCGGCGGGGCGGCGCAGGCGGCCAGCGGCAGGACGGCGACCAGGGCGCCGGTGACGACCAGCCGGCGGGGCGGGGTGCGGTGCGGTGCGTCAGGCGGCACGGACCGGTCCTCAGGGGGAGCGAGCCTCGACGGCATCGGATCGTGGCGGCCGGGAGGGGGTGGCCGAGCCCATCGTAGGAGGATCCGGCGGCGCGGTGAAGGTCAGCGCAGCACCCTGTGCCCGGCCCGTTCCAGCGCGGCGGTCGCCACCCGCAGGCGTACCGCGGGGACCAGCACGTGGTCGGTGTCGTAGGTGGAGAAGGCGACCACGCTGACCCGGGCCTCGGCGAGCGGGTCGACCAGGGAGGCGAGGGTGCCGGTGACCGCGAGGTCGAGCGGTCCGACCACGCGCAGGCACCGCCAGTCGGTCTCCACGTCCGCCTCGGCGGGCGCCCGCCCGGCGGGGCAGATGACCGAGATCCCGTCCGCCGTCCAGCTCACCGTGACCACGTCCGCGACGCCCGGCTCGGCCCACAGGGCGGGGGGCAGGTGGGTGCCGGCGGCCAGCCGGCACACGGCGTACTCCCCCGGGAGCAGGGCGACATCGAGCATGAGGGCACCTTACGGCGTCGGCGAGTGCCAGCCCCAGCATCGCGGCGTGCGGCGCATGCCACATCTCACCCGCAGGTCAGACCTCGGAGAAGAAGGTGAGCGAGCCGGCGACCGAGCCGGCGGCGAGCACCGGGGTGGAGATGGCGTCGACCGTGGCGTCGGGGGCGTCCTCGCCGGCGGCCTGGATCCGCAGCAGGCCCCGGGCGAGCCGGCCGGAGTGCAGTGCGAGCAACGGTGGGATCTTGTCGGTGTCCTGCTCGGTCAGCTCGCCCCGGGCCGCCGTGAAGTCGAGCAGCCGCAGCCGACCCTCCAGCAGCGGCAGGCCCACCACGTCCTCGGGGGCGCCGAGGCAGAGCAGGCGGCACCCGGACGACGAGATGGCCACGACCCGGGTGTCCGAGTCGATCAGCAGGCAGGGCTCGTCGGCGTGGGAGACCGTGGCGGACCATTGCCCGACATTGTCGGACTCCTGCTCGGTCGGTGTCCGCGACTCCGGCGCGAACACTTCGGAGAGCGAGAGTTCGACGTGGGCCACCGAGCCTCCTATGTACACCGACGGTCTGTCCACGCTAGCCGGTCGTCGCGACGGTCGCTGTACCGCGCTGCTGCCACCGGCCGCCGGTGACGATCGGATACCCGGAACGACCGGGCGGCCGGCGACGGCGCGGACCATAGGTGACCTCGGTGAACAGTGGGCCGCGTGGCGTCGTCGGTGACGTTACCGGCGGGCGGCCGGCTTGTCAGCGGCCGTTCGGCCCTCGTCGTACCACCGGTAGTCGGCGGCGGGACGGTACGTGCCGTTGAGCCACGTCTGCGGCTGCTGCGCGACCCGGGACAGCTTTTCGGCGGTGGCCGGGCTGATCCGGTTGCCCCCGGCCACGAGGAGCCGGTCCAGCTCCCGGTGGGTCGCCATGAGGCAGTCCTTCGGCAGGCCGTACACGCTGATGACGCCGGAGCCGACGAAGGTCAGCACCGGCGTCACCGGGATCGGCAGGCCGACGGCATCGGAGAGCGCCTTGCTCGCCCGCTTGGCGTCGCGCCGGGCCTCGGCCACGTACGGCGGCCGCTTGCCGTTGATCTGGACCACGTCGCCGGCGACCAGCACCCGGGCGCGTCCGTGGTCGGCGATGCTCACCGCGAAGAGCCCGCTCGGGCCGATGGCGAGGAAGCCGGCCCGGTCGTCCTGGCCGCGGTCGAGCAGCACGTCCGCGACGTCGGTGCGCGGCCACTCGATGACGTGCCAGGCGGGGCCCAGGTGGTCGAGCTGGCCGAGCGCGCGGGCCCCGGCGGCCTCCAGCCGGCGCGCGCCCCGCTCCGCCCTACGGCGGCGGGCCCACTCCAGCGGGGTCGGGCGGGCCGGCTCCAGCGCCGACGGCGCTTCGGCCCGGGGGTGCGGCACCGTCACGGGCGGCAGTGCCCGGGTGGGTACGGCTCGACGAGCGGGAAAGACAGTCATCGCGACCTCCGGCAAAAGGTCCCTCGAAGTTATGTCCTCACTACCCTACGTCGCCATCCGGGGGGTACGGCAAGTTGGAGCGCCGGAATGAGTGTGGATGAATGCCATATTCATCCACACTTCTTTCCATGAACACTCTTCGCGCCTGCCCTACGCTGCGAGGGTGACCCACTACGTGGACAGCGAGGTCGGTCGGCTCGGCACGGTGCTGCTGCACCGCCCGGGGCCCGAGCTGGCCCGGCTCACCCCCCGCAACAACGACTCGTTGCTCTTCGACGCTATCCCATGGGTGGGACGTGCGCAGGAGGAGCACGACGCCTTCGCGGCGGCGCTGCGCGAACGCGGCGTGGAGGTGCTCTACCTCGCCACCCTGCTCGCCGAGACCCTGGCCGTCCCCGACGCGCGCGCCGAACTGACCGAGCAGGTGCTCCGCTCGCCACGACTGGGCGACACCCTGCGCCGCCGGGTCACCGAACACCTCGCCTACCTCGATCCGGCGGCGCTCGCGGACGTGCTCATCGCCGGGCTCGCCCACGAGGAGGTGCGGGTCAGCCCGGAACGCCCCGGCGGGCTGGTGTGGACGCTGATGGACCGGCACGACTTCGTCATCGACCCGCTGCCCAACCTGCTCTTCACCCGCGACTCGTCACTGTGGATCGGCGACCGGGTCGGGGTCACCAGCCTCGCCATGCCGGCCCGCCGGCGGGAGACCACGCTGACCGACGCGATCTACCGCCACCATCCGCGCTTCGTCGGCACCGAGTTCGTCTACCACCCCGAGCTGGAGCACCTGGAGGGCGGCGACGTGCTGCTGCTCGCCCCCGGTGTGCTGGCGGTCGGGGTGGGCGAGCGGACCACCCCGGCGGGCGCGGAACGGCTGGCCCGGCAGGTCTTCGCCGCCGGGCTGGCGCACACCATCCTGGTGGTGCCGATCGCCCAGGAGCGCGCCACCATGCACCTCGACACGGTCTGCACCATGGTCGACGTCGACGCCGTGCTGATGTACCCGAACATCGCCAGCAGCCTCTCGGCGTACACGGTGATCGCCGGGCCGGACGGCGAGCCGCGGGTGGACGGGCCCGCGCCGTTCCTGCGCGCCGCCGCCGACGCGATGGACCTCGACCAGCTGAGAGTGATCGACACCGGGCTGGACCCGGTCACCGCCGAACGTGAGCAGTGGGACGACGGCAACAACACCCTCGCCCTGGCGCCCCGGCTCTGCGTCGGCTACGAGCGCAACACCGAGACCAACGCCCAGCTCGAACGGGCCGGCATCGAGGTCATCCCGATCGCCGGTTCCGAACTGGGCTCCGGCCGGGGTGGCCCCCGCTGCATGTCCTGCCCGGTGGTCCGCCAACCACTCCGCCCCGCCTGACCACGAGGCGAGGCGGGGCGGGGGGCGGCGGGGCAAGCCGCGCTCAGCGCAGGGTGAGTTGGCGGCCGAGCAGGCCCTGGCGGGCGCGCCGTCCGGCGGCGTCCAGCGGCTCCTTCTCCTCCAGCATCTCGGCGTACCGCTCGGCGAAGCCGGTCACCGGGGCCTCCCAGTCGGCGGCCGGGACGTCCTCGGGCAGGTCCCAGACCGGTACCAGCCGACCGTGCGCGCGGAACATGCCGGCGAACCGGGTGCCCTCGCCCAGGGTCAGGGTGCCGGCGGCGGAGAGCCGGGACAGCGCGTCCAGGGCGGTGTCCTCGTCCTCCGGCAGCACCCAGCGCACGTGGGCCTTCTCCGGCACCTGACACCAGTAGGCGGCCCGGGCGGCGGCGAGCCGTACGGTCGGGTAGATCGCGGCGTTCGCCCGCTCCAGGGAGGCCTGCACCGTCGGGTCGTCGGCCGCGCCCGGGTCGAGCCAGAACTCGAAGCCGTCGTGCATGGTGATCTCCAGCGGGCCGTCCACCAGCACGTCCTGCAGGCGCGGGCCGGCGCCCGGCAGCGGCGGCACGGCCACCTGGCCGCCCGGCTCGGTGCGCAGCGCGCAGAGCAGCGCCTCGGCCAGGTCGCGGGAGACGTCACCGGACTGCTGGTGGCGCTGCAACCCGATGAAGACCCGCCCGTCCGGCTTGGTCATCGCCGGGGCGGCCATCGGCAGCACGGTGGCGAGGGTGACCGGGCGGTCGCCGTACTCCTCGACCAGCTCCGGGGTGAGCCGCAGCGGCGCGGAGGCGGCCGGCACCAGCTCGCGCAGGGCGATCCACTCCGGTTCGTCCGTCAGCCCCTCGAAGGGACGCGGGACGAAGATGTCGCGGACCTTCTCCCGACGGGGAGTCGCTTCGACGGCGCGCTGGTTCTTTCGACGCTTGCTCACGGCGAGACAGCCTAGAGGCCGGACCGGGACGGCGTGGGGAGGACCCGCCCCCGGGGGCCGGTCACCCGGCGACGACCAGGTCGGATCGGGGCGAGCCGGCCGGGTCGAACTCCGCCCAGACGCTCTGGCCCAGGCCGTCCCGCTCGACGCCCCAGCGGCTGGCCAGGCCGGAGACGATGTGCAGGCCCCGGCCGTCGACCGCGTCCGGGCTGGCCGCCCGCAGCCGCGGACCGGCGGGCGCGCCGCCGTCGGTCACCCGGACCGACAGGACGGGGCCGCCCGGTGTGGGCCGCAACCGCCAGGCCACCCGGACCACTCCGCCGGGCAGCGGGTCGGCGTGCCGGACCGCGTTGCCCACCAGCTCGGCCAGGACCGCCACCAGGTCGGCCAGCAGGACCGGGGGTACGACCTCGGCGAGTTCGTCGGCGAGCCGGTGCCGGGCCAGCCGCGCTCCGGTGGCGTGGTGGGGAACCACCACGCACCACGAACGCTCGACCGCGTACGCCGACACCCTCGCTCCTTCTCGGCCGTCCCCCCGGTGCCCCGGCGGGTCATCCCCGCGGCAGCCGCACCTCTGCGACCGTACCGCCGCCGTTCCTCGGCCGAAGGGATACCCATCCATTCTGCTGTTCAACGATCCGGCGGACGAGATAGAGACCGAGCCCCGCCCCGGGATAGCCCCGGCGGTCCCCGGACTCGCCCTGCCAGAACCGGTCGAAGGCCCGCTCCACGTGCTCGGGCCGGATGCCGATGCCCCAATCGCTGACCCGGAACAGGACGGTCTGCCCGTCGGTGCCGGCGGTGACCTCGATCGGCGTCTCCGGCGGCGAGTACTTGCCGGCGTTGGTGCTCAGCTCGGTCAGCACGGTGGCCATGCTGTGCCGGTCGCCGAGCGCCTTGGGCAGGTGGGCCGGCAGGTCGAGGACGAGTCGGTGGCGCAGGTCGGCGGGGAGGTCCGGCACCGCGGCGCGCAGCGCGTCGCCCAGGTCGAACGGGACGGCCGGCTCGCCGGCGGACCGCCCGTCGATGGCCGAGGAGAGCAGCCGGTCGATCAGTCGGGCCAGCTCGTTGGCGCGCTGCCCGATGACCCGGGCGGCCTGCCGACGGTCATTGTCGGTCAGCGACTCCCAGTGGTCGGTGAGGGTGTCCGCGTACCCCTTGATCACGGTGACCGGGGTGCGCAGCTCGTGGCTGGTCACCGCGACGAAGAGGTCCCGCTCGGAGTCGCGGCGCTGCTGGTCGGTGATGTCGCGGAAGGTGACCACCCGCTGGGTGCCGGGCCCGGCCAGCTCCCCCGAGGTGATCCGCAGCCAGCGCCCGTCGGGCATCTGGTGGTCGAGCACCTGGCCGGACGGGGGGAGCGGGAAGGGCAGCGGCCGGTTCAGCGCCTCGGCGGAGGAGCGGCCGGTCACCTGGGCGGCGGCCGGGTTCCAGAGCCGCACGTGCCCCTCCCGGTCCACCACGGCCAGGCCGTCGGCGAGCGCCGCGACCACCGGGCCGTCGCCGTGCACCGGCAGGCCGCTCTGGTCGCCATACATGTGCGCGATGCAGGCGGCGACGTAGCCCAGCACGGCCTGCCCCTCGGGGTCGGCGGAGTCCTCGCCGTCGGCGTAGAGGGCGTGCAGGCTGCCCACGGTGAGCCCGCCGATCTCGGCGCGGGCCATGATCATGCGGCGCAGCCCCCGGTCGGTCAGCTCGCCGGCGAGGTGACCGGGGAAATGGTCCACCCGGATCTGTCGGACGCGGGGACCGGAGAGCAGGCAGACGGTCACCGGGTCGGACGCCGGCAGCGGGCGGCCGATCATCCATTCGGCGTTGCCGCTGGCCGCGATGACCCGGCCGCCGGTCGGAGCGAACTCGACGAAGGCCACGCTGACCGCACCCACCGCCGAGCGGGCGACCCGGAGCAGTTGGGTGAGGACCGGCAGCCCGGCGTCGCCGGCGTTGATCATTTCGATCACCGCGCTGTGGCCGGTGACGAGGGCGGCAAGATCGGTACGCTCCGGCATGTCCCGAGTGTGCCCCCTCGGCCGGAATTCGGGCAGCCCCGTCCGGTGGGCCTCACCGGCCCAGCCGGGCCAGTGTCCGCGCCGGCCGGTCGGTGATCACCCCGTCCACTCCGGCGTCCAGCACCAGCTCCAGGTCGTCCGGCTCGTTGACCGTCCAGACGTACACCTGGTGGCCGGCGGCGCGCAGGGCGGGCACCAGCTGCGGGCGGGCCCGGACCAGGCCGATGCCGGGCCCGGCGATCCGCGCGCCGAACGGCAGTCGGCCGAGCCGCAGCCAGCGCGGCAGCACCTCCAGCAGCAGCACCGTCGGCAGCGCCGGGGCCAGTTCCCGGACCCGGCGTACGGCCAGCGGGGAGAAGGACATGACGGTGACCCGGACCCGGTCGTCCGGGCGGGGCTCGGCGAGCCCGTACCGGCGCAGCAGCGTGACCAGCCGGCGCTCGACGTCCCCGCCGTACCGGGACGGGTGCTTCGTCTCCACCAGCAGCCGGACCGGCCGGTCGGCGGCCAGTACGGCCTCCAGCAGCCGCTCCAGCGTGAGCAGCCGGGTGTGCGACTCGTCCAGCACCTCGTCGCCCTCGGCCGGCACGCAGCCCGGATGCCAGGAGCCGAAGTCGAGCAGCTCCAGCTCGGCGAGGGTGCGGGCGCTGACCAGCCCGCGCCCGTTGCTGGTCCGGTCCAGCCGGCGGTCGTGTACGCAGACCAGGTGCCCGTCCCGGGTGAGCCGGACGTCGCACTCCAGCCCGTCGGCGCCCTCGTCCAGGGCCCGCAGGTACGCCGCGAGGGTGTGCTCGGGCAGGTCGGCCGACGCGCCGCGGTGCGCGAAGACCAGGGGATCGCCCATGGCGTCGGCGCTCAGATGACCCGGCCGGGCTGCCCGTCACCGCCGACCACGGGCCGGCCGACGGCCTCCCACTGCCGCATCCCGCCGTCGGCGTTGCGCACCTGCTCCCATCCGTTGTTGAGCAGGTAGCCGACGACCTGGGCGGAGCGTCCGCCGGAGCGGCAGATCACCGCGACGTCCCGGTCGGTGGGGACCTCGGCCAGTCGGGCCGGCAGCTCCATCATCGGCAAATGGTGGGCGCCGGGGGCGTGGCCCGCCGCCCACTCGTCGTCCTCACGGACGTCCAGCAGGTAGGTCTCGTCGTCGATCTCGGTCACGGGAACGCTGGGTACCTGGGGTCCGAACACGCGTCAAAGCCTAGATCCTCGTCGGCGGACCCGGCACCGGGCGGGGGCGGTACGTCCGGTCACAACCGGGTGACCCAGCGCGCGTTGGCCTGTGCCCAGCCCGGCACCCGTTCGCCGCGTACGGCGTCGAAGAGGCCGCTGCCGCCGTTGTCGAGCACGACGTAGGAGACCCCGTCGATGGTCTGCGGGTACGACGGCACCTGCACCCCGCTCAGCCGCTCCGCCGGCAGCGACCGGAGGGCCATCAGCAGGTCCTCGACGGGTACGCCGTTGGTGTCCAGGGTCAGCGATCCGCCGACCGCACGCAGCACCCGGTCCAGCTTGACCGGGTCGCCGCGCAGGTCGGTCTCGCCGGCCCGCTCAAGCACCGCCCGCAGCATCTGCTGCTGGTGCCGCTGCCGGTCGTAGTCGCCGCCGGGCAGGTCGTAGCGCTGCCGTACGTAGTCCAGCGCCCGGGCGCCGTCCATCTGCTCGCAGCCGGGGGTGAAGAGGGTCCCGGTGTGGATCGACCGGACCTCGGCGTCGACGCACATGCGGATCCCGCCGAGCAGGTCGATGACCCGCTTGAAGCCGGTGAAATCGACCAGCGCGGCCCCGTCGAAGCGGATGCCGGTGAGCCGGGTGAGGGTGGAGGAGAGCAGCCGGGCGCCGCCCTGGCCGCCGCCGCCGTGCTCGTACGCGGCGTTGATCTTGTCCTGGCCGCCGCCGTAGCCGTTGCCGCCGGGTGGGATGGCCACCAGCAGGTCGCGCGGGACGGAGATCAGGTATCCCTGCCGCAGGCCGGGCGGGACGTGCACGAGGAGGATGGTGTCGGAGCGCTGGTCCGGCCCGTCGGTGGCACCCCGCCGGTCGGTGCCGACGAGCAGGTAGTTCAGCCCTTCGGAGAGGTCGGTTCGGGCCTGCCGGGCGTCCGGGGCGAGCAGTTGCTCCCGGGTGATGGTGCGCTCGTACCGCGCGGTGAGTGCCTTGATGCCGACCACGGCCACGACGGCCACCAGCACCAGGGCGAGTCCGAACCGGAACAGGACCCCCGGCCAGCGGCCGGGTGGCGGTGTGTCCAGCCCTCGGTCGGACCCCGCTGACCTGGCCGTGACGCCCTCCCCGTGGCCGTTACGTGAGACCTGCTCACTTCAGGCTACGGGCGGTCACCGCGCTCGGGGGCCGGTTTCGCCGTGGCTGCCGGCCGGTCGCCGGGGTCAGCTACGGGTGGAGAGCACCTGCGGGTTGGCGTACACGAATTCGCCCAGCTTGTCGTTCTTGACCGCCTGGAACATCTCCAGAGTCTGCGGGCTGAGCGCCTCGCTGCCGTTGCCGTTGCCGTTGTAGGTGCCGCCGTTGGTGCGGAGCATGGTCAGCTCGCTGGCGCTGATGCCGCGCAGGGTGAAGATGAAGTTGGCGACCGGCGCGTCGCCGACGTCGAGGATGAAGGCCTTGCCGGCCGCCCGGATCAGCTGGTTGATCTTGACCGGGTTGGTCAGCATGCCCTTCTCGGTGGCCTTGCGGGCCATCGCCTTGATGAGCTGCTGCTGGTTCTGCTGCCGGTCGTAGTCGCTGTTCGGCAGGCCGTAGCGCTGCCGGGAGTAGTCCAGCGCCTCGAGGCCGGACATCTGGCGGCAGCCCTTCTTGTAGACCACCGGGGTCATCGGCCGGCCGGTCTTCTTGGCGTCCGCCTTCCACATCTGCTTGCCGTCGACCATCACCGTGTGGATCGACTTCACCTCGTGCTTGACGCAGATCCGGACGCTGCCCAGGGTGTCGATGACGTTCTTGAATCCGCCGAAGTTGATGATCGCGGCACCGTCGAAGCTGATCCCGGTCATGTTCTTGATGGTCTGGGCCATCAGCTGAGCTCCGCCCTCCCAGCCGCCGCCGTTGCGGGCACCGGCCTGGAACGCCGCGTTGATCTTGTCGGTGCCGCCGGCGTAGCCGCTCTTCTTGAAGGCGGGAATCTTCGCCTCGGTGTCTCGCGGGATCGAGATCATGTACGCCTGGTCGTGGCTGGCCGGGATGTGCAGCACGATGATGCTGTCCGCCCGGACGTCATCGGCGGCCCACCGCTCGCGGGCGTCGACGCCCAGCAGCAGCATGTCGATCGGGCCGTCCAGGTCGGCGCCGCCCTCGGCGTCGGTCTTGCCGGCCCCGCCCAGCAGGTTCTTCTGCGCGATGTTGCCGGTGGCCTGGCTGATCAGCGCCTTGCTGCCGACGATGGCGACGCCGCTGGTCATCATCAGCACGGCGCCGAAGATCACCGTGAGGCGGGCCCAGAGCGGGTCCTTGCGCTTGGTGCGCTTCCTGGCGCCGCCGGTGCGCTGACCGCCCCGACCGCGCTGGGACGGGATCGTCGACGACCGCGCGTACGGGTCGGAATCCAGCGAGGGGCGGGGGCTGGTCTGAACCGGCATGCATGCTCCAGTTCGCGTTGTCGGGGGGCGGACCCACTGTACGTACCGCTTCCCGTCAAGGCGAGATCGTCAGGCGCTCAATTCTCAGATATCCCGACAGTTGCGACGGCATTTCAACCGAACGGATGAGTCAATGCGTCTGGTCGGTGGTTGGCGACCGATGATTGAACCAGACGTGAATGCACCTCTGATGACGTCCGTCGAAACGTGCCGGCCACCGCGGTCGCCGCCACCGGCTCGGCCACCGGCCTCCGGGGCGGCCGGGAGGCCCGGCCGCCCCGGGAGGAACCGGGTCAGTTGCCCTTGGTGTCCGGATCGTTGGCCGCCACCCAGGCCGCCATCGTGTCCGCCGACATGGCCTTGTACATGGCCAGCGCCTTCGTCCGGTCGGAGACCACCACCGACTCACCGTTGATCGTGTCACTGCCCGTGTTCGGACTGGTGAGGAAGGTCAGGTTCTCGCCGCGCAGGCTGCGGAACTGCACGCCCATGTCCACCAGCGAGAAGCCGTTGTCCACGGTCACCGCGTCGGTGACCGACTGGAGGAACGCGTTCAGCTTCTTCGGATTGGCCAGCGTGCCCGTGCTGGCCGCCTTGTCCATCAGCGCCCGCAGGAACTCCTGCTGGTGGCGCATCCGGGCGAAGTCGCCGTCCGGGAACTGCTTGCGCTGCCGGATCCAGTCCAGCGCCGTGGCGCCGTCCATGTGCATGGTGCCCTTGGTGAACTTCCGGTACGGCTTGTGGATCGAGGTGATGCTCCGCTCCACCTTGAGGTCCACCCCGCCGAGCGCGTCGGTGACCTCCTTGAAGCCGCCGAAGTCGATCGCCATCACGTGGTCGATCCGGACGTCGGTGAAGCACTCCACGGTGCGGACCGCCAGCGGGAGGCCGCCGAACGCGAACGCCGCGTTGATCTTCGCGCGCCGTCCGGAGTCGCAGTCCGCACCGGCGCTTTCCGGGATCGGCACGTACAGGTCACGCGGGACGGAGACCAGGTAGGCGGACTTGTGGTCGGCGGGGATGTGCATGACGATGATCGTGTCGGCCCGCCACTGGCTCTGCTTGTCGACCGGCGCGTCCGGGTCCCGCGAGTCCGAGCCGACCAGCAGGATGTTCAGCGCCCCGTTCACCGCCTTGGCCGGCCGCCCGCCGGTGATCTCCGAGAACGGGTCGGTGCGGGCCAGGCCCTCGTCCAGGTTGTCGGTGTAGACCCACGCGCCCAGGCCGCCGAGCAGCGCCAGCACCAGCACCGCCGCCCCGGCCACCAGGCCGATCCGCCCCCAGCGCGGGCGGGGGCCACGCCGGCCGGGACCGCCCGGGCCACCCGGCCCCGGCGGTGTGCCGGGTCCGCCCGGGCCGCCGGGCGCGCCGGAGCGGGGCCGCTCCTCGTCGTACGACGGGTACCACTGCGCGTCGGACGGCCGGGCGCGCCCGGCGGCCCGGTCGGGACCGGGGACCGCGGCGCGTCCGGCGCTTCGGTGCAGGTACGGAAGCGGGACGCCGGCTGACGATGTGGCGGACATGCGATTCAGCGTACGTAGGCCGGTCGAGCGTTGCCCGAAGGCGTACGCCGCGTGGCGTCCCGGGCGCCGGGCGGGAAGCTACCCTAGCCGCGCCCGGAAGTGGTCGATCGTGCGTCGCAGTCCGTCTTCGGGCGCCACGGTCGGCTCGTATCCCAGCAGCTCCCGGGCGAGGGTGAGATCCGGTCGCCGCATCTCCGGGTCGTCCGCGCTACGAGTGATGTAGGTCACCTCGGAGCCGCTTCCGCAGAGTGACACGATCGTCTCGGCGAGTTGCCGCATGCTCATCTCGTGCTCGGTGCCGCAGTTGATCGGCCCGGTCTCGGTGGAGTCGAGCAGCAGCAGGATGCCGCGCACCAGGTCGTCCACGTAGCAGATCGAGCGGGTCTGGTTGCCGGTGCCGTGCACGGTGATCGGCTCGCCGCGCAGCGCCTGAGAGATGAAGGTGGGGATGGCCCGGCCGTCGTCGGGGCGCATCCGCGGGCCGTACGTGTTGAAGATCCGCACGATCGCCGCGTCCAGACCCTTGCTCCGGTGGTACGCCATGGTGGCCGCCTCGGAGAAGCGCTTCGCCTCGTCGTAGACGGCGCGTACCCCGATCGGGTTGACGTTGCCCCAGTACGTCTCGCGCTGCGGGTGCTCCTTCGGGTCCCCGTACGCCTCCGAGGTGGAGGCCATCAGGAACCGGGCGCCGTCGGCGAGCGCACGGTCCAGCAGGTGCAGGGTGCCCACCGAGCCGACCCGGAGGATCTCCACCGGCAGCTTCTCGAAGTCCGTCGGGCTGGCCGGGGAGGCCATGTGCAGGATGGCGTCGAACCGCTCCGCCAGCGCCGGGTGGGCCGGCAGCCCGTCGGAGATGTCGGCCTCGACCAGGGTGAAGGACGGGTTCTCCAGCAGGTGGGCGACGTTCTCCTTCGACCCGGTGACGAAGTTGTCCAGCGCGACCACCGTGCAGCCACGGGCGATCAGGGCGTCGACCAGGTGCGACGGTACGAAGCCGGCGCCGCCGGTGACGAGGATGCGGTGACCGGGTCCGAAGCGCGCAGCAACCTTCATGCGCGTCAGCCTACCGACCGCCCCGCCCGCGCACCCTCAGCCGCACCCCAGGCACGACGGAGGGGCCCCCGTCCCGCAGGGCCCCCTCCAGTGCGCCGGGCGTCGGCGCGTCGTGACTCAGTGGGCGCCGGCGCCGGTGAGGGCGCGGACCTCCAGCTCGGCGTACTTCTCGTCGTTCCGCTCCTTGGAGATGACCGTGCCGATCCAGCCGCACAGGAAGCCGAACGGGATCGACAGGATGCCCGGGTTGGACAGCGGGAACCACTGCCAGTCCTGGTCCGGGAACATCGACGTCGGCGCCCCGGAGACCACCGGCGAGAAGAAGACCAGGAACACGGCGGCCAGCAGTCCGCCGTAGATGGCCCAGACCGCTCCCGAGGTGTTGAACCGCTTCCAGAAGAGGCTGTAGAGGATGGCCGGCAGGTTGCCCGACGCGGCCACCGCGAAGGCCAGCGCCACCAGGAAGGCCACGTTCAGGCTCTGCGCGAAGATCGAGAGCACGATCGAGACCGCGCCGATGACCAGGGCGGAGACGCGGGCGACGGTCACCTCCTGCCGTTCCGAGGCCTGGCCCTTCTTCAGCACGTTGGCGTAGAAGTCGTGCGCCAGGCTGGAGGAGGAGGCCAGGGTCAGCCCGGCGACCACGGCCAGGATGGTGGCGAAGGCGACAGCCGCGATGATCGCCAGCATTGTCGCCCCACCGAGGTTGCCGCCGAGGAAGTCGATGCCGAGCGCCTCGGCCAGCTGTGGCGCGGCGGTGTTGCCCGCCTTGTCCTGGGCGGTGATCGCCTTGCCGCCCACCAGCGCCGCGGCGCCGAAGCCGAGCGCCAGGGTGAGCAGGTAGAAGGTGCCGATGATGCCGATCGCCCAGAGCACGCTCTTGCGGGCCGCCTTGGCGGTCGGGACCGTGTAGAAGCGGATCAGGATGTGCGGCAGGCCGGCCGTGCCGAGCACCAGCGCGATGCCGAGCGAGAGCAGGTCGATCTTGTTGTAGAACGTCTGGGTCGAGTTGCCGGCCACCTCGACGCCGTAGCGCAGCCCGGGTTCGAGGAAGGCGCTGCCCTTGCCCGAGGAGGCGGCGGCGTCACCGAGCAGCGAGGACAGGTTGAACTTGTACTTCGCCAGCACCAGCAGCGTCATCACCAGCGCGCCGCCCATCAGCAGGAACGCCTTGACGATCTGCACGTAGGTGGTGCCCTTCATGCCACCCACCGTGACGTAGATGATCATCAGGGCGCCGACCATGATGATGGTGGCGACCTTGGCGGTGTCCGCGTCCATGCCGAGGAAGGTCGTTCCCGGCTTGATGCCGAGCAGCAGCGCGACCAGCGCGCCCGCGCCCACCATCTGGGCCAGCAGGTAGAAGATCGACACCGTGATGGTGGAGACGGCCGCCGCGGTACGCACCGGGCGCTGCCGCATCCGGAAGGCCAGCACGTCGGCCATCGTGTACCGGCCGGAGTTGCGCAGCAGTTCGGCCACCAGCAACAGGGCCACCAGCCAGGCGACCAGGAAGCCGATCGAGTAGAGGAAGCCGTCGTAGCCGTAGAGGGCGATGATGCCGGCGATGCCGAGGAACGAGGCGGCCGACATGTAGTCGCCGCCGATCGCCATGCCGTTCTGGAAGCCGGAGAAGGACCGGCCGCCGGCGTAGAAGTCGGTGGCGGTCTTGGTCTGCCGGCTGGCCCAGATGGTGATGGCCAGGGTCACCGCCACGAAGACCAGGAAGAGCGTGATGGTGAGGTTGCGGGCGGTGGTGCTGCCCGCCTCAGCCGCGAGGACCGTGTTCATGGGTCACCTCCCCGATCTCGGCGCGGATCCGGTCGGCGACCGGGTCGATCTTCCGGTCGGCGTACCGGGAGTAGAGCCAGGCGATCAGGAAGGTGGAGACGAACTGGAGCAGGCCGAAGACGAGGGCGACGTTGATGTTGCTGCCGAAGAGCTTCGTGCCCATGAAGTCCCGCGCGTACGCGGAAAGGATGACGTAGAGCGCGTACCACAGGAAGAACGCGACGGTCATCGGGAAGACGAAGCCGCGCAACGCGCGACGCAACCCGGCGAACTCGTCCGACCGTTGTACGGCGAGGTACCGCTCCGCCGCCGACTCGGCGGGCGCGGACGCGGGTGTGTCCGTGGACATCTGTGGATCACCACCTTCACAGGCGTGGGGAGTTTCGCGCACCGTAGAGAGCGCGCTCCCGTCCACGGAAGGCCGAGATCGGACCCGGTCGGCGGCTGCGCCGAACGGTCTGCCGGCTGCGCTGAGTGACGTACGTCACTTCGACGAGCGGTAGCCCGGATGGTCGACGGGCGGGCGGTCAGGTCAGCCCGTGGTACCGGCCCCGGTAGTGCAGCAGCGGCATGGTCTCCTCGGTCAGGTCGACCGCCTCGATGGTGGCCTCGACCAGCAGGCCCCAGCCGTACTCCCGGGCGGCGTCGAGCCGGCAACCGGCCCACCCGCCGGCGTCGGCGGGGACCGGGCCGTAGGGGGTGTCGAGCCACTCGCCGGTGGCGAAGAGCCCGCCCGGGGAGGGAAAGAGCCCGGCGAACCGGTCGGCGAGCTGCCGGTGCGGCGGCCCCAGCGGCGCCACCGCGAACCGTCCGGCCTCCTCCACCGCAGCCCACAGGTCCGACTCCGGGTCGATCAGTCCGAGCAGCCGGTCGGGCTCGCCCTCGGCGACCAGGGTGGACGAGACGGTCAGCCCCGCCGGACCCGGCGCCGTCCAGAGGGTCACCGGCGCCGCCAACCGACCCCGCAACCGGCGTACAGGCGAGCGTTCCCCGACGGGCACGGCGAACGGATCGGTGTGGTGGATCTCGGCACCCGGCTCATGATTCACGTGAAACATTGTGCCGCCCCGGGCCCACGCCCAGTCGAGGAAGCGCTCGCGCAGTTCGGCCGGTGCCGCCTGCGTGTCGAGCGCCGGGCGCGTTCCGGCGTGTCGGGCTGCCGGAGGCGCTTGTCGCAACGAGCGATATGACTCAGAGGCATATTTATGACTCAGAGGCATCACGCTCACGGTCATGTCCGCCTTCCCGGCGCGACCCGCCAGAGCAAAGCGTCAAGCCGCCATCTCGCCGGCACGGCACCGTCGCCCGAACGGCCTATCGTGCCGGGCATGGCCTTCGTGACGCCGCCGCAGCTCGCCCAGTCCCGTTCCATCGGTGCCGACTCGATTTTGCGGGGCGAGGGCGGCTCAGGTCGTACCCCCGTCGGGCGGGTCGTCGGCGGCGAGTGAGCGGCGGGCGGCGGCCAGCACCTCCGGGTCGGCGCAGCCGGCGACGTAGCCGGCGATGCGGCGCCGGATGTCCCGGGTGAGCAGCCAGACGCCGACCCGGTCGGCGACCGGCCGCAGGAACGCCGGCCGACAGCGGAAGCTGTACCGCCAGGTGGCGACGGTGTGGCCGGGCTCCGGGGCGGGCGCGAACCGCCAGCCGCCGGCGAACATCTCGAAGAACCACGGCCCGCGCACCATCTTCATGCCGACGTTCGTCGGCGGCGCGAACGAGACGTACTCGCTGACCATGACCAAGCCGTGCCGGGACCGGGTGAAGGTCCGCACCCCCTTGCCGGGGCGGGTCGCCCCGTCGGTGAAGTGCTGCTCCCGGACGAACGGGTCCCACCGGTAGCGCACCGGCGCGGTGGTCTGCGAGACCGCGAAGGCCAGCTCGGGCGGGACCGGTACGGTCGCCACCGCCTCGACGACCGGCATCAGCGGCGCGGGGTGACGGTGGCGAGCAGTTCCGGCATCCGCCGGTCCAGCACGTCCCCGGCCAGGTACGAGCCGAGCAGCGCCGCCCCCAGCCCGTACGCCGCGCCGAGTGGGAGGGCCAGCCAGAGCCAGGCGTCCCCGAGCAGCGCTGCGGCCACCACCATCGGTATCGCGGCGGCCGCCGAGGCGACCATGGACAGCAGGGTGAGGAAGCTCTTCGCCACCCCCGCCCCGGTGTTCATCGCGAACGGGTTGCTCGTCTCCGGCAGCGAGTACGCCCCGAGCACCGACACGAACCCGTTGATCGCCAGCCCGGCCCCGTACGCGGCGAGCAGCGCGCCGGCGGCCACGCCGATCCAGCCCGGCTCGCCCAGCACCAGGGCGATCACCACCGACACCACGCCCAGCATCGGCACCACGTACACCGAGAAGGCCGTCATCCGGGCGCGCAGCTCCAGCCGCCCCGGCACCCCGGCCACCACGTTCGCCGCGTACGCGCTGCCGTCGAAGCCGAACTGGTTGGCCAGCGTCACCGAGGCGAGCACCCCGACGAAGAGCATCGACAGGCTGAGCAGGACCGGCGACGAGTTGCCGGCGGTGAGGTCCGGACCCTCCTCGGCGGCGAACTGCGGACCGCCGAGGTTCACCATCACCGGCACGAAGACCCCCACCACCGCGACGGTGATCAGGTTGGCCCGGCGCCGGGCGTCCCGCCACCAGTAGCGGGCCTCCCGGGCGACCAGCGCGCCGAACCGGTCCCGGCGGGTCCAGGCCAGCACCCGCGGGAAGAGCTGCGCGACGGGCCCGCCCGCCGGCCCGCGCCGGCTCTTCGCGGGGGCGGCACTGGCCGCGCCGACCATCGCCGACTCCAGCGACCGCGACCACCAGAGCAGCAGCAGACCGATGGTCACCGCCGTGATCAGCAACTTCACCGGTACGGCCCAGGCCCGTCCCTCGGCCACGTCCAGGCCGACCGTCCAGGGCGCGCCGAAGGGCGTCCAGCCCACCACCTCGGCCACCCCGGTGAGCCGGTCCCAGTCGGCCTCCCGCACCGCCGCCAGCACCGCGATCTGCAACGGACCGAGCAGGGCGGCGACCACCGCGAGCAGCACGGCGGCCAGGTCGCGTACCCGGCGGGACCGCAGCATGGTGGCGAACGCGCTGGTCACCGCGCGGCTGGCCGCGACGCAGAGCAGCAGCCCCGCGACCACCCCGACGGCCGCGACCAGCCCGGCCGCCCACCCGCCCAGCGCGGCGGCGGTGACCACCAGCCCGGAGACGGCGAGCAGCACCGCGAGCACCGGGACGCTGACCAGCGCCGCCGCGAACAGCCCGGCGACCAGGGTGCGGCGGGACAGCGGCAGCAGCGCGAACCGGGCCGGGTCGAGGGTCTCGTCCACCCCGAAGAAGACCAGCGGCAGCAGCAGCCAGCCGAGCACCAGTAGGCCGCCGCCGAACGCGGCGGTGAGCAGCGCGTACCGCGGCTCGCCGGCGAAGCCCGGCGCGGCCAGCGCCAGGAAGCTGCCGGCGGCGAACCAGAGGCCGACCAGGACACCGGCCACGAACATCGCGATCCGCCAGCCCTGGCCCCGGAAGTTGTTGCCCATCACCCGCAGCTTGAGCCGGACGAAGTGCCGGGCGGAGACCCGCCGGACCGGCTCCGCCGGGACGGTCACCGGGACAGCCACGACAGCTCCTCGCCGGTCGCGGTGCGGCCTCCGACCACCTCGACGAAGACCTCCTCCAGGAACCGCTCCCCGCGCACCTCGTCCAGCGTGCCGACCCGCTTGATGGTGCCCTCGGCGAGGATCGCCACGTGCGAGCAGAGCCGCTCGACGACCTCCATCACGTGGCTGGAGAAGACCACCGTGCCGCCCCCGACGACGTACCGCTGGAGGATGTCGCGGATCAGCGCCGCGGAGACCGGGTCGACCGCCTCGAACGGCTCGTCCAGCACCAGCAGCCGGGGGCCGTGCAGCAGCGCGCAGGCCAGACCGATCTTCTTCTTCATGCCGGCCGAGTAGTCGACCACCAGGGTCCGGCCCGCGTCGGTGAGCGCCAGCACGTCCAGCAGCTCCGCGGCACGCTGGTCGACCACCGCCGGGTCCATCCCGCGCAACAGACCGTGGTACGCCAGCAGCTCCGCCCCGCTGAGCCGGTCGAAGAGCCGTACCCCGTCCGGCATCACTCCGAGCAGCCGCTTCGCGCCGACCGGGTCGGCCCACACGTCGTGCCCGAGTACCCAGGCCCGGCCGTGGTCGGGCCGCAGCAGCCCGACCGCCATCGACAGGGTGGTGGTCTTGCCGGCGCCGTTCGGGCCGAGCAACCCGTAGAAGGAGCCGGCCGGTACGGCCAGGTCGACGCCGGCCACCGCCACCTTGCCGTCGAACTGCTTCGCCAGGCCGCGCAGCGCCAGCGCGGGGTGCCCACCAGTCATGGATCCGACCGTATCCGGGCCGGACCAGCCCCTCCTCCGGCCGCAGGATGATCCCCGGTCATCCCCGCGACGTAGCCGCGCCCGGCGCAACCGGGCGGGTTGCCGGCGGGTGACAGGAGCAGGACCGGGACGGGGAGGAACTGTGGACACAGACGAGGGGTTCGAGGAGTTCTACCGGACCACCAGACACCGGGTCGTCACCGTGCTGTACGCGCTCAGCGGCGATCCGACCGAGGCCCAGGACGCGGCGCAGGAGGCGTACGTGCGGGCCTGGCAGCGCTGGGACCGGATCAGCGGGTACGGCGACCCGGAGGCGTGGGTCCGCACCGTCGGCTACCGGCTGCTGGTCAACCGGTGGCGCAAGATCCGCAACGGGTTGACCGCCTACCGGCGGCACGGCCCCGACCCCGCCGTCGCACCACCGTCGGAGAACACCGTCGCGCTGGTGAGCGCGCTGCGGAAGCTGCCGGCCGAGCAGCGCCAGGCGATCGTCCTGCACCACCTGGCCGACCTGTCGATCGCCGAGATCGCCGCCCAGACCAACGCGCCCGCCGGCACCGTCAAGGCCCGTCTCGCCCGGGGCCGCCGCGCCCTGGCTGACCTGCTCGACACCACCCTCCCCGAGGAGGTTCGCAATGCCTGATCCGCTCTTCGCCGACCTGTACCGCGACACCGAGCACCTGAGCTGGGCGCCCACCGAGCAGGTGCGGCGGCGCGGCCGGCAGCGCACCCGCCGTACCCGGATCGCGGCGAGCCTGGCGAGCGTGGTGGCCGTCGCCGTGGTGGCCGGTGGCGTGGCCGCCCTGGCCGGCGGCCCGGACGCCGCCCCGCTGCCGGTGACGCCGGGCACCGGTTCGCCCACACCGACGTCCACGCCGACGTCCACACCGTCGACCACCCCGGGCCCGAACCGGTCGCCGAGCGCCCCGTCTCGTCCCGACGGCGCGTCGTCGTCCCGCCCGCCGCAGACCAGCTCCCGGCCGACCACCGCCGCCGCCGACCCGGCGATCCCGACGGCGGCGATGCTGCAGAACGGTGACGGCCCGGCCGGCTACCGGGTGTCCGGCGGCGACATCGACGGCGACTGGAACCTCGCCTTCAGCGCTGCCGGTTGTACCCGGGCGGACCACCCGCTGTTCCGGCTGGACGCTCGCGCGGAGCGGGGCCGCCGCCTGTCGGGCGGTCCCGACCGGATGGTGTTGCAGCGCGTCGAGCGCCTCTCTTCCCGCGACGCCGACCGCTACCTCGGCCTGGTGCGGGACCGGGTGGACTCGTGCGGCGGTGGGAGCGTGACGCTGACCGTGGTGGCCAGCGGCTTCGCCGGCGAGGAGTCCGTGCTGGTCCGCGCCAGGTACACCAGCGGCGGCGAGTCGCTGCACCTCTTCGTCCGCCAGGGTGACCTGGTCAGCGAGCTGTGGCAGAAGGGGCTGACCGACCTGGCGGCGAGCCGGGAACTCGGCCGCGACGCCGCCCGCCGGCTCTGCGCCGGCACCGACAGCTGCTGATCCACCACGGACGCACCGCCCTTCTGGTCGGGCGTCAGAGGCGGAGCGCCTCCGGGGCGTGCAGCCGGAGCATGGTGGCCCCGACGTCGGCCGGCGCCCGGCGGCGGGTCGCCATCGAGACGGCGACCATCACGGTGAAGGCGAGCGGCACCGTCCAGGCGGCCGGCTGCGCGATGAGCGTGGCCGGCCAGCCGGACAGCGGTGGCCCGAGCACGGTGACCAGGACGGCCGCGACGGCCGCCCCGCCGCCGACCAGCACCCCGGCCGCCGCGCCCAGGTCGGTCAGTCCGCGCCACCAGATGCCGAGCACCAGCAGCGGGCAGAAGCTGGACGCGGCGACCGCGAAGGCCAGCCCGACCACCTGGGAGACGTTCAGCCCGGAGACGTTGAGCGCGAGCACCGCGGGCACCCCGCCGGCGATCACCGTGGCCAGCCGGAAGCCGCGCACCGAGCCGCGCCCGAGCACGTCGGTCGAGATCACCCCGGCGACGCTGGTGAGCAGCCCCGACGAGGTGGAGAGGAAGGCCGCGAACGCGCCGGCCGCGACCAGCGCGGCGAGCAGCCGGCTGGTCACCCCGTCACCGAGCGCCGCCCCGGGCAGCAGCACCACCACCGCGTCGGTCTGCCCGCTGACCAGCAGCTGCGGGGTGTAGATCCGGCCGAGCACGCCGTAGAGGGTGGGCAGCAGATAGAAGACGCCGACCAGGGCGAGCACCACCAGGGTGGTGCGCCGGGCGGCCGCCCCGTCCGGGTTGGTGTAGAAGCGGACCAGCACGTGCGGCAGCCCCATGGTGCCCAGGAACGTGGCCAGGATCAGCGAGTACGTCGCGAAGAGGCCCCGGTCGTCGTCCCCGGCGGCGCTGGGCAGCAGCCAGTCCGCCGCGCCGGTGGCCACGCCGGACACCTCGGGCACCGGCTCGCCGGCGTCGAAGTCGAGGCGGTCGCCGGGGCGTACCTCCCGGACGGTGCCGTCGGCGAAGGTGAGGGCCGCGCGGTGCTCGACCACGACGGTGGTCGCGGTCCGGAACGCCGGCCCGTCGGGCGGGGTCACCGCCGGGCGGGCGTCGGCCTGCCACTGCAAGGCCAGGAAGATCGCCGGTACGGCCAGCGCGGTCAGCTTGAGCCAGTACTGAAAGGCCTGGACGAAGGTGATCGCCCGCATCCCGCCGAACGCCACGTTCGTGGTGACCACGGCGGCGACCAGCAGTGCCCCCACCGGGTACGGCGAGCCGGCGACCGTGGCCAGGGTCAGCCCCGCGCCCTGCAACTGGGGCACCAGGTAGAGCCAGCCGATGAAGATCACGAAGACGGTGGCCAGGGTACGCAGCCGGCGCGAGCCGAGCCGCAGCTCGCAGAAGTCGGGCAGGGTGAACGCGCCGGAGCGGCGCAGCGGCGCGGCCACGAAGAGCAGCAGGGCGAGGTACCCGGCGGCGAAACCCACCGGGTACCAGAGCACGTCCACGCCGTACTTGAGGATCAGCCCGGCCACGCCGAGGAAGCTCGCGGCCGACAGGTACTCCCCGCCGATCGCGGCGGCGTTCCAGGTCGGACTCACCGCGCGGGAGGCGACCAGGAAGTCGGAGGTGGTACGGGCCAGCCGCAGCCCGTAGAAGCCGATGCCGAGGGTGACCAGGGTGACCGCCACGATGGCCGGGACGACGTAGCCGTTGCCCATCTCAGCGCTCCGGCCGCTGGACCAGGTCGGTGAAGTCCTGCTCGTTGCGTTCGGCCAGCCGCACGTACGCCCAGCCGATCGCGATCAGGAAGGGGAAGGAGGCCACCCCGAGCAGCAGCCAGGGCAGGTTGACGCCGAAGACGGTGACCCGCCCGACGGCCGGCGCGATCGCGAACAACCAGGGCAGGCCGCCGAGCCCGATCAGCACCACCAGGCTCATCCGCAGCGCGAGCGCCAGTTGCGCCCGGACCAGGCCCCGGACCAGCGCCTCGCCGACCTGGGTCTGCTGGGCCAGTTCGGCGCGGGTGCGTTCCGCCCGGTTGTCCCGGCGGGACACCTCTGCCAGCACGATTCGCGCCCGCCCGGGTGGCTGTGGCACCCGGGGGGCCGGTACCGGATCGTCGGCGGCGGTCACCTGGGCAGTCTCGCCTGCTCAGCGCGGATGTCAAGAGCGTCCACCGGGGTTGTGGACAAC
Organism: Micromonospora sp. CPCC 205739; assembly: GCF_036906795.1. NCBI lineage: Bacteria > Bacillati > Actinomycetota > Actinomycetes > Micromonosporales > Micromonosporaceae > Micromonospora > Micromonospora sp. CPCC 205739. The sequence continues at coordinate 66,826 of NZ_JBAKHS010000009.1, read as the reverse complement.
CTGTGGAGAACGCTTCACCCCTGTGGACAACGCGCCGGTCGAACATTAAGACGGCATTAAGTCTCCATACGTTCACCGCTTGTGGTGTGTCGAGGTATGTCCTTGCCGGTATTGATCGCGCCCCCTACGCTGAGGCGGCAATTCCCTGTTTCCTCTTCTGCCACGGGGTTTCTATGCGCAAATTCCGCACTCTGCTCGGCGCGACTCTCGCCGGGGCATGTGCAATCACGGCGCTTCCGGGCGTCGCCTCCGCCGCTCCCGCCGCCCCGCAGTCCTCGGCCGCGCTGGCCGGCGAGGCCACCGGCACCTACTACCCGCTCGCTCCGGCCCGTCTGATGGACACCCGCGAGGGCCTCGGCGCGCCGAAGGCGAAGATCGGCCCGCAGTCCAAGGTCGACCTCCAGGTCACCGGCCGCGGCGGTGTGCCCAGCGCGGGTGTCGGTTCCGTCGTGCTGAACGTGACCATCACCGGCGCGACGATGAACAGCTTCGTCACCGCCTATCCCGCCGGTGAGTCCCTGCCGAACGCCTCCTCGATCAACTTCGCGAAGGGCTGGCTGGGCTCGAACAGCGTCACGGTCAAGGTCGGCGCGGGCGGCAAGGTCTCCGTCTACAACCGCAACGGCGCCACCGACGTGATCGTCGACGTCGTCGGCTGGTACGCCAACGACACCTCGACCGCGGCGGCCGGCGGTCAGTACCACCCGTTCATCCCCACCCGGATGTTCGACACCCGCGAGCCCGGTGAGGGCAAGCTGCCCGCCGGCGCGTGGATCGACTACGCCATCGACTTCGGCGACGAGAACGCCAATCTGCGCTCGTTGGTGCTCAACGTGACCGTGGCAGCACCGGAGCGGGCCGGTTTCGTGACCGTCTGGTCGGGTTCGGGCAGCCGGCCGACCGCCTCGACGGTCAACTACGGAGCCGGCAAGGTCGTGCCGAACCTGACCTACGTGAAGCTGCGGCCCTGCACCGAGGCCTGGTGCGAGGGGGCTCCGGTCTTCCGGGTCTACACCTCGGCGAACACTCACGTGATCACCGATCTGGTCGGTGCCATGTTCGACACCACCGTGCCGTACGGCCTGCGGTTCCAGCCGATGAGCCCGACCCGGATCGTGGACAGCCGGATCAACCAGGGGATCGCGGGCCCGCTCGGCGCCGGCTCGGTCCGCAAGGTCACCACGCCGGGTGAGCTGATCACCGATGCGACGTGGGCGCTGGCGATGAACGTCACCGCCGTGCAGCCGACCAAGAACACCGTCATCACGGCGTGGCCGGCCGATTACAACGACGTCCCCAAGCCGGACGCCAGCCACCTCAATCCGGCGGCGGGCCAGGTGGTCTCCGGTGGCGTGCTCACCGAGATCGGCCCGTACAAGGCGTTCAACGTGCACAACCTGACCGGGAGCGTCAACCTGGTCGTCGACGTGGTGGGCTCGTTCTACCTGCCGGAGATCACGGCCGTCGCGGGTCGGACCGCGAAGCCGGCGGCGACCAGCCCGCAGGTCGACACGCACAGCCAGCGCCAGCGCTGACGGCACGACGGTAAGGGTGCCCGACCGAAAGTCGAGGCGCCCTTACCGTCGAGCAAGCCATTCCAGACCCTGGTCCTGATACGCGCGCCAATACCCTTGTCGGGATCGCGCCCGACGGCCTTGCGGGTGTCGATACTCGCTCGTAGTCTGGGCCCGCCCATACTCACTTACCCACGGGGTTTTTATGCGTAAATTCCGCACTCTGCTCGGCGCGACTCTCGCCGGGGCATGTGCACTGGCCGTGGTGCCGGGTACGGCATCCGCGGCTCCCGCCGCCGCGCCGCAGCAGGCGACGGCGGACCTCGCCGACACGACCGGGGCCTACTACGAGGTCTCCCCGGCCCGTCTGATGGACACCCGCGAGGGCCTCGGCGCGCCGAAGGCGAAGATCGGCCCGCTGGCCAAGGTCGACCTCCAGGTCGCCGGCCGCGGTGGCGTACCGGCCGCCGGTGTCGGCGCCGTCGTGCTGAACGTGACCATCACCGGCCCGACGGTGGACAGCTTCGTCACCGCCTACCCGGCGGGCGAGACCCGGCCCGACGCCTCGTCGATCAACTTCGCCAAGGGCTGGCTGGGCTCCAACAACGTCACCGTGAAGCTCGGTACGGGCGGCAAGGTCTCCGTCTACAACCGCGCCGGTTACACGGACGTGGTGGTCGACGTGGTCGGCTACTACGCCAAGGACAACTCGATGACCAACCGCAACGGTGGTCAGTACGAGTGGTCCGCGCCTATGAGGTACTTCGACACCCGCACCGACCCCGAGGGCAAGCCGACGGCCGGCACCACCCTCGAGTACGCGCTGGACTTCGGGCCGGACCGCAACCCGCACATGCGGACCGTGGTCACCAACCTCACCGCGGTGGCGCCGGCGAGCGCCGGCTTCCTCACCGCGTGGTCGGGTTTCACCGCCAAGCCGACCGCGTCCACGGTGAACTACGGCGCCGGTCGCAACGTGCCGAACACCGCGTTCATCCAGACCACCCCGTGCACCGGTGCCGAGCCGTTCCAGTGGTGCACCCCGGGCTCGCGGAAGTTCAAGATCTTCACCTCGGCCTCGGCGCACGTCCTGGTCGACGTGGTCGGCACGGTCGACGACGGCTTCTCGGAGTGGGGCATGCGCTTCGCGCCGATGAGCCCGACCCGGATCGTGGACAGCCGCACCAACCTGGGCACCACCGGTGCTCTCGGCGCCGGTAGCGTCCGTCGCGTCACCGTGCCGGCCGCGCTGGTCACCCCGGAGACCGGCGTCGCGGTCATGAACGTGACCGCGGTGAAGCCGACCAACAACACGGTCATCACCGTGTGGCCGGCCGACAACCCGGATATCCCGAAGCCGAGCACCAGCAACCTGAACCCGTACGCCAACCAGGTCGTGTCCAACGCCGTGCTGAGCATCATCGAGCCGACCGCGGCGTTCAAGATGCACAACCTGAGCGGCACCACTCACATGGTGGCCGACATGGTCGGCACGTTCTACTACCCGGCCGCTCCGGCGGCCACGCTCTCCGGTGACGCCGGCAAGAGCAAGCCTCAGATCGTGGGTTCGTCCCACCGCTGAGCCCCCGCACCACCGAAGGGCGCCCCGGCCGACGGCCGGGGCGCCCTTCCCCTTTCGCGGACGGGCGGGCACTGGCCGGATGCGCCAGCACTGCCCCCATTCGCTCTTCCGAACGGGGTTGCCGGCCATCGACCGCCGCCTTACGCTGGCCGGGCCTCTCCCCCTCTTCTTACCCCTTCCGCCGGCGGGCCGGCAGCCGCTCACCGTACGCGGCACCGGCGTACCCGGCTGACGTTTCACCCGAAGGGCGTCTCGGCGGTGGCCGGGGCGCCCTTCGGCACATCCGCCGAACGGTGCATGATCATCCGGCAGGGGCGCACCATCTTGTCGCCTGTCGATCACCGCCCTACGCTGGGCCGACTCGATCTCCCCTTCCTTGTCTCGCACGGGTCCTCATGCACAGAATTCGCACCCTCCTCGGCGTGCTCGCCGCGGTGGCCGGTGTGACGGCGGTGGTGCCGGCGGCGGCCCAGGCCGCGCCCACCGCCCCGTACACCGCGCTGGTCGTCGACGACACCCAGGTCGGCGGCGACGACACCGGTTCCTGGGACGGCAGCCGGGCCCGCTGACCCTGCCACCGCCGAAGGGCGTCCCGGTCGGTCCGGGCGCCCTTCGGCGTACCCAGGAACCTTCCGGGCCGGAGTGGGGTTCGTGGAGACGTTGTTGCCGCTGTTCAGGAGCAGCCCTACGCTGTGTCGACCCTTGTCTGTTCCTTTCTCACCGAGGTGTCCATGCGCATGTTCCGCGCACTGCTCGGCGTCTGCGTCGCGCTGGCAGGTGTGGTCGCCGGGCTGCTGGAAGCGGCCTCGGCCGCTCCGACCGCCCCCTTCACCGCCATCACCGCCGATCGCGGTGACCACGGGTTCACCCCCGTCCCCGCCTCCGACGTCTGGACCCCGGTCAACGCCGTGGTCACCGGCTCCCCGTCACAGGGCGACGCGCTCCGCCTGAAGGCTGTCCGGGGCGAGCAGCACATCGAGATCCTCCTGAACCCACCGACCGGATCGGCCTGGGTTGCCGGGCAGACCTATCCGGCCGCGAGGTCGGCGGACTCCGGGCACGCCAGGATCGAGATCACCACGCTGGGCTCGGCCTGCAACACCGTCACCGCCTCGGTTGCCGTGGCCGACGTCGCCCGGGACCTGGGCACGCAGTTGCTCAGCTCGTTCGCGGCGTCGTACGAATACCACTGCGACGGTGACCCGGGCACTCTCAGCGGCGAACTCCGCTGGAATTCGACGGTGGACTACGTGGCGGCCGTGCCCAGCCCGGCCCAGGTCGACCTCGGCAGCCTGGAGGTCGGCGGAGCGAGCACCACCCGCACGGTGACCATCGCGTCCCGGGGCAGCCAGCCCGAGGTCTTCGGCGCGGTGCGCCTGGCCGGGTCCGCGCCGGGCCAGTTCGCCGTCACCGCCGACACCTGCTCCGGCCGCACGGTGGCCCCGGACGGCAGTTGCACGGTGACCGTCGCCAGCCGGGCCACCCTGACCGGGACGCACACCGCCCACCTCGTCCTGCCCGACAACAGCAGCCACGGGCAGCGCCTGGTGCCGCTGACCTATCGCGCCGCCTACGGCGTCACCGGCATGTACTACCCCCTGCCACCGCAGCGCCTGATGGACACCCGTGCCGGACTGGGCGTGCCCAAGGCGAAGATCGGCGCCGGGCAGACCGTCGATCTCGTGGTCGAGGGTCGCGGCGGCGTACCGTCGGCCGGGGTCGGCTCGGTGGTGCTGAACGTGACGGTGACCAACCCGACGGCCGCCAGCTTCCTCAACGTCTACCCGGCGGGCGAGACCCGCCCCAACGCCTCCTCGATCAACTTTCCGGCGGGGTGGCTCGGCTCCAACAACGTCACCGTCAAGGTCGGTGCCGCCGGCAAGGTCTCGATCTACAACCGCAACGGCGCCACCGATGTGGTGGTCGACGTGGTCGGTTTCTACGCCGGTGACCACCTGGACCTCGCCAAGGTCGGCGTCGGCGGCCGTACGGCGCGGTGAACCCGACCCGGCTGTTCGACTCCCGGCTGACGGGAGGCGCCCTCCCGGCGGGGAGCGCCGTGCGGCTCTGGAGCGACTTCGGCCCGGAGTTGAACGGCCACGTTCGGGGCCTGGTCCTGAACGTCACGGCGGTCAGCCCGGTGAAGGACGGCTTCCTCACCGTCTGGTCCGGCGAGGGGGCCGTACCGGGTTCGTCGACCGTCAACTACGGCGCCGGCAAGGTGGTGCCGAACCTGACGATCGTCAAGACCAGTTCCTGCACCGACTGCGGCACCGGACACGCCGTCCCGTCGTTCGCCGTCCACACCGCACAGACGTCGAACATCGTGGTGGACGTGGTCGGTGTCATGGACGACGGGCAGGTCCCCGACGGCATGCGGTTCCGTCCGCTGCGCCCGACCCGGGTACTCGACAGTCGGATCGGGCTCGGCGTCACCGGTGCCCTCGGTCCGAACACGACCCGGTCGGTCGCCGTGTACGGCTACGAGGAGGTCCCCCGGGACACCGAGGCGCTGGTGACGAACGTGACCGCCGTGGCGCCCACGAACAACACCGTCATCACGGTGTGGCCGGCGGACATGGGCCTGCCGAAGCCGACGTCGAGCAACCTGAATCCGGCCGCGGGGCAGACCGTCTCCAACGCCGTGATCACCGGAATCGGCCCGTCCTACCAGTTCGACGTGCACAACCTCTCCGGCAGCACCCATCTGGTCGGGGACGTCGTCGGCACGTTCTACCGCTACCCCGGTACGGCGAGCGGTACGGCTCCCCGGGGCGCCTCGTGTTTCGTCGTCCTCGGCTCCGGGAGCCGGGCGGCCCGCTGACTCGTCCACCTCGAAGGGCGTCCCGGTACGGGGCGCCCTTCGGCGTACCCGGGGACTTCCGGCGGGTTCCCACGACGGTCGACCGTGGGCGTCCGGTGGAGGGCCGGCCGGGGCGGGTGCGTGCTCACCCGCCCCGGCCGTTCGGACCTCAGTCCAGGCCCACCCGCACCGGGCGGGCGGTGGCGGAGCCGAGCCAGGTGTGCGGGTTGCCGTACCAGCACCAGCCGAGCTTCGGCGCGCCCTGGCTGATCCAGAGCGCCGGCACCCGCTTGTCCCCGCAGCGCGAGCCGACCAGCGAGAAGCACCGGTTGCTGGCGAGAGCGGCGGGGAAGTGGGTGATGAAGGCGATCCCCTCGTCGATGGTGAGCGGCAGCCGCTGCTGGGCGGTCATCTGCTCCATCGCGACGGCCGGCGCCAGGTTGCGGAACTCCTCGCCCCGGTCGACGTCGAAGAGCAGGTACGCCGGCCCGGCCGGGGCCTCCAGCTCCTTGATCGGGTCGAACCGGGGCAGGTCGTCGACGGGGAAGTTCCGGTCGAGGATGCCGGTCTTGCGCTTGCCGGCCAGCGTGGTGATTGCCAGCCGGTCGGTCACCGGGACCAGGTCGCGGGTGGTCACCAGCAGGAACGGCACCCGGGCCTCGGTCGGCGCGGGCAGCCCGGCCGCCCCCGTGACCGCGGCATCCCGCAGCGGGGTGACGAGGTCCCGGAAGGCGGCTTCGGAGAGCCCGGCGAGGGCCGGGTAACCCAGGCGGACCAGCCCGTCGAGCTGGCGGTCGAACTCGGTGGCGGGGTCGAACATGGTCACGGTTGGCCTCCCGTTGTCGTAGGGCCTACCGTACAGTGTACGGGCGGACGGGATTATTCCCGGTCAGCGATTCCAGTCCTGCTTCGCCGCCCGCACCAGCTTGTCCTTCAACTCCCGGGTGTGCCGGCGGCTCACCGGCAGCTCGGTGGAGTCGATCACCACCACGTACCCGGAGTTGACCAGGCGCAGCTCGGCGATCAGCTTCAGCTGCACCAGGTGCGACCGGTGGATCCGGACGAAACCGGCGTCGGCCCAGCGCTCCGCGAGCGTCGCCAGCGACACCCGGACCAGGTGCGAGCCGTCGGCGGTGTGCAGCCGGGCGTAGTCGCCCTGCGCCTCCACCCAGCGCACCGCCGAACGGGGCAGCATCCGGGTCGTCCCGGCCAGCTCGATCGGGATGGTCGGGTCCTCTTCCGCCCGGGCGAGGGCCGCCGGGTGCGACGGCACCACCCGGGAGCCGATCACCCGGCGCAGCGACTCGGCCAGCCGGTCGGCGCGTACCGGCTTGCGGACGTAGTCGGTGGCGCCCAGGTCGAAGGCGTCCACCGCGCCGTCGTCGTACGCGGTGACGAAGACGATCGCCGGCGGCCGGGCGAACCGCCGCAACACCCGGGCCAGCTCCATCCCGTCCAGGCCGGGCATCCGGATGTCCAGGAAGACCACGTCCACGTCGGCGTCGCGGAGCACCCGCAACGCCTCGGTGGCGTCGCCCGCCGTGTGCAGCCGGGCCACCCGGGGGTCGGCCCGCAGGTGGTACGCCAGCTCGTCCAGCGCGGGCGGCTCGTCGTCGACCGCCAGCACCCGGAGGAACCCGGCCGTCGCGTTCCCGGTCACGATCCCGCCCGTACGCCGGGGTGGAACTTCGGCACCCGCAGGCTCACCTTCGTACCCGAGCCGGGGCCGGTCTCGACGACCAGGCCGAACCGGTCCCCGAAGACCGACCGGAGCCGCTCGTCGACGTTGGAGAGGCCGACGTGCTGGCCCGGGTCGTCGGTCGGGTCGCTGCCGGCGCGGGCCAGCTCCGCGATGCCCGCGGTCAGCGTGGCCGGATCCATCCCCACTCCGTCGTCCTCCACCGTGATGTGACACTCCGCGCCCGCGTCGCGGGCCTCGATGCTCACCATGCCGGTGCCGGGCTTGCGGGACAACCCGTGCCGTACGGCGTTCTCCACCAGCGGCTGGAGGCAGAGGAACGGCAGCGTCACCGGCAGCACCTCCGGGGCGATCTGCAACCGCACCTGCAACCGGTCGCCGAATCGGGCCCGTTCGATGGTCAGGTAGCGGTCGATCGAGCGCAGCTCCTCGGCCAGCGTGGTGAACTCGCCGTGCGCCCGGAACGAGTAGCGGGTGAACTCGGCGAACTCCAGGATCAGCTCCCGGGCCCGTTCCGGGTCGGTGCGGACGAACGAGCCGATCGCGGTCAGCGCGTTGTAGATGAAGTGCGGGCTGATCTGGGCCCGCAGCGCGCGGATCTCTGCCCGGGCCAGCCGCTCCCGGGACGAGTCCAGCTCGGCCAGGGCGAGCTGGTTGCCGGCCCAGTGCGCGGTCTCCAGGGTGGCCTGCACCAGCCCGGGCGCGGGCGGGGCGTCGGCGATCGCCACCAGCGCCCCGACCACCCGGCCCTGCGCGCTCAGTGGCGCGACCACCGCCCCGCGTACCGGGCAGTCGACGCGGTCGCAGTGCAGCTCCGACTCGCCCAGCACGGTCGACCGGCCCGCCTCGACCGCCCGGCGGGCCGCCGCGAGCAGCTGGTCGCCGTGGTGCGTGCCGCGCCCGTCGAGGGCGAGCAGCGCGTCCCGGTCGGTGAGCGCCAGCCCGGCCGCCCCCACCAGGGTCCGCAGATGGCGTACGGCCTTGGCCGCGCCCGCCGGGTTCAGCCCGGTGCGCAGCGGCTCGGCGGCCAGGCCGGCGGTGTGCAGGACCTCGTAGGTGGCCCGCTGGGTGGCGGTGGCGATGCCTCGCCGGCCGCGCAGCCGCAGCACCGCCCAGAGCGCGGCGGCCAGCGCCGTGACCAGCGAGACGACGCCGACGACGGCGGAGAGGTTGCCACCCACGCAGCGATCCTTGCCGCTGCGGGCCGCCACGCCAAGCCCCGGCCGGGCCTCCTTTGGCGCCGAGCCGCTAGTACGCGCCCTTGCGGGCCAGCACCACGCCGACGGTCCGCCACAGGATGCTCAGGTCGTACGCCAGCGACCAGTTGTCGACGTAGTAGAGGTCCAGCCGGACCGCCTCGTCCCAGGAGAGGTCGGAGCGGCCGGAGACCTGCCACAGCCCGGTCATGCCCGGCCGGACCAGCAGCCGGCGCCGAACGTCGCCCAGGAAGTCACCGTCGTCGGCGGGCAGCGGACGCGGCCCGACCAGCGACATCTCCCCCCAGAGCACGTTGATCAGCTGGGGCAGCTCGTCCAGCGAGGAGGCGCGCAGGAAGCGGCCCACCGGGAAGACCCGGGGGTCCTGCTTCATCTTGAACAGCATGCCGTCGGTCTCGTTCTGGTCGACCAGCCCGGCCAGCCGATCCTCGGCGTCGACGTACATGGTGCGGAACTTCCAGACCCGGAAGGTGCGGCCCTCGTGGCCCACCCGGGGCTGCCGGAAGAAGACCGGCCCGGGGTCGGAGATCCGGATCGCCAGGGCGATGGCCGCGAAGACCGGCAGCAGCAGCAGCAGGCCCAGCCCGGCGGCAGCCCGGTCCATCAGGCTCTTCATCAGCAGCGCCGGGCCCGACAGGGTCGGCTCCTCGACGTGCAGCAGCGGCAGGCCCTCGATCGGGCGGATGTGCACCCGCGGGCCGGCGATGTCGGTCAGCTGCGGGGCGACCACCAGGTCGACGCCGGAGCCCTCCAGCTGCCAGGCCAGCCGGCGCAGCTCGCCGGGCTCGGCGCTGGCCGACCCGCAGACCGCGATGGTGTCGCCGCCGACCTCGCGGACCAGGGCGAGGACGTCCCGGCCGGCGTACACCGGGACCGGGGTCTGGATGCCCCGGGCGGCGGCGTACCCGTCGGTGATGTGGATGGCGACCGGCACCAGGCCGGCGCCCGGGTTTCGGGTGACCGCGGTGTAGACCTCCAGGCACTCCGGCAGCGTGCCGACCAGCACCATCCGGTGCCCGGCGTGCCCGGCCCGGCGGCGCACGGCGTGCAGCAGGAAGCGGGCGGTCAACCGGCCGGTCAGCACCAGCGTCAACGCCCCGAGCAGGGCGAATCCGACGGTGTAACGGGAGAGGTCCGTCTTGGTGGCGAACGCGATGAAGGAGACCGTCGCGGCGACCGCCACCCCACCCCGGATGACCCGCTTGAACTCGTCCGGCCCCAGGCCGAGATAGCGCCGGTCGTAGGCGCGGTTGCCCCAGAGGATGACCACCCAGCCGAGCGGCAGCAGCAGGAACGCCACCGTGTAGAACCAGGTGGGGTCCTCCTGGGCGTTGTAGAAGCCCGCCCGCGCCTGGCCGAACGCCTCCTGGGCCATCCAGTCGGCCAGCATCACGGCGGCGAAGTCGAGCAGCAGCAGAGCGACGGTGTACGGCCGGTGCCAGCGCGACACCCGGCGACGGGCCCGCGCCCACGCCGATCGGGGGACGCCGTTGTGCGACGGCGGTGTCGGCGGCTGGATCTCGAAGCTGTCGACGTGCCGCACGAGTTTGCTCCGGCCTGTGTTGGTTACCGGGCGCTGGAGGCTTGTCGTCACCTCACCCATGTCCTCCCGCATGACACGCGCCGCTCACTCGCCGTGAGGGGCCCGAGTCGCCCACCGTTCCAGTCTCCCACGCTGCCAATCGGCCGGACGCTGACCCGAAGGACATTGCGTCTGGTATCGCCAGCAGGGATCCGGCCGACTCCACGTCAGTTTTCGAAGCCGGGGACCGAGCCACTATACCGATGGATGGCGGCCCCGGTAGAGGCGCGGACGGGCAGGTTCCACGCGCTCGGGACGATTCCTCTCCGTAGTCACCGAGTGTCGTTACTCACCGTACGAGGCGGGACAACCGACGGTCAGCGAGCGGCTTGCCGCCGGTCTGGCAGGTCGGGCAGTACTGCAGGCTCGAATCGGCGAAGGACACCTCGCGCACGGTGTCGCCACAGACCGGGCAGGGCAGGCCGGTGCGGGCGTGCACCTTGAGCCCGGAGCGCTTCTCGCCCTTCAGCTCCGCCGCCCGCTGCCCCAGCGAGCGGCGGACCGCGTCGCCGAGCACCGCCCGGGTCGCCGTGTGCAGCGCGGCGACCTGATCGTCGGTGAGCCGGTCGGTGATCGTGAACGGCGAGAGCTTCGCCGCGTGCAGGATCTCGTCGGAGTACGCGTTGCCGACGCCCGCGAGCACCGACTGGTCGGTCAGCACCCCCTTGACCTGCCCCCGTCGGCTGCGCAGCCGCTCGCCGAAGGTCGCCAGGTCGGCGCCGAGGGCGTCCGGACCCAGCTTCGCCACCCCGGGCACCTGCGCCGGGTCGGTCACCAGGTACACGGCCAGCTTCTTCTGGGTGCCGGCCTCGGTCAGGTCGAAGCCGGAGCCGTCGTCGAGGCGGACCCGCAGGGCGACCGGACCCTTGCCGGGGCGCAGCGGAGCGGTCGACGGGAAGGCCTCCCGGTAGTGCAGCCAGCCCGCCCGGGCCAGGTGCACCACCAGGTGCAGGCCGCCGTCGACGACCACGTCGAGGAACTTGCCGTGCCGGCCGGCGTCCACCACCGCCCGGCCCGACAGCGCCGAGGGCGCCGGGTCGTACGTCTTCAGGGCGTTGATCGCGGCGACCTCGACCCGGTCGATCCGCCGCCCCACCGCGCGCTCACGCAGGTAACCCGCGAGCGCCTCCACCTCCGGTAGTTCGGGCACGTTCCAACGGTAGCCTTCTTTCCCGTGGGCGCGAGGAACGAGCTTGCGACTCCCCGCCGCGAGCGCGAGGAGTGAGCTCGCCAGCCCCGCAGCCGCGGGCAGAGCGCGGCACAGTCGCGAACGAGAGGCGAGCTCCGTGAGAATCGTGGTGGCGCACAACCGGTACCGGGAGGCCCAGCCCTCCGGCGAGAACACCATGGTCGACTCGGAGATCGCCCAGCTCACCGAGGCCGGCGTCGAGGTGCTGCCGTTCATCCGCAGCTCGGACGAGATCCCGTCGATGTCGAAGGCGGCCAAGGCGCTGCTGCCGATCTCCCCGATCTGGGCCCCGCGCGCCCAGGAGGACCTCGGCCGGCTGCTCACCGAGCGCCGCCCCGACGTGCTGCACCTGCACAACCCGTACCCGCTGATCTCGCCCTGGGTGGTGCGCACCGCGCACCGGCACGGCGTGCCGGTGGTGCAGACGGTGCACAACTACCGGCAGGTCTGCTCCTCCGGGATCTACTTCCGCGACGGGATGATCTGCCAGGACTGCAAGGGCCGGGCGCTGGGCGTGCCGGCGATCGTGCACCGCTGCTACCGCAACTCCCGGGCGCAGAGCGCGCTGATGGCGACCACCCTTGCCGTGCACCGGGGCACCTGGCGCTCCGTCGACCGGTTCATCGCGCTGACCTCGGCGATCGCCGACCACCTGCGGGACTACGGCATCCCGGACGAGCGGATCGTGGTCAAGCCCAACGCCGTGCCGGACCCGGGCCGGCCGGCCCCGCTCGGCGACGGGTTCCTCTACATGGCCCGGCTCACCCCGGAGAAGGGCCTCGACCTGCTGCTGCAGGCGTGGCGCCGGCACCCGGTCGGCGCGCTGGGCACGCTGCGCGTCGCCGGGGACGGCGAGCTGCGGCCGCTGGTCGAGGCCGCCGCCGCGGAACGCGCCGACGTGGTCTACCTGGGTCAGCTCGACCGGGCCGGGGTGCGCGCCGCGGTCGAGGCGAGCGCGGTGGTGATCGCCGCCTCCATGTGGCACGACGTCCTGCCGACCGTGATCATCGAGGCGCTGGCCAGCGGCCGGCCGGTGCTCGGCACGGCGCTCGGCGGCATCCCGTACCTGGTCGGGGCGGACGGTCCCCGCGAGCCCGCCGGCACCGGGCCGGCCGAGATCGCCTCCGCCGTCCCCGGCGCGGGCGTTGCGCCGCTGCCCGCCGGCGTGGTCCCCGGTACCGCCGGCTGGGTGGTCCCGCCGGAGCCCGCCGCGATGGCCGCCGCCCTCCCGGTCGCCCGGGCGAACGCCGCCGCACTGTCGGGACCGGCCCGGCTCCGCTACGAGCAGACCTTCCACCCCGACGTGGTCACCAAGCGCCTCCTCGACATCTACACCTCCCTCACCCACCCCTGACCCGCGGGGGCGAGGGGGCGGGGAAGGGGTCAGCGGAGGGAGGCGCGGGCGGAGAAGGCGATGCTGGCCAGGAGGAAGCCGCCGTTGACGATCGTGAAGGCGACGATCACCCAGAAGGTGAGGGCCGGGGCGACCATCAGCACCAGCGCGGCCACGAAGATCACCGCGCCGTAGTCGCGGATCAGCTTCATCAGGCGTACCGGCAGCGAGGTCGAGGTGACCATGCTGGCGGCGTTCGGGCCGGACTGCATCACCGAGGTCACCAGGTTGACCATCCAGGTGCCGGCGAAGGCCGCCACCAGCCAGGTCGGCGTCTCCGGCCGCTGCGCCACGGCGGTTGCCGCCAGGGCGGCCACCAGCGCGATCTGGGCGGCCACGTCGCAGAGCACGTCCACCCGGGCGCCCGCCGCGCTGCCCTGCCCGGTCACCCGGGCGAGCTGACCGTCGGCGCAGTCCAGCGCGTACGCGACCTGCCAGCCGACCAGCGCCGCCAACCCGACCACCCAGGCCGGTACGTCGCCCGCGGCGACCCGGTCGGCGAGCGCCACCACGGTCACCGAGGCGGCCAGCCCGAGCACCAGGTTGGTGATGGTCAGCGCGGTCGGGCGCAGCCCGAGGCGCTGGGCGACCAGCGCGAACACGGCGCCCAGCCACTGGCTGACCGACTCGCTGAACAGGCCGCCACCCCGGTTGACCCGGTGGAAGTCGGCGACGGTGGGACGGGGCTCAACCACAGTGGTCGCGGATTGCACCGGCGTAGTCTGCCAGTCGCTCCCGCGTCTCGGAAGGCGACATCGCCAGGTGTTCGAGGATGGTGTAGCGGTCCGGCCGGGTACGCGGCGCGAACTGCACCGCCTCGACGAACTGGTCGTCGGTCAGCCCCACGTCGGCGGGGAGGCGGGGCAGCTGGTGCCGGGCCAGGCAGGCCGACATCTCCGCGAAGCGCCGCCCGTCGCCGCGCAGCCAGGTGCAGAACAGCGCCCCGAGCCCGGCGAGCTCACCGTGCGAGGCGGTGTCGGGGAAGAGCGCGTCGACGGCGTGCATGATCTCGTGGCAGCCACCGCTGGCCGGCCGGCTGGTGCCGCAGACCGCCATCGCCAGGCCGCTGGAGATCAGCGCCTCGGCGAGCACGGTGACGAAGGCGTCGTCGGCCATGTCACCCGGGTGGTTGAGCACCGCCTCGGCGCCCATCCGGGCCAGCGAGGCGGCCAGCCCGTCCACCGGCTCGCCCCGGACCTGCCGGGCCAGCTCCCAGTCGGCCAGCGCGCTGATGTTGCTCACCGCATCGCCGATGCCCGCCCGGTTGTGCCGTTCCGGGCCGCTCTCCACGAAGTCCAGGTCGACGATGACCGCGATCGGGATGTGCACCCCGTAGGAGCCCTTGATCCCCTCGCTGATCAGGCTGGCGACCGGGGAGGCGATCCCGTCGTTGGCCAGGCTGGTGGCCACGGTGACCATGGGAAGTCCGCGCCGGGTGGCCGCGTACTTGGCGACGTCTATCGTCTTGCCGCCGCCGATGCCGACGACCGCGTCGTACGAGCGGGCCCGGAGCTTGCCGCCCAGGTCGTCGGCGGAGTCGAGGGTGCCACCGGCGACGGTGAACACGTCCGCCGACCGCAGCGACGGGCGGATCAACTCGGCGATCTGCTCGCCCTGGCCGGGACCCACCACCACCGCCACGTCGCCACCGGCGGAGATCCGCCCGTCGGCGAGGATCGCGGCGAGGTCGGCCACCGCCCCCCGTCGCACGTCGATGTGCAGCGGGGTGAGCACCGTACGGGCTAGTAGCGGCATGCGATCTCCCGCGCCCGGGCGAGATCGGCGTGGTTGTCCACCTCGACCCAGGAGACGTCGCCGATCGGCGCCGCCCGCACCTCGCCGCCCCGGTCGGCGAACTCCTGGTAGCCGTCCTCGTAGTAGAGGTTCGGGTCACGCCGCCAGGTCGCCTCCAGGGCGTCGGCGAGCGCGTCGGCCACCTGCGGCTCGATCAGGGTCGCGCCGATGTACTCCCCGTACGCCTCGCCCGGGTCCATCAGCTTGGTGATCCGGGTGAGCTGGCCGGCGGCGTCGAAGGTGGTCTTCATCTCCTCCTCGGCCAGCGCCTTGATGTTGTCGACGGCCAGCAGGATGCCCGGGCCGCGCTCGGCGAGCAGGGTCTTCTCCACGCTCACCGGGTGCACGGTGTCGCCGTTGACCAGCAGCACGCCCCGGGCGAAGTGCTCCCGGGCCAGCCAGAGCGAGTACGCGTTGTTCCACTCCTCGGCCTTGTCGTTGTGCACGAGGGTGAGCCGGACGCCGTAGCGCTCCTCCAGCGCCGCCTGCCGCTCCCGGACCGCGTCGGCGGCGTACCCGACCACGATGACGATCTCGGTGAGCCCGACCTCGGCGAGGTTGCGCAGCGCGATGTCCAGGATGGTGGTCTCACCGTCCACCGGCACCAGCGCCTTGGGCAGGGTGTCGGTGTACGGGCGCAGTCGGCGCCCCGCACCGGCCGCGAGCACCATCCCGATCATGCGGGGTCCTCCCTCGTACGACTCCAGGTCACCGTGGAGGATAGCCCCGCGTGACGGTGGACCCGTCGTCAACCGGGCAGGGCGGCCAGGTCGGCCAGGACCGCCAGCCGCTCCTCGGCGGTGAGCGCCGCGTACGGGCCGGCCGCCCGGCGGTCGGTCTCCAGCTCGATCGCCTGCCGTTCCGGCCCCTCGGGCAGCTCGCTGACGCTCGACGCGGTGTGCCCGGCGGCGGTCCACGCGGCGGCGTGCGCGTCGGCCCGGTGGTAACGCAGCGTGCCGAGCCGGTTCAGCAGGAGCACCCCGGGCGGCGTGCCGTCCGGCTCGTACGGCGGGGCCATGGTGGCGAACGCCGGCCCCGGCTCGGCGTCCGGCTCCCCGGCCAGCAGCAGCGCGTACGCCAGCAGCCGCCCGAACGCCTCGGCCAGCCGCAGCACCCGGTCGTCGTGCCCGGCCCACAGCTCCTCGGTGACCTCGCCGTGCACCTGGTAGATCTCGGTGAGGAAGTCGGCGCCGCGCTCGGTGGCGGCGAAGCCGCCGTCCGGCCGGCGGACGATCATGCCGTGCGCCACCTGTTTGTCCAGGGCTCGCTGGCAGGTGGCCGGGTCCCGGTAGCGGGTGACGGCGGCGAAGCCCGCCCCGTCGACCGCGCCGCCCGGCGCGGCGAGCCGGGTGCGGAACTCGACCAGGAAGCCGGTGGCGGCCGGCCCGCCGTACCGCTGGCTCAGTTCGGCGCCGCCGCCGTCGCGGCCGGCGAGCATGCCGGCGACGAAGGTCCGGTCGACCGCCGGGGCGACCAGCCCGGCGAACCGGTGTGGCGCCAGCTCGACGCCGGAGTTCACGTACGGGTCGACCGCAGCGCGGCGGCGAAGGCGTGCGGGCGGTCGTCCAGCGCGGTGACGACGCCCTCGCCCGGTCCCGGATGGTCGTCGATGATGTCCCAGGGTTTGGGAGAAAGGCTCCGCTCGGGAGGCCGGTGCCGGAGGAGGAGGCGGCCGTCGTGGTCGGCGGTCAGGGCGCCTGCGCAGCGGAGAGGGGCGGGGGGCACGCCTCGACAGTAGCGAGCGGGCACCGGTCGCGCCGATGCCCGGTCTTGTCCCGATCTGCCACGTGGGCCCACCATGTGGGTGTACCCGGTGCCGCCGTCCCAAAGGGGTGATGCGTGATGCAGGTTCGGGAAGCCATGTCCAACCAGGTGCTCATGGTCGGTCCGGAGCACACGCTCCGGCAGGCCGCTCAGATGATGTCGGCCCGTCGGGTCGGCTCGGCGGTGGTGATCGACCCGGACTCCGAAGGGGTCGGCATCATGACCGAACGTGACGTGCTCAACGCGATCGGGGCCGGGCTCGACTGCGACGTGGAGCGGACCAGAGCACACGTGAGCTGGGACGTCGTCTACGCCGGTCCGGACTGGACGGTGGAGGAGGCGGCCGCGGCGATGGCCCGGGGCGGGTTCCGCCACCTGGTGGTGTTCGACGGTCGGGAGGTGGCCGGGGTGATCTCCGTGCGCGACCTCATGCGGGTCTGGTCGCAGCAGCGACTCGCGGTGGGCTGACCTCCGGCCGGGGGTCGTCCGCACCTGTCGCGGCGGCCCCTGACCGGCCGAAACTCCTCGCCGACGAGAGTTCGGCTCACATCCGCCGGGCGATCATCTGCCCGCATGTTGAACTTGGCGTGTATGCCGGTCGGAGCGGGCGGGACAGGCCCTAGGCTCGTGCGCATGACCGCCGAGCAGCTGATCTCGTTCGCCCGTGGAGCTCCCTCGCTGGACATCGTGGATGTCGAGGGGCTCAAGGCAGCCGCCGTCCGTGCCTTCGACGCCGACCCCGCCGGGATCACGGCGTACGGCACCTCCGTCGGGTACCCGCCCCTGCGGAAGTGGATCGCCGAGAAGCACGGCGTCGAGGCGGATCAGGTGCTGATCACCAACGGCTCGCTCCAGGCGGACGCCTTCCTCTTCGACCACCTGGTGCGCCGTGGCGACGCGGTGGTGGTGGAGCGCCCCACGTACGACCGCACCCTGCTCAACCTCCAGCGGATGGGCGGCGAGATCCACGGCGTGTCGATCCAGCCGGACGGCCTGGACACCGCCGAGCTGCGCAAGCTGCTGGAGTCCGGGGTGCGGCCCCGGCTGGCGCACGTCATCCCGAACTACCAGAACCCGGCCGGCGTGACGCTCTCGCTGGAGAAGCGCCACGAGCTGCTCGACCTGGCCGCCGAGTACGAGTTCACGATCTTCGAGGACGACCCGTACGCCGACATCCGGTTCCGGGGCGAGGCGCTGCCGTCGATGCTCTCGCTGGACACCCGCAACGTGGTGGTGCACGCCTCCAGCTTCACCAAGACGGTCTGCCCGGGCGTCCGGGTCGGCTACCTGGTCGGGCCGGCGGACCTGATCGCCGACATCGCCAAGAAGGCGACCAGTCTCTACATCTCGCCCGGCATGGTCTCCGAGGCGATCGTGCACCAGTTCTGCGTCTCCGGGGACATCGAGCGGTCGATCGAGACCGTGTCGACCGCCCTCGGCGAGCGGGCCCGGGTGCTCGCCGAGTCGCTGC
This sequence comes from Micromonospora sp. CPCC 205739, assembly GCF_036906795.1. Taxonomy (NCBI): domain Bacteria; kingdom Bacillati; phylum Actinomycetota; class Actinomycetes; order Micromonosporales; family Micromonosporaceae; genus Micromonospora; species Micromonospora sp. CPCC 205739. The sequence continues at coordinate 48,818 of NZ_JBAKHS010000009.1, read as the reverse complement.
GCCGGCACCTCCCCGAGGCCAGCTTCGTGGAGCCGGACGGGGGCTACTTCCTCTGGGTGGAGTTCCCGGCGGACGTGGACGTGGCCCGGCTCGCGCCAGCCGCCGCCGAGCGGGGCGTCGCCGTGGTCAAGGGCAGCGACTTCATGGTCGACGGCGGGCGGCACGCGCTCCGGCTGGCCTTCTCCGCCGTCACCGCGGACCGGATCGACGAGGGTGTCCGCCGGCTCGCGGAGGCCGTGGCCGCCGTCCGGGGCTGAAAATATCTGTCGGGTTTCCGACAATCTGGCGATGCCGGCCGGCTCGGGGCACCCCTCGGGCCGGCCGGCGGCTCACAATGCTGCGAGCGTCGCTCACCTGCCCACGCGGCCGAGGCCAACCGGCCGCGCCACCCGTACGCGGGCGACGCCGCTGCGCATCACCCCCGCCCCCACCGGCGTCGGGTGGGCCGTGTCGCCCCCTCACCCCCCTGAAACGCGGCGCGGCCCGCCCGGCGCCACCCCCGTTGCATGCTCTTGCACCCGGGTGCCGGCCGGCCTCCGGCCGTGGCGTGTGACCGCTGACACGGGGGCGGACCAGCACCGAACCCGATGATCTCCGGCGGTGCAGCGGCAGGTCGACCGGCGGCGGGCGGCGCCACCGGCGCAGGGTCCGCACGGCCGGTGGGGGCGTAGCCTGCAAGCCGCAGCAGCGTGGGGAGGGGGACGCCATGACGGACCGGGTCCAGCGGGAGCGGTCGACGAACCAGCAGGCCGGCCGGGTGCTCAGCCCTCGCGCGTGGGCGGCGCCGGTCCGCGCGATGTCCCGCATCCTCAACGCCGACGGCACCCCCCGCATCCCGGCGCCGGCGGGGCCGGGACGCAGCGGCGTCGTCGACTGCGGCCTCTACGTCGACGGGGAACGCCGGCCCGGCCAGTGGCACTACGCCGACGCGCTGGAGGCCGCCCGCGCGGAGCGCAACGGTTTCGTCTGGCTCGGGCTGCACGAGCCGGAGCTGGCCGAGATGACCGCCATCGCCGAGACGTACGGCCTGCACGAGCTGGCGGTCGAGGACGCGGTCAAGGCCCAGCAGCGCCCGAAGCTGGAGCGCTTCGGCGAGGTGAGCTTCCTGGTGCTGCGCACGGCCCGCTACTGCGAGCACGCGGAGCTGACCGAGAACTCGGAGGTGGTCGAGACCGGCCAGGTGATGCTCTTCATCGGGCCGAACTTCCTGATCAGCGTCCGGCACGGCGACGCCTGCCGGCTCGCCCCGGTCCGGGCCGACCTGGAGGCCAAGCGGGAGCTGCTGCTGCACGGCCCGTGGGCCGTGGCGTACGCGATCACGGACCGGGTGGTGGACCTCTACCTGGAGGTGGCCGACCAGCTGGAGGACGACCTGGACGTGCTGGAGGCCGACGTCTTCGACCGGCAGAGCACCGGCCGGATCCAGCGGATCTACCAGATGAAGCGGGAGCTGGTGGAGTTCAAGCGGGCGGTGAGCCCGCTGCAGCGGCCGCTGCTGACCCTCACCGCACAGGTCAACCGGGAGGTGCCGGAGGAGGTGCGGCGCTACTTCCGGGACGTGCTGGACCACCTCAGCCGCACCGTTGAGCAGGTCAACTCCTACGACGACCTGCTCAACTCGATCCTCCAGGCGCGCCTGGCGCAGGTCACCGTCGACCAGAACAACGACATGCGCAAGATCGCCGCCTGGGCCGCCATCGCGGCCGTCTGGACCGCGTTCGCCGGGGTCTACGGGATGAACTTCGAGAACATGCCCGAGCTGAAGTGGACGTACGGCTATCCGGGCGTGCTGGCCCTGATGCTCGCCATCTCGCTCGCGCTGTACCGCTGGTTCCGCCGCAACGGCTGGCTCTGACCCCGACCCCGACCTCCCGGACCGGCCGCCGCCGGTGACGGGCCGGCGCGGTGGCCGACCCCGGACACGCCGGTGGCGCGGGAGCAGCCTCCCGCGCCACCGGCGATCCGCCTGCTCAGCGACGGGTGCTGGACTTGGCGCCGTTCTTGCCGAGCGCCTTGCCGAGGTCGTCCGCCGGTCGACCGGAGACGTCCTTGGCACCCTCGGCGACCGAGGGGACCTTGTCGTTGGGGTGGATCACCGGCTGGGTCCCGGGGGTGGTCGTCGAGGCGCTGTCGCCGCCGGCCACCGCCGAGCTGCCCGCACCGGTGGGGCCACCGGCCGTGCCGGCGCCGCTGGACATCGTGGACGAATCGGTCACCTTGCCTCCGTTCGCGGACGGCGTCTCCACGACCAGGGTGTCCACCTCGTCGCGGATCGTCTCCACGCCCTGGGTCGGGTCGTACTCGGCCCACTCCTGCTGCTCGCGGCGGCGGCGCATGGCCATCGCGCCGGCCACGCCGGCGACCGCGCCCGCGGCCAGCAGGCCGGTCATCATCGACCCGCTCTTCTTCTGCTTCTTCTTCGCGGCCTTCAGGTTCTTGGCCTTCGCCTTCTTGCTCATCGCCGCCTGCTTGGCGGCGGCGGCCTTGCGGCCGGTCACGACCTTGCCCGCCGTCTGCGCCTGGGCGTTGCGGACGGCCAGGGCCAGCGGCGCGAGCGCCGCGACCGTCGACGCGAAACCGCTGGACGCCCGGTCCCGCACGACGACGGCGGTCGGCGCGACGACGCCACGAGCCGCCTGCACCCGCGGCCCCACCGTGGCACCGGCACCCTTCGCCGCGTACGTGGCGGCCTGCCTCAGGTGACCGATGCCCTGGTTGAGCTCGGCCTTCGCGAGCTGCCCCTGGGTCTTGCGCCGCCCGATTCCAAACACGGTCCCACCTCCTGGGAGTTGTTCCTTCGTCATCCTCCACCTTCGGATGCCTCCGCACTGCCAGATCGGGCACATGGGAGGATCCGCATGGAACTGACCAACGAGTGAGGAGTACCCGTGGCCGAGGCTGTCTACGCCACCTTGCACACCAACGCTGGCCCGATCCGGCTGGAGCTCTTCGGAAACCACGCTCCGAAGACGGTCCGCAACTTCGTCGACCTGGCGGAGGGCAACAAGGAGTACACCGACCCGCGGACGGGTCAGCCGGGCAGCGGGCCGTACTACGACGGCACCATCTCGCACCGGGTGATCAGCGGCTTCATGATCCAGATGGGTGACCCGACCGGCACCGGCCGGGGTGGCCCGGGTTACAAGTTCGGCGACGAGTTCCACCCGGAGCTGCGCTTCGACCGGCCGTACCTGCTGGCGATGGCGAACGCCGGGCCGGGCACCAACGGCTCGCAGTTCTTCATCACGGTGTCGCCGACCCCGCACCTGAACAACCGGCACACCATCTTCGGCCAGGTCGCCGACGAGCAGTCGGCGAAGGTCGTGGACGCGATCGCGAACACCCCGACCGGCCCGAGCGACCGGCCGCTGCAGGACGTCGTGATCGAGCGGGTCGAGATCGAGCGCACCCCGGCCTGATCGCCCGGGCGAGGTACCTTTGCACGCATGACTGAACGCCCCGGGCCGGCCGGCGACGCCCCCGGTGGGCCGGTGCCGACCACTCCGGTCTGCTACCGCCACCCCGGCCGGGAGACGTACGTCCGCTGCACCCGCTGCGACCGGCCGATCTGTCCGGAGTGCATGCGGGAGGCCTCCGTCGGCCACCAGTGCCCGGAGTGCGTGAACGAGGGACGCCGCAGCGTACGGCCGGCGCGTACCGCCTTCGGTGGCGGTGCCGCCGGCCGACGCGGCCTCGTCACCCGCACCCTGATCGCGTTGAACGTGCTGGCCATGGTGCTGTCGATCCTCAGCGACCGGGGCGGCGACTCGATGGCCGGCGGCTCCGGCCTGGGCGGGCTGCTCGGCGGGGGTACCCCACTGACCCAGTGGGGCGCGGTGCTCGCGCAGTGGCCGCCGCAGTTCCCGGTGGAGGGCGTCGCCACCGGCGAGTGGTACCGCCTGGTCACCGCGATGTTCCTGCACTACGGCCTGGTGCACCTGCTGCTGAACATGTGGGCGCTCTGGGTGCTCGGCCGGGACCTGGAGGCGCTGCTCGGGCCGCTGCGCTTCCTCACCCTCTATCTGGTCGCCGGGCTCGGCGGCAACGTCGCGGCCTACCTGTTCAGCGACCCGGACGCGCCGACGGCCGGCGCGTCCACCGCGATCTTCGGGCTCTTCGCCGCCGTCTTCGTGATCATGCGCCGGCTGGGCCGGGACACCTCGGCGATCGTGCCGATCCTGGTGATCAACCTGATCTTCACCTTCACCGTGCCGAACATCTCCGTCCCGGGGCACCTCGGCGGCCTGGTCACCGGCGCGGCGATGGGCTGGGTGATGGCGTACGCGCCGCGGATGCGCCGGTCGTTCTTCCAGTCCGCCGGCACGGCCGTGATCCTGGTGGCGCTGCTCGGCCTGGTGCTGGTCCGCACCGTCGCGCTGACCGGCTAGCCGCTGCTCAGTGGGCGGCCCGCACCGCCCGCAGCGTCTCGGCCACCTCGTCCGGCGGGGCGTCCAGGTCGTACCGGCCGAAGATGTGCAGCGACTCCCCGGCGTCGATCTCCAGGGTCTCGGTGGAGAGCCCGAGCCGGGTCCGCCGGTCCACCGTGATCGCCTCGACGACCTGCCACGGCAGGTGGCGGCGGCCGGCGTACCCGTGGATGACGGTGACCCCCGCCGGGTCGGCGGCGAGCCGGACCGGGGCGAGCAGGTCGCGCAGCGCCCAGCCGAGCAGGCCGGCGGCGACCGCCACGGTCAGCGCCACCTGGACCGGGTCATCGTCGGAGAGCAGCAGGCCGAGCGCGACCAGCGCGACCGCGCCGACCAGCTTCACCACCGGCAGGGCCGGTGGCACCCGCCACTGGTGGGATGGGGACGATGGAGGCTGCACGGGTCCAGCATGCCAGCCGGACGCGGCCCGCTCCCGGGGGCGGACGACAGCGGCCTCCGGAGGACGTAGTATCGACGGCAGCCAGGTTACCGGGGAGTAGATATGAGTGACGCAGTCATCGTCGGCGCGGTACGGACCCCGGTCGGGCGGCGCAAGGGCAGCTTGGCCACCGTGCACCCGGTCGACCTCTCGGCGCACGTGCTGCGCGCCCTCGCCGAGCGCACCGGCATCGAGCCCGGCCAGGTCGACGACGTGGTCTGGGGCTGCGTGTCCCAGGTCGGCGAGCAGTCCTGGAACATCGCCCGCAACGGCGTGCTCGCCGCCGGCTGGCCCGAGTCGGTGCCCGGCACCACCCTGGACCGGCAGTGCGGGTCGAGCCAGCAGGCGCTGCACTTCGCCGCCGCCGCGGTCGCCTCCGGCCAGGCCGACCTGGTGGTCGCCGGTGGCGTCGAGTCGATGACCCGGGTGCCGATGGGCTCCAGCGTGGGCGGCGGGATGCCGTTCAGCGACCAGCTCCGCGACCGTTACCGGGGCGTGGAGGGCTTCGCCGACGACCAGCCGCTGCCGTTCAACCAGGGCGTGGGTGCCGAGCTGATCGCCGCGCGCTGGCGTTTCTCCCGTACCCAGCTCGACGAGTTCGCCCTGGCCAGCCACGAGAAGGCGGCCGCCGCGCAGGACGCCGGCGCGTTCGACCCCGAGCTGGCCCCGGTGGCGCTCGCCGACGGCGGCAAGTTCGCCGCCGACGAGGGCATCCGCCGGGACACCTCGCTGGAGAAGCTCGGCGAGCTGAAGACCCCGTTCCGCGCCGACGGCGTGGTCACCGCCGGGTCCGCATCGCAGATCTCCGACGGCGCGGCCGCGCTCGCCGTCACCACCAGCGAGTGGGCCAGCCGGCACGGCCTGCGGCCGCTGGCCCGCATCCACACCGCCGTGGTCGCCGCCGACGACCCGGTCACCATGCTCACCGCGCCGATCCCGGCCACCGCGAAGGCGCTGCGCCGCGCGGGGCTGGGCATCGAGGAGATCGGGGTGTACGAGGTGAACGAGGCGTTCGCCCCGGTCCCGCTGGCCTGGCTGGCGGAGACCGAGGCGGACCCGGAGCGGCTCAACCCGCGCGGCGGCGCGATCGCCCTCGGCCACCCGCTCGGCGCCAGTGGCGCCCGGATCATGACGACGATGCTCCAGCACATGCGGGACAACGGCATCCGGTACGGCCTGCAGACCATGTGCGAGGGCGGCGGCATGGCCAACGCCACCATCGTCGAGCTGCTCTGACGCTCGCGCGGGCGGAATACGCGTGACGGCGGGACCGGCGACGCCCTAGATTCCCGGCGTGACCGAGACCTCGACGCCCCGGGCCGACTGGGCCGACCCGCACTGGCAGGCGACCGCCCTGGACTGGGTGGCCGATCGGCTCGGCCGGCAGAGCCGCCGGGTGACCGGCCCGGTGGAACCCCGGGTCCGGCCCTGGTCCCTGGTGTGGCGGGTGCCCACCGACAGCGGGGACGTCTGGTTCAAGGCCAACAACCCGGGCACCCGGCACGAGGCGGCGCTCCTGGCCGAGCTGGCCCGGCTCACCCCGGGCCGGGTGCTCGACCCGATCGCCGTGGACGCCGGGCGCGGCTGGTCCCTGCTGCCCGACGGCGGCCCGAGCCTGCGGGACACGCTCGCCGCCGAGCCGGACCTGACCCGCTGGGAGCGGCTGCTGCCCGGGTACGCTGCGCTCCAGCTCACCGTCGCGCCGCACGCGCAGCGGCTGCTCGCCCTCGGGGTGCCCGACCACCGCCCGGAGGAGATGCCGCGGCGGTTCGAGGTGCTGCTGGACGACGAGGAGGCGCTGCTGCTCGGCGCGGAGGGCGGGCTGGAACCGGAGCTGCACGGCCGGCTGCGGGCGTACCGGGGGGAGTTCGAGACGCTCTGCCGGCGGCTGGCGGACTTCGGGGTGCCGCCGAGCATCCAGCACGACGACCTGCACGACGGCAACGCCTTCGTGGCCCCCGACGGGTACCGCTTCTTCGACTGGGGCGACGCCTCCGTCGCCCACCCCTTCGGCACGCTGCTGGTGACGCTCCGCTCCGTGGCGTACGCCGGGAAACTGGCCGCCGACGACCCGGCGCTGCTGCGGCTGCGGGACGCGTACCTGGAGGCGTGGACCGACCGGTACGACCGGGCCGCGCTGCGCGAGGCCGCCGAGCTGGCGATGCGGGTGACCACGGTCAGCCGGGCACTCTCCTGGCAGCGCGCCCTGGTCACCTCCGACCCGGCCCGCGCCGAGTACGCCGAGGCGGTGCCCGGCTGGCTCGGGGAGCTGTTCGCGCCCCTGCCGGTGTGACCGTCCGCGGTGGTCGGCGCGAATCCGAGGCGGGCAGGTCCGGAGTGGACGGGGTGGACAGCCGGGCGGCGGCCCGGCAGGATTCCCCCGGTCGGCGTCGAGCGCGTGTCCACGCCCGCTCCGCCGGCCGACGACCTTCACCAGAACGGGGAACCCGTGACGATCGCCTCCGCTCCGTCGACCCTGCGGCGGACCGCCCGCCGGCTGCTGACCGCCGCCGTGGCCGGGATGCTTCTCGCGACCGCGTCGGTCACCGCCACTAGCGCACCGGCCCAGGCGGCCGGCTACAACGGACCGCATCCGGGCACCTTCACCGGGCTGGGCTTCGACGCCTGCACCGCGCCGTCGGACGCCCAGATGACCGCCTGGCTGCAGTCGCCGTACCGGGCGGTCGGCGTCTACATCGGCGGGGTCAACCGGGGCTGCGCCCAGCCCAACCTGACCCGGGAGTGGGTGGCGAGCCAGCAGGCGAAGGGCTGGCGGCTCTTCCCGCTCTACGTCGGCCTCCAGGCGCCCTGCACGACGTACCTGCGGCGGATCGACCCGGCGCAGGCGGCGGCCCAGGGCCGGGCGGCGGCCGACGACGCGGCGACGAACGCCCTCAACCTCGGCATCGTCCTGCAGAGCACCATCATCCTGGACATCGAGTACTACAACGCGGGCGACACCGCCTGCTCGGCTGCGGTGCTCTCGTTCAGCAGCGCGTGGAGCGCCCGCCTGCACGACCACGGCTACCTTTCCGGTCTCTACACCAGCAGCGGCGGGGGCGGTCTCCAGGACCACGTGGCCGCCCACGGGAAGCCGGGGCACGTGTCTCCCGACATGGTGGACTTCGCCAACTGGGACGGCGTGAAGACGGTGTCCGACCCCACCATCCCCGCGACCTACTGGGTGAAGCGGCGGATGAAGCAGTACCAGGGCGACCACGACGAGACGTGGGGCGGCGTCACGATCAACATCGACAGCAACTACCTCGACCTGGAGCTGGCACCGACGCGGTACCGGTCGGGTGTGGTGAGGCCGACCCGCTGACCCGAGCCGTTCCGGCGTCCGTCCACTCCACGACCGGGTGGACGGCGACGGGGTGGACAGCCGCGGCACCGGCCGGGCAGGATGCCCCGGTCGGTGTCGCCTGTCGATGCCGTCTGTCCGTGCCCGCTCCGACGACCTTCACGCAGAACGGGGAATCCGTGACGATCAGCTCCGCTCCGTCGGGTCTGCGGCGGGCCGCCCGCCGGCTGCTGACCGCCGCCGTGGCCGGAATGCTCCTCGCCACCGTCGGGGTCGGCGCCAGCGACCGCCCGGCTCGGGCCGCCGGCTACACCGGGCCGCACCCGGGGAACTTCACCGGGCTGGGCTTCGACACCTGTGCCGCGCCCTCCGGCGCCCAGATGACGGCCTGGTTGCAGTCGCCGTACCGGGCGATCGGGATCTACATCGGTGGGATCAACCGGGGCTGCGCGCAGGCCAACCTCACCAAGGAGTGGGTGGCGAGCCAGCAGTCCAAGGGCTGGCGGTTCTTCCCGCTCTACGTCGGCCTCCAGGCGCCGTGCTCGACGTACCAGCGGCGGATCGACCCGGCGCAGGCGACGGCGCAGGGGCGGGCGGCGGCCGACGACGCGGTGACCAAGGCCCGGGGCCTGGGCCTCGCGAAGCAGAGCACGATCATCCTGGACATGGAGCGCTACCCCTCGGGCAACGCCGCCTGCTCGACCGCGGTCCTGAAGTTCAGCAGCGCCTGGACCGCCCGCCTGCACGACCACGGCTACCTGTCCGGCCTCTACACCAACACCCGCTCCGCCGGTCTCCCGGATCACGTCGCCGCCTACTCCCAGCCCGGCCACACCCGGCCGGATGTCCTGGACTTCGCCAACTGGGACGGCGTGCAGACCACGTCGGACCCGGCCATCCCGGCGACCTACTGGTCGCCGAAGCGGCGGATGAAGCAGTACCAGGGCGACCACCACGAGACCTGGGGCGGCGTCCGGCTCAACATCGACAGCAACTACCTCGACCTCGAGGTGTCGATGACCCGGTACCGGTCGGCGACCGTGACGCCGACCCGGCCCACGTCGCGCGCGGCCGGGTTCGGTCCGTTCCGGTCCACCCGTACGACCCGCTGACCCGAGCCGTTCTCGCGTCCGTCCGCCCGACGACGGACAGGCGGTGCGACGGGCGTCGTGGAACTTCCAAAAGTCGGTAGTGACCCACATCACCCCAGGTCAAGGCTCGTTGGGCAGGTCATGGACGTCTTCTCCCGAACGTTCCTCCCCGCCGCCGCCGAGACCGGCCTGGCGGTCCAGACCGTGAGCCGGCACATGCCGATCTTCCGGCAGTGCGTCGGCTCCGGCGACGCCACCATCCTGGTCGCCCGGTGCGGCCGCCCCGACCGGCCGGTGGCCGGCGAATACCTCCTCCTGCTGACCCACCGCCGGATGGTGGTCACCCAGCAGACCCGGGTGCTGCACCGGCTCCGCCTGCACCTCAACACCGAGCTGCGCGAGCTGAGCAACGTCACCTGGAGCCCCGACCCGCGCGCCCAGTCCGTCGAGCTGGCCGCCACCGCGATCGACGGGGTCCGCGAGCGGTTCGTCATCCACACCCAGCACCCGAAGCAGGTGTGGCAGCTCGACACGCTGCTCAACCACGCGTTCCGCACCCGGCTGCGCACGCCGAAGGAGCGGGTCGTGGCCACCATCGGCGAGGTGCCCGCCACCGCCGGCGGCCCGGTGCTGCGTCCCGTACCGGCCCGCTGAGGAGCATCCTTACCTGACCCGAACACGGCCACACCTCGCCGGTGACCGCCGGTCGGTCATCATGGGCCGGTGACCGCCGACGCCCCGCAACGCGGGCTGGTCCTCGTGGTGGAGGACGAGCCGGCCATCGCCGACCTGGTCCGGCTCTACCTGAGCCGGGAGGGCTTCGGCGTACACCTGGAACGGGACGGCACGGCCGGTCTGGCCGCTGCCCGCCGGCTGCGTCCGGTGGCCTGCGTGCTCGACATCACGCTGCCCGGCCTGGCCGGCACCGAGATCTGCCGCCGACTTCGGGAGGCGGGCGACTGGACGCCGGTCATCTTCCTCACCGCCCGCGACGACGAGGTCGACCGGATCGTCGGGCTGGAACTCGGCGCGGACGACTACGTCACCAAGCCGTTCAGCCCCCGCGAACTCGTCGCCCGGGTCCGCGCGGTGCTGCGCCGTACGGCCGGCGCGCCCGAGGGGGCGGAGCGCGCCCGGACGGTCGGCGCCGTCACCCTCGACCCGGCCCGCCGCACGGTCACCGCGCAGGGCGCCCCGGTCCAGCTCACCTCCACCGAGTTCGACCTGCTCGCCCACCTGATGGCCCGCCCGGGCCGGGTTTTCACCCGGGAGGAACTGCTGGCCGGGGTCTGGGGGTACGCGGCGCACGCCGGCACCAGGACCGTCGACGTGCACGTGGCGCAGGTCCGGGCCAAGCTCGGCGCGGCCAGCGTGATCCGTACCCACCGCGGCGTCGGGTACGCGGCCGATGGCTGACCCCGGCCGGCCGCACGAGCCCACCGTCGCGCTGCCGGTGCTCGGGCCCCGGCCCGCACCCGCGCCCCGGCGTCGCCGCTTCACCGACACCCTCACCGCCCGCGCGGTCCTGGTCACCTGCGCGGTGGCGCTGGTCTCCGTGCTGGTCACCGCCCTGGTCGCGGTCCCCCTGGCGGTACGCGGGGCGGAGCGCCGCGACCAGGCGGCGCTCGCCGCCCAGGCCCGCCTCGCCACCGACGTGCTGCGGGTCCGCCCGGTGCGGCAGCGCGACGCCGCCGGCGACCGGCTGATCCGCCAGCTCCGCCAGCAGGAGATCGAGGTGTACGTCGTGCGCGCCGGCACGGTCGACCGCCCCGGGCTGCCGAGGCAGGTGTTGAACCGGATCTCCGCCGGCAAGGACGTCTCCGGCCGTCGACTGGTGGACGGCCGGCGCGCCCTGGTCGAGGGGCGGGCCCTGCCCGCCGGGGACGGCGTGGTGCTGACCCGGGCCACCAGCAGCGGCCCCTGGCGGGAGGTGCTGCGCAGTCTCTGGCTGCCGCTGCTCGCCGGGCTGGCCGCCGGGGTCGCCGCCGGGCTGCTCCTCGCCCGCCGGCTGGCCCGGCCGATCCGGCACGCCGCCGACGCCGCCGCCCGGCTGCGCACCGGTGACCGGGCGGTACGCGTACCGGTGGAGCCGCCGGACGAGGTCGCCGACCTGGCGTACGCGCTGAACGGCCTGGCCGCCGCGCTCGCCACCAGCGAGGGGCGGCAACGGGAGTTCCTGCTCTCCGTCTCCCACGAGCTGCGCACCCCACTGACCGCGATCCGGGGCTGGGCCGAGGCGCTGGCCGACGGGGTGATCGACGCGGACGAGGCGCCCGGCACCGGGCGGACCATGCTCGCCGAGGCGGAGCACCTGGACCGGCTGGTCAGCGACCTGCTGGCGCTGGCCCGGCTGGAGGCGGCGGACTTCCCGCTGGAACCGGTACCGGTCGACCTCACCCGGCTGGCCGCCGACGCCGAGCGCACCTGGTCGGACCGGTGCGCGGCGGTCGGGGTGCCGTTCCGGCTGGAGGTGCCGGCGACCGCGGTGCCGGCGTACACCGATCCGGGGCGGATCCGGCAGGTGGTGGACGGGCTGCTGGAGAACGCGCTGCGGGTCGTACCCCCGGGGGCGCCGGTGGTGCTCGCGGTCCGGCCGGCCGGCGCGGACCCGGCCGCCGGTGGGGTGCTGGAGGTCCGCGACGGCGGGCCCGGCTTCACCGACGACGACCTGGCGGTGGCCTTCGAGCGCGGGGCGCTGCACCAGCGCTACCGGGGGGTGCGCAAGGTGGGCAGCGGGCTCGGGCTGGCGCTCGCCGCCGGCCTGGTGCGCCGGCTCGGTGGGGAGATCGTCGCCGGGCACGCCGCCGAGGGCGGGGCGGCGTTCACCGTCCGGCTGCCCGCCCATCCTTACCTGACCCGAACATCGGCCTGACGCGCCGCCCATCCGGCCGCGCGACGCTGGCAGCACCACCGACGAGAGGGAGTGTCATGGCACTTCAGGGATTCGCCGTCGTCACCACGTCGCTGCTCGCAGCGGTCGCGCTCGGCCTCACCGGCTGCGGTCCGGCCCCGGTCGCCGAGAGCGCGGCGCAGCAGGCCGCGGTCGACGTCGCCGCGGCGATGGGCGTGGAGGGCCAGGCGCTCGCCGCCCTGGGGTTCGACCCCGCCGAGCTGGAACTGGTGGCCGCTCCCGCGCCGTCGGCCTCCGGGTCGGCCGTGCCGGAGGCCGGCCCGAAGGGCAAGCGCGGTGAGCGGGCCGAGGAGTGGCGCAAGCGGCGTCAGGCCCGGGTGCTGCTGCGGAAGAACACCCTGCACGGCGAGGCCGTCGTGCAGACCAAGGACGGCGGTACGAAGACCGTCGTGGTGCAGCGCGGCGAGGTCACCGCGGTCGACGGCGACTCGGTGACCGTGAAGTCCACCGACGGCTTCACCCTGACCTGGACGTTCGGCGACAAGCTCCGGGTGGTCGAGCGGCGCACGACGATCCAGTCGAGCGACGTCAAGGTCGGTACGAAGATCGGCGTCGCGGGCGCCAAGGACGGCGAGAAGACGGTCGCGCGGCTGATCGTGGTCCCGGTCAAGCAGCAGTGACCCGGACGGAGCCGGCGCGGACGACCGCGCCGGCTCCGCACCGTCAGTAGACCCGGGATCCGATGAAGTCGTCGTGCCCGTACCCGACCGGGTTGGCGAACGACCGGGACTCGAAGGACCACTGCTGGCGGCTGCTGGTGGAGCAACCGGCCAGCCGCAGTCGCGGCGTGCCCAGCCAGGGGTTGTCGAACGCCACGCAGAGGTTGGTCGCGCCGGCCGGCTTGAGCTGGTTGCCGGCGAAGACGAACTTCTGGTTGGCACCCCCGTGGCAGTCATGGATGTTGACCGCCGTGCCGGCGGTCAGCGAGCCGCCCGCCACGTCCAGGCAGCGGTCGTGCGACAGCTCCGAGTGCAGCGACTGGCGGGCCGGGTCGTACCAGAAGCCCTGGTTACGGCCGCCGTGGCAGGCGTACGACTGCTGGACGGTGCCGTTGCGCGAGTCGTAGCCCCGGCCGTCCACGCAGGTACCGGTGGCGGCGTTGCGCAGCTGCTTGAACTCCAGCAGCCCCGGCTGGAGCACGCCGGCGCCGGTGCTGGCCGGGTCGACGCAGGTGGCCCGCTGAAGGCCTGCGTTCCAGAACTGGGTGATGCACTGGGCGAACATGCCGTGCCCGCGGGCGTTGGGGTGGAACGACTGCCGGGCGGCGTTCTCGTCCCAGATCCCCACCTCGATGTAGAGGCCGCGGACCGAGGTGTTGTCGGTGCAGACCTCGTGGCCGTGGAAGAGCCGGCTGGCGTCCAGGTAGCGGGTGCCGGTGCTGGTGGCCGCCGCCCGCAGCGCCGACTCGAACAGCGGCACCGCCTTGTTCCGCGCGAACGCGGCGTCGGCCAGGTAGAGCAGGCAGCCGCCCGCGTACCAGCCGGGGAAGTTCGGGTTGTCCTCCACGTCCGGGCTGCCCGGGCTCGGGTACGACATCAGCACCAGCTCGTAGTCCGACCCCAGGTAGCCGGCGTCGGTCATGGTCCGCCGGATGTCGGTGAGCGCGTCCTCGACGGCCCGCCGGCTGCCGTCGGTGCGGATGGTCCACTGGTCGGTGTAGGTCGGGTAGCAGGGGCCCTGGAAGAAGACCCGGCGGATGGTGCAGTCGGTGGCCACCGGACCGAACTGGATGGTGCCGTCGCCGTTCGCGCCGACCACCACCCAGATCAACCTGATGTGCGTGTTGCGCGCCTTGATGGCCAGGTAGTCGCCCTGGTTGAGCTCGTTGTGCTGGGTGGGCCCGCCCCGGATCAGGTTCCACGGGGTGGCCCCGGAGCAGGCGATGTTGTACTTCTCGTCGGCGGCGATGCCGGTGCGGAACACCGCCTGGTCGTACGAGCGGTCGCACCAGTTGCCGGGCTGGTGGGTGCCGGGCACGTAGTTGCCCACACCCTCGCCGGAGATCTCGCTGTCGCCCATGGTGATCAGGGCGGTGCGGCGCTGCTCCAGCGGGCGGATCGCCGGTGCGCCGTAGAGCGCGGTGGCCTCGGCGGCGCGGATCGCTTCGAGGTTCGTCGGGAGTGGCTGGACGGTCGGGCGGTCGGCGGCGGCTGCGGGGGAGGCCGGCCCGAGGAGCAGGGGCAGGACGAGCGCGGCGGCGGAGACGACGGTCAGTGCCCGTCGGATCCCCGGTGCGCGCCTGGTGGGGGTGCCAAGCATCGACGCACTCCTTTCGGCTCGATCGCGGGATGTCGATCGAGTTACCGGAAGGTAACGCGTTTGATGGATGGATGTGAATATGTCTCGGAAAGGTTTCCGCCATCTGCGCAGCGGGTGCCGCTGCGGCCGGGGGGCGTGGTCGGGCGGCGCGGCGGTGGGTGGGGCGGGCCGTCAGCGGCCGGGCGGCAGGGCGTAGCCGACGTAGTCGCGGAACTCCAGCGTCCAGCCGGCCGGCACCAGCTTGGTGCACGCCGTACGGCTGCCGGTGCAGACGATCGCGTCCATCGAGGCCGGGTCGGCGGGCGGTCGTTCCGGCAGCACCGACTGCAACGCCACCAGCTCCGGCGAGCGGCCCCGCTCGTCACGCAGCAGCAGCCACCACGGGTACTCCCAGTTGTCGTTCTGCTGCACCAGGCCGATCCGGCGGGCGTCGCTGGCCCGTACCGCCGCGGCGGCCCAGCGGAACTCCTCGGCCCAGTGCGGCCGACGCAGGAAACGGGTGTCCCACTCGGCGGTGGTGAAGACCGAGCCGGCACCGACCAGCCGGCGCGGGAAACCGTACGACAGGGCCAGCACGCCGGCCAGCGCGGAGGCGGCCAGCATGCTCACCACCAGGCCGGCCGCCACCGACCGGCGCCCGGGCGTGAGCCGCCGCCGGAACAGCGCGTCCAGCCAGAGCCCGGCCAGCGGCACGGCGGCCACCAGCGCGTAGAGCAGCAGCCGGTTGCCCCAGGGCTGCCACTTGATCGTCGCGGTGTGCAGCCCGACGGCCACCACCACCGCGAGCGCGTACGCCCGCAGCGCCACCGGCGCGGTCGCGCTGATTCGGGCCGGGCGGGCCAGCGCGAACACCGCCCCCAGCAACGCCAGCGAGCCGGCCAGCGGGAACGCCACCCGGTCCTCGTCCGGGTACCAGGCCGGCACCGGGAACACCTCCCGGCCGAAGGTGATCGCCCGGTCCTGCGGGTCGACGCCGATCGCCCACGACCCGTCGCTGATCGCCGCGGCAGTCCCGGAGCGCAGCGGCGCGAGCGGGGTGTCGAAGGCGGTGTGGCCGATCCGCAGCGCGTTGACCAGGATCGAGGGCGGGTCGTGCCGTTCCATCGGGATGGACTCGCGCAGCCGGGGCGGGCCGAGCGGGTGACCGAACTCGACGGTCACCCGGGCCAGGAACGGGCCGACCACCGCCGCCGCGACCAGCAGCACCAGCAGCGACCCGGCGACCGTCCGCGCCACACCGGCAGCGCCCCGACTCTCCCCAGCGGACTCCGCGCCGACCGACACGACGCCCGCCGACCCTGCGCCCGCCAAGCCCGAGCCCGCCGGCACCGGGCTGGCCGACGCCGAGCGCAGGCTGGCCGACGTCGAGCCCGTGTCCACGTCCGCCGATGCCGGGCGGAATGCCAGGCGGAGCTGGGCGATCCCCCAGAGCACCAGCAGCGGCCCGACTGCGAGCAGTCCGCTGGTCTTGGTCAGCGCGGTCAGGCCGGTGGCGGCGCCGAGCGCCAGCAGGCTGCCGAGGCCGGCGCGCCGGCGCAGCCCGTCCAGCGCCAGCGTCCCGGCGCAGCCGGCCCAGGCGGCGGCCACCAGGTCGGTCTGGGTGCTGGTCGCCTGGAGGACCACCATCGGCGTGGTGGCGAGCAGGAACGCGGTGAGCAGTTGGGCCCGCCGCCCGCCGCCGAGCTGCGCGACGACCCGGGTGGCCACCACCAGGCAGCCCAGCGCGGCGGCCCACTGCACCAGGTTGTGCAGCGCGTCGCCGCCGGTGAGCAGGCGCAGGTGCAGCAGCAGGTACTCCGCGCCGGGCGGGATCGTCACCTGCCGGTGGATCGCGGTGGGCCAGAAGTCGAGGCTGCCCTGGGCGACCCAGTGCTCCACCTTGGGCAGGTGGTAGGTCTGCGAGTCGAAGTTGTTGGGCTCGGCGAGCAGCGCGACGAGCAGCTCCACCAGCAGCAGCCCGCCGACCGTGCCGGCCAGCAGCCGCTCGCCCCGGCTCGCCGTACGCCGGAAGTCGGCCAGCCGGGCCCGCCAGCCGGCCAGGGCCGACGCGAGGCCGCCCGGCGCGGACGCCGGCCCGGGCTCCGCGCCGCCGGACGGACCGGCCGGGGAGACCGGCGTGGCGGCCCCCGGGCCGGTCGCCGAGGCGCCGGTCGCCGCCCCGACCAGCGTGCCGGCCCGGGCGGCGGGCGCCGACACGGTTGACGCGACCGTCGCGCGGCGCTGGCGCCGGCGGGCGGCGGCCACGGTGGCGGCGAGGAAAAGCAGCCAGGCTCCGGCGACGGCCGGCAGGGTGAGCGCACGCAACGCACCCAGCAGTTCCACGGTGAGTACGGCGAAGACGCCGGTCAGCAGCGCGGCGCGGACGATGGCCAGCCGCAGCGGTGCGACCGCTGTACGACGGGGCCGCAGCACCCACGTGAGCACGACGAATGCGGCGACGGGCGCCACTACGACCATCCAGCCGGCTGCCGACATGGGCGGAAGTTAACACCATGTTCCGCACGGGTGGGTGCCCGATCCCGGTGGTGGCGGCCTGACTGGCGCTGAGCTGCCAGGCTAGGCTAGGGCCGACTTACTGTCGCCACCGTGGAGATCCCCGTGAAGCTCTCGATCCTCATGCCGGTCTACAACGAGGAAGAACGCATCGCGGATGCCCTCAAGCAGGCATTGGCGGTCGATTACCCGTGCGAGATCGAGCTGGTCGTGGTCGACGACGGCAGCCGGGACGGCACCGGTGAGATCCTCGGCCGGGCCGACGACGCGCGGCTGCGGGTCATCACCCACCAGCGCAACGCCGGCAAGGGCGCGGCCATCAAGACGGCGGTGGACAACGCCGAGGGTGAGTACATGGTCATCCTCGACGCCGACCTGGAGTACGACCCGCAGGACATCCCGCGCCTGCTCGACCCGGTCCTCGACGGCCGCGCCACGGTGGTCTACGGCAATCGCACCTTCGGCAGCCACAGCGCCTACAGCTTCTGGTACGTGATGGGCAACAAGGGCGTCACGATGGCCGCCAACGTGCTGTTCAACTCCTACATCGGCGACCTGGAGACCTGCTTCAAGCTGATGCCGGTCGAGCTGTACCGCTCCCTCGAAATCCGTTCCCGCGGCTTCGGCATGGAGGCGGAGGTGACCGGCAAGCTGCTGCGTCAGCGCATCCGCCCCTACGAGGTGCCGATCAGCTACCGGGCGCGCGGTCGCGAGGAGGGCAAGAAGATCACCTGGAAGGACGGCGTCGAGGCGCTCTGGATCCTCGGCCGGGAGCGCACCCGCCGCCGTCCCGCCGGCTCAGCCAAGCGCTGACGGCACCCGCAGGAAGCCGTCCACCGAGCGGCGCAGCCCGTCGGCGTCCAGCCCGTGCCAGCGGGTGTGGTCCTCCGCCGTGCCGTAGCGCCGCAGCTCCGACCGGCCCACGCCGAGGCTGAGCAGCCGGTGCGGGCGGTCGGCCAGCGCCTCCGACACCACCCGGGCCGAGGTGCCGGCCAGGTAGGGCTCGACCAGGATCACCTCCGTGCCCGCCAGCGCCCGCAGGCCGGCGGTGTCGAACGGCCGCGGCCGGTGGGTGTAGGCCACCGTGACCGGCAGGTCGGCCACCGCCGCGAGGGCCGCGTCCAGCACCGGCCCGACGGCCACCAGCAGCGCCGCGCCCGGCCCGGCGTCCCGCACCACCTTCAGCGCACCGTCTCCGCCGTACGGGCGGCTGTTCCGCTGCGTGGACAGTCGCAGGTACGCCGAGTCCCGCCCGCACACCACGCTGCGTAGCAGCTCCGGCACCTCATCCGGATGGCCGGGCACGTGCACGGTCCAGCCGTGCAGCGTGTCGAGCAGGCTGACGTCCGCCGGGCTGAGGTGCGTCCGCCCGGCCGCCGCCCGGTCGTACGACGCCCCGACGCTGACCAGCACCGCGCCCACGCCCTGGTGGTCGAGGTCCAGCTTGATCTGCTCGTACGCCCGCTCGACGAGGAACGGGGCGTAGCTGTGCACGATCGGGCGCTGGCCGGTCAGCGCGAGCCCACCCGCCACGCCCATCATCAACTGCTCCCGGATGCCGACGTTCACCACCCGGTCGGGGTAGCGGCGCGCGGCCGGGGCGAACGCGTCGGCGGAGATGTCCGCCAGCACGATCGTCGTACGCGGATCCGCCAGCAGTTCGGTCGCGCTGGCGATGAAGGTCTCCCGCATGCTCACTCCCCGTTCTCGACGACCGCGACGACGACGTGCGGCCGGTGCTGGTCGTGCCCGGTGAGGGCGGCGTGCAGGGCCTCGTGGTCGCGCCCGTCGACGGTGGCGGCGCTCCACCCGTTGACGGTGAACCGGCTGGCCACGCCCCCCGGCCAGCCGTGGCTGGCGGAGCGGTTGTCCACCACGATCGCGGTCAGGTTGGTCAGCCCCGTCGCCCCGGCGTACGCGATCGCCTCGTGGTTGGAGCCCTCGTCCAGTTCGGCGTCGCCGAGCAGGACGTACACCCGGGGGTCGGTCCGGCCCTGGGCGCGCAGTCCGAGCGCGGTGCCCACGCCCAGCCCGAGGCCGTGGCCGAGCGAGCCGGAGCCGATCTCCACGCCGGGGACCAGCAGCCGGTCCGGGTGGTCGCCGAGGCGGCTGTCCGGGCCGCCCTGGTCGTCGAGCCAGTCGGCCGGCACGAAACCCTTCGCGGCGAGCACCGCGTAGTAGCCGGCGACGGCGTGCCCCTTGGAGAGCAGGAAGCGGTCCCGCTCCGGGTCCGCCAAGGTCTGAGGGGTGATCCGCAGGACCCGGTCGTAGAGCACCCAGAGCACGTCGATCGTGGAGTACACGTTGGGGCCGAACTCGCGGCCGGCGCGCAGCCGCTCCAGCGGCGCGGCGACCGGCCCCGGCACGGGTGGGGCGGTGGCGGTGGTGATGGTCATGCGGCTAGCCTGCAAGTTGAAGTCAACTTCAACTCAAGGCGACTGATGCACGAATCACTCACCATCGGGCAGCTCTCCGCCCGCAGCGGCGTGGCCCCGTCCGCGCTGCGCTACTACGAGCGGCTCGGCCTGATCCGCGCCGAACGCACCGGCGGCAACCAGCGCCGCTACCCGCGCACCGAACTGCGCCGGGTGGCGTTCGTCCGGATCGCCCAGCAGGTCGGCATCTCGCTGGACGAGATCCGCGAGGCGCTGGACTCGCTGCCCGCCTCCCGCACCCCCACCCCCGACGACTGGGCCGCCCTGTCCCGGGTGTGGCGGGAGCGGCTGGACGAGAAGATCCGGCTGCTCGGCAAGCTCCGCGACGACCTGGACGGCTGCATCGGCTGCGGCTGTCTGTCGTTGCAGCGCTGCAATCTCTACAACCCGGGCGACTCCCTCGCCGGCGAGGGGCCCGGCGCCCGGCTGGTGCTGCCCCGCCCGGGAAGCGACACCGTCACGCCGTCGTGAGCAGCACCTTGCCCACGTGGTCGTTCGACTCGACCAGCCGGTGCGCCTCGGCGGCCTCGGTCATCGGCAGCCGCCGGTCCACGATGGGCCGGATCGTGCCGGCCTCCACCAGCGGCCAGACCTGCTCACGGACGCCCCGCACGATCTCCGCCTTGTCGTCCAGCGGGCGGGAGCGCAGCGCGGTGGCGGCCACCGAGGCCCGCTTGGCCAGCAGCGCGCCCAGGTCCAGCTCGGCCTTGCGGCCGCCCTGCATGCCGATCACCACCAGCCGACCGCCGTCGGCCAGCGCCGCCACGTTCCGGCTCAGGTAGGAGGCGCCCATGATGTCGAGGATGACGTCCGCGCCGCGGCCGTCAGTCACCCGGCGGACCTCCTCGACGAAGTCCTGCTCCCGGTAGTCGACGGTGTGCGCGGCGCCCAGCTCCCGCAGCCGGTCGTGCTTGGCCGGGCGGGCCGTCGCCACCACGGTCGCGCCGAGCGCCACCCCGAGCTGGACGGCGAAGGTGCCGATTCCGCTGCCGCCGCCGTGCACCAGCAGCGTCTCGCCCCTGCCGAGCCGGGCCAGCCGCACCACGTTCGACCAGACCGTGCAGGCCACCTCCGGCAGCGCCGCCGCGTCCACCAGGTCCACGCCGGCCGGCACCGGCAGCAGCTGCCCGGCCGGCACGGCCACCCGCTCCGCGTACCCGCCGCCGGCCAGCAGCGCGCAGACCTCCTGGCCGACCTCCCACCCGGTCACGCCGGGGCCGATCGCGCTGATCACGCCGGAGCACTCCAGACCGGGGTACGCGGGCGCGCCCGGCGGCGGCGGGTAGTGCCCCTGCCGTTGCAGCAGGTCGGCCCGGTTCACCGCGCTGGCCCGCACGTCGACCACCACCTCGCCCGGGCCGGGCTCCGGGTCGGGTACCTCCGCCCAGACGAGTGCCTCGGGTCCGCCGGGTTCCGGGATCGTGATCGCGTGCATGGCCCAGTCTTACCCGATCCGCCCCTCGCTCCACGCCCGGGTCAGGATCTCGTCCACCGTCTGCGCCGGGGTCTGCTCCGAGGTGTCCAGCCAGAGCCCGATCCGCGGTGTGTCGGCCCGGAACCCGGCGTCGAAGTCGGCGACCGGCCAGTCGCCGTACCCCGTCTTGGGTCGCGCGCGCTCGCGGGCGGCGACCACCTCGGGGCGCGGGGCGAGCACCACCAGCAGTAGCGGCCGATGCCGGATCCGTTCCACCATCGCCGGCAGTTCCGGCCCGACGACCACGTCCTGGAGTGCGACGGTGAAGCCGGCTTCGACGTACCCGTCGGCGGTCTGTGCGGCGAGGTCGTAGCGGAGCCGGAGCTGACGCCACGCCTCCTCGGAAGGCTCGGCGGTCATCTCCGCCCGACCGTTGACCACCATCCGCCGGAAGACGTCACCACGCACGTGCACCGAGCGGGGCAGCCGTCGGGCCAGCTCCTCGGCCACTGTGGACTTGCCAGCTGCCATGATCCCGGTGATCAGCACGATCGTCGGTGTGTCCCACACCAGGACATCCTCCCAATAGGGGTGGGAGGCCGGTTCCGGCGTGCGGCGTCCGTGGCAGACTAGGCACCGGCCGTACACCCGAGGGTGGCGGTCCGGGAGGGTTCGCCTAGTGGCCGATGGCGCTGGTCTTGAAAACCGGTAGGGCGGCAACGTCCTCGTGGGTTCGAATCCCACACCCTCCGCCCCGGAGCAGCAAGAACGCCCCCTCAACCAGCGCAGACGCCGGTCAGGGGGCGGGTCTGTGGATGGCGAGCGATGTCGCGCGCCTGCCGGCATGGCCGGCCCGGCCCGATCCAGCATGATTGTCGCCGTGCGCTACCTGATCTCTCACCCCGACGCATTGGCCGAGCTTGGCGATCTGGACGTCGCGCTCTACGACGGCACTCAACCAGTGCCCGACAATCTGGACGACGTCGAGTTCTACGCGGTTCCGTACGGGGTCATCGATCCGCGCTTCTGTGAGCCGATCGTCCGGATGCCCCGGCTCAGAGTGGTGCAGACCGTGACCGCCGGCTACGACCATGTCCTGCCGTACCTGCGGCCCGGCCTGACTCTGGCCAACGGCCGGGGCGTGCACGACGCAGCCACCGCCGAGCTGGCCGTGGCGCTCACCCTTGCCGCCCGACGCCGGCTGCCGGACTTCGTCCGGGCGCAGGGCGAGGGCCGCTGGGCCTCGGGTTGGTCGGCCGGGCTGGCTGACGCCCGGGTGCTGATCGTCGGATACGGCTCGATCGGCGCCGCGATCGAGCGCCGGCTCGCCGGGTTCGAGGTGGAAGTCAGCCGGGTGGCACGGAGGGCCCGCCCCGGCGTACGACCAGTCTCCGAACTTCCGGAGCTGTTGCCACGAGCGGATGTCGTCATCCTGGCCACGCCGCTGACCTTGGAGACCGAGGGGCTGGTGAACAAGGACTTCCTCGCCGGGATGGCCGACGGCGCCCTGCTGGTGAACGTGTCACGGGGGCGGGTGGTGGACACCGAGGCGCTGCTCGCCGAGCTCAGCGCGGGCCGGCTGCAGGCTGCCCTGGACGTCACCGAACCCGAGCCGCTGCCCGCCGACCACCCGCTGTGGTCCGCACCGAACGTGCTGATCAGCCCGCATGTCGGCGGCCTGACCGCCGCGTTGGCGCCCCGGGCCCGCCGGCTGCTGGTCGACCAGGTGCGGCGGTACGCGGCGGGCGAGCCGCTCGCGAACGTCGTTGTCGGGCCGTAACCCTCCGCCTCACGTCTCGTCGCCGCTCGGTTGCCGTGGCTCGGAGGGATCCGGACGCGGTGGCGCTTTCGGTTCGTTCCGGCCCGACGGCGGGGTAAGAAGGGCACAGGACATCATGCGCACCGGAAGGACCCCCGATGACCCTGGAACGACCGATCGCCCCGGATCCGTACGAGCTGCTGCCGACCGTGTCGTCGTTCAACCTGACCAGTGACGACGTGCACAACGGCGAGCCGATGGACGCGCGGTACGCGCACGGCAGCGCCGGCGGCGAGAACGTCTCCCCGCACCTGGCCTGGTCGGACTTCCCGGCCGGGACGAAGAGCTTCGTGGTGACCTGCTTCGACCCGGACGCCCCGACCGGCAGCGGCTTCTGGCACTGGGTGCTGGTGAACCTGCCGGCCTCGGTGACCGAGCTGCCCACCGGGGCGAAGGAGACCGACCTCGGCGGCGCGTTCAGCGTCCGCAACGACTACGGCGACACCGGCTACGGCGGCGCCGCCCCGCCGCCCGGGGACCGCCCGCACCGGTACGTCTTCGCGGTGCACGCGCTGGACGTCGAGCGCCTCGACGTCGGCCCGACGGCCAGCCCCGCCTACGTCGGCTTCAACCTGGCCTTCCACACCCTGGCCCGGGCGGTCATCCGCCCGACGTACCAGGTCAAGGAGTGACCCGGGCGCGCCACGCGCCCTGACGACGCCGGTGGTGGCCTCCCCCGACCGGCGGGAGGCCACCACCGGCGCCGGGGTCAGGCCGGGACGCGGGCGACGGCGAAGACGGACTGGCCGAACGGGGGCCGGATGCGCTGCTCGGCGGCCTTGGTCGCGGGCAGCACCAGGCTGTCGTAGACCTTCACCATCGGGCCCTCCTTCGGCATCAGCCGGAAGACCTTGGTGGCCATGAAGTACCCGATCAGGCCGAGCGCGTTGGCGTAGTGCATGGTCTCGACCGTCAGCCCGGCCTCGGTCATGGCCGCGGCCAGAGTCTTCTTCGTGTAGCGGCGCACGTGCCCGGTGGCGATGTCGGCCGGGCCCATCGCGAACTGGAAGGCCGGCACGATGATGATCACCGCGCCGCCGGGGCGGACCAGGTCGCGCATGCTGCGCAGCGCGCCCACGTGGTCCTCGATGTGCTCCAGCACGTTGTACGAGACGGCCGCGCTGTAGTCGCCGCGCTCGGGGTGCGGCAGCAGCATCTGCCGTACCTCGATGGTGGGCTCCGCGGCGAGGCGCTCCTTGAGCTGGACCAGCCGGTCCGGGTCGGCCTCCGTGGCGGTGAAGCGGGGGACGTGCCGCGCCCACTCCAGCGCGTAGTCGCCGAGCCCGCTGCCGATCTCGATGGGGTTGTCACCGAGGTGGGGCACGGCCAGCTCGACGAACCATCTCCGGTGGTTGACCGCCGTCGCGAGGCCCTCCAGGACCTCCGACTGGACGCGCTGATCCCCAGTGATTTCTGCCATGCGTCGATTCCTCACGATATGACTCGACCCGCGCCTGGACCGACAGAGTGAATCATCCGCGTGGGCGGCGGAGGAAACGGGGCACCGTGGTGGCCGAAATGCGGTCGGGGGAGGGCACGTGATCGGGGGTCGGCGAACCCGGCACATAGTACGCAGTCCGTCAGAACATGTCACGTCAGCGCCATACGCCAACTACGCTCTGAATTGTCATGACTACTCCCGAATCGGACCCCGGGGCCCAGCGATCCGCCGTCGGGGACGCCGAGGTCGGCGACGACCACGGGTTACGCCGGCGGGAGGGGTGGCGGTGGGACGCCGCCGCGGTGCTCAGCTTCCTGCTGCTGGCCTTCTGGGTGACCCTGCGGCTCTGGACGCGCCCCGGGGGCGCACTGCGGGACAACCCGTCCGACCAGTCGCAGTTCGAGTGGATGATGGCGCACGGGGCCCGGGTCGTGACCGAATTCGCCTATCCGTTCACCTCGGACCGGATGAACGTGCCCGACGGCGTGAACCTGATGGCAAATACTTCCGTATTGTCCATTTCGCTACCAATGACGCCCGTCACCGTGCTCTTCGGGCCGCAATGGTCGTTCCTCCTCTTTCTCACCCTCGGAATGGCCGCCACCGGGACCGCCTGGTACTTCTTCCTCTCCCGGGTGGTGACCCGGTCCCGGGGGCCGGCGTGGGTGGGCGCCGCGTTCTGCGCGTTCGCCCCGGCCATGGTGTCGCACGCCAACGCGCACCCGAACATCGTGTCGCAGTTCGTCGTCCCGCTGATCGCCTGGCGGACCCTGCGGCTCGCCGAGCCCGGCCGGTGGCTGCGCAACGGCGTCCTGCTGGGCCTGCTGATCGTCTGGCAGGCCTTCCTCAACCTCGAGATCCTGCTGATGACCGCGATCGCGTTGGGCGTGATCGTCGGCGCGCTCGCCATCGGCCGACCCGAACTGCGCCGCGGTACGCGCACCTTCCTGGCCGGGCTCGGGGTCGCCGCCGCGTTCTCCGCCGTGCTGCTGGCGTACCCGCTCTACGTGCAGCTCTTCGGCCCCGGCTCGTACCACGGGCTGTCCCGGCTGATCCGGGGCTACCGCACCGACCTGGCCGCCTTCGTGGCCTACTCCCGGGAGTCGCTGGCCGGGGACGCCCGCTCCGCCGCCCCGCTGGCCCGCAACGCCACCGAGGAGAACGCCTTCTTCGGGTGGCCGTTGGTGGTCCTCACCGTTGCCCTGGTCTGGTGGCTGCGGCGCAGCGCCCTGGTGCTCGGCCTGGCCGTCCTCGCGCTGTTCTTCGCCGTGCTCTCGCTCGGCCGGGAGGTCCAGCTCAACGGCCGGGACACCGGCGTGCCCGCCCCCTGGGCACTGCTGGAGGAGCTGCCGCTGCTGCACTCCGTGGTGCCCACCCGCTGGTCGCTGGCCGTCACTCCGGTCATCGGGGTGCTGCTCGCGCTCGGCGCGGAACACGCCCGTCAGCTCGCCCGCCGGCACCCGGGCGCGCGGACGCAGATCCGCTTCGCCACGATCACCGTCCTGGTGATGGCCCTGCTGCCGAACCTGCCGACCCCGCTGCCCGTCACCCGCATCGACTCGACCCCGGCGTTCGTCACCTCCGGCGCCTGGCGCCCGTACGTCGCCGGCGGGCGCAGCGTCGTCACCCTGCCGCTGCCCGACAACACGTACGCCGACCCGCTGCGCTGGTCGTCCCGGACCCGGTTGGAGATGCCGATCGCCCGGGGCTACTTCCTCGCGCCGGACACCCGGCCGTGGGCGCCGGAGCCGGACGTCGCCCTCTTCACCGCGCCCTTCCGCCGGACGAGCAACTTCTTCGGCGGCATCGCGCGGACCGGGAGGGTCCCGCCGATCAACCGGCAGGACCGGGCCGCGGCGGTGGAGGACCTGCGCTACTGGCGGGCGGGGGTGGTGGTCCTCGGCCCGCACCGCAACGCCGACGCGCTGCGCTGGGCGATGAACGAGCTGACCGGGATCACCCCCACCTGGACCGGCGGGGTGTGGCTCTGGGACGTCCGCGCGCTGACCGGATAGCCGCGATCAGGACGGGCGTACGCAGCAGCCCTGACAGATCTTGGGCTTCGGCAGGGTGAAGGCCAGGCAGCAGGTCCGGCGCTGCACCGTCGGCTCGCCCGTCGGACCGGGCACCAGCTCCACCAGGTCGGCCAGGTCGAGCGCCTCGAGCAGGGTGGCGATGCTGCGGACCGAGGAGCCGGGAAGGGAGTCCGCCGCGCGCAGGATGCCGTGCGCGATGCCGGAGGCGACCGAGCCGAGCAGCGTACGGGCGCCGACCCGGACCTCCGTCTGGATCGCGGCGATCATCGGGGCGAGGTGGGCGTCGAGCAGCGACGCGCGGAGCACGCGGAGCAGCTCCGCCTCGTCGGCGACCACCCGCACCTCGGGGCGCCCGGCCAGCGCCAGCGGGTCGTTCGGGAGGACGGCGACCGCGGTCGAGCGGCGCAGGCCCATGGTGAGCAGCTGGTGGTGGTCCTCGAAGTGGATCAGCACGTCGGCCGGGTCGAGCAGCGGCACGCGGCGGGCCGAGGCCCAGCCCAGCACCACCGGCAGCGCGGTCCAGTAGCTGTAGGACTTCCAGGCCAGCGCGGCGCAGGCGTGCGGAGTGCCACCCCAGCGGCGGGCCGCGGCGGCGAGGAACTCGGGGAGGCGGGTGCCGTCGATCAGGTCGGTCGCGGGGCTCCAGCCGGCCTCGTCGGCGACCAGCAGGCCCGGCGCGAGGCCGGGCAGGTGGTCGGTGCCGAACATCGCCCGGAGGGTGGCGGTCACCGGGGCGAGCGGCGGGGCGAGCTCGCGCCCTGGCATCACCGCTGTCACCTGGTTCGTCTCCCTGTCCGAAGTGCGTCCGCTCAGCTAAGGCTAGCCTAACCACACCCGTCGGTCTAAGGGAAGCCTCACCAAAGGCCGTTCGAGAGGCCCGGGTCACTCCGCCGACGGCGCTGGCGACGAACCGGCCCGGGCTCCGCGTACTACCCGGTGGGTGGGGGAGGAAACGCGCGTGGTGTCAAGCCGAACGTCGGAAATGTGGCAGTTCAGGTGCGGCCGGGGTGGTCGAACGTGAAGACTTGTCGTCCCGGCCGTGAGGAAGCTGATGACGACCTCCCCCCTGGAGCGGGCCGCCGAGTCCTTCGCCGCGGAGCTCGCCCGGCACCGGACGGGGCGAGGACTCTCCAAGAAGCAGCTCGCCACGCTCATGGGCTTCGACCCGTCGTACGTCAGCCACGTCGAGGGGCGCCGGCACCGACCCACCGAGGACTTCGCCCGCCGGGCCGAGGCCGTCCTCGACGCCAGCGGCGCGATCTGGCAACGCTTCCGGGAGTACGACCAGCTCCGCCAGGCCCGCCCGGTCACGGCGCACCGCGAACCGCCGCCCCCCGGCCAGTGGCTGCCCCCGGGCACCGGCCTGGTCGTCGAGCGCGAGACCGCCACCCTCACCCACACCGACGACGGCTACCACTGCGTGGTGCGCCGCCAACTGCACAACGTCGGCACCGAACCGGTCACCCGACACCTCGTCCGGGTGGCCGTCGACCGCTACCCCGACGACCCCGGCCGCTCCAACCGGCACCACCGGGAACACCCGCTCACCTTCGCCGAGCTGCGGCTGCGGGCGTACCGGGACGACGGCGGCAGCCGCGAGCCGATGCACTGGCGGGCCAAGCACGACCGGGACGCGTACAAGGAGATCTGGCTGCTCTTCGAGAACGGCGACGGGCCGTTCCCGCTGCACCCGGGCGAACGGGCCGAGATCGAGTACGCCTACCACGTCGGCCGGGAGAAGTGGGGGCCCTGGTTCCAGCGCGCCGTACGCCTGCCCACCCGGCACCTGACGGTCCGGCTGGACCTGCCGGCGCCGCTGGACCCCCGGGTGTGGGGGGTGGAGACCTCCCTCTCCGCCGACGAGGGTCCCCTGCGCACCCCCGTCCGCCGGCACGAGCGCGGCGACCGCGCCGTCTTCGACTGGGCCACCGACGACCCGCCGCTCAACTCCCGCTACCGCCTCCAGTGGCGGTTCCGGAGCGACCCGGCCGACACGGCGCGCACCGCGCCCGCCGGTCGGACCGGTGACCGGCTGCGCGCCCTCGGCGTGCTGCCCCGCGACGCCGACCTGCTGCGCCGCCCCGCCCGACCGTTCGACCTGCCCGGCGACGAGTCCGCCGCCCGGGAGGTGGTCGACCGGCTCACCGCGCTGCTCACCCGCGTCGACGAGCTGCACCCGTTCAGCGCCGGCATGGGCCTGGCCGCCCCGCAGGTGGGCGTCGACGCGGCGGCGGCCGTGGTCCGCCCCGCCGACCGGTCCGCCGCGCCGGTGGTGCTGCTCAACCCCCGGGTGGTCGCCGCCAGCCCGGACACCGACGAGCAGTACGAGGGCTGCCTCTCCTTCGCCGACCATCGGGGCCTGGTGCCCCGGCCGCTGCGCATCGACGTGGAGCACGCCCGCTGGGACGGCAGCCGGATCATCACCTCGTTCGCGTACGGGATGGCCCGGCTGGTGGCGCACGAGGTCGACCACCTCCAGGGGCGGCTCTACACCGACCGGATGGCGCCGGGCGTGCCGCTGGTGCCGGTGGAGGAATACCGGGAGACCGGCCCCTGACGGCGTCCGGGGGGCACTGGGGGACGCCGTCAGGGGCCGGGCGGGGACCGGGTCGCGTGCCCCAGGGGGCAGGGGCACGCGACCCGGTTTTTTCGGGGGGAGGAAAGTCGCTACAGGTTGCCGAAGGTGTCGTACCGGATGTGCGGCGGCGGCACCTCGTCCTCGGCCAGCGCCCGCAGGGTGGCCCGGACCATCGGGGCCGAGCCGGAGACGTAGCAGTCGTGCGTCGTCCACGGGCCGTACCGGCTGATCACCTCGGCGATGTCCCCGTGCTCGCCGTCGAAGTCCGGGTCGTCGGTGCACGCCGGGGTCACCGACAGCCACGGGTGCTCGGCCACCAGCTCCTCCAGGCCCGCCAGGCCGTACAGGTCGTCGGAGTGGCGGGCGCCGTAGAAGACGTGCACCCAGCGCGTCCGGTTCCAGCCGGTCAGCTCCTCGACCAGCGCCTTCACCGGGGCCAGGCCGACGCCGCCGGCCACGCAGAGGATGTCCCGGGTCGACTCCCGGTCCAGCGTCATCGAGCCCATCGGTGCGGCCACCCGGAGCAGGTCGCCGGGCTTGGTCCGGCGGACCAGCGCGCCGGAGAGCCAGCCCGCCCCGGCCGGCGTACGGATGTGGAACTCCAGCACGTTGTCGTCGTTGGGGGCGTTCGCCACCGAGTACGTCCGCCAGACCCGGGGCACGTACCGGGGCGCCTCGATGCTGACGTACTGGCCGGCCTTCCAGACCAGTGGATGCTGAAGGGCGCGCACGGTCAGCACCGCCGTGTCCGGCCCGTGCCGCTCGTGGGTCAGCACCTCGGCGTGCCAGAACGGCGGGTTGTCATCGGCCGCGGCGCCGGCCTGCATCTTCTCGCTGATCGCCGCGTACGCGTCCCGCCAGGCCTGGTCGTACTCCAGGTTCCAGCCGTCGCCGGCGGTGCTGCGCAGCGCGTCCAGCAGCGCGACGCCCATCGTCTCGTAGTGTGCGGCGGTCGCGTGGTACTTGCGGTGGTCGCGGCCGAGCGAGCGCAGGTACTCGTCGAAGCTCTCCGGGTCGTCCACCACCTGGGTGGCCGTGACGATGGCTTCCACGAGCCGGTCCCGCTGGGCGGCCATCTGCACCGGGAAGAGCTTGCGCAGGTCCGGGTCGAGGAGGAACAGCCGGGCGTAGAAGTGGCCTATCAGCCGATCCCGGTCCTCCTCGACCAGGGTCCAGCTCTCCTTCAGCAGCCTTGCGAAGTTGTCCACGGGCAGCGCTCCTCCTCCTGACGGCGGATCGGGCCCGCATAGAATGTCCACGGAGCGTGCCCACCGGTCGCACAGGCTGTGCGACCGTTCCCGTCGCCCCCGACGGTGCGGCAGAGTGGTGCGGTGACCGTCGACGAGCTCACCCGCCCGGTGACCCGCCGGGTACTCGGCACCGAGACCCTGCTGGTGCTCGGTCTCTCGCTCGGCCAGTCGGCCGTGTACGCGCTGGTGTCGATCATCGCGAAGCTGACCGCAGACGGGCCGCTGTCGAAGCAGACCGCCTCGCTCAACACCTCGCAGTCGGCCCGGCCGTGGCTGGACCTGACGTACCAGCTCCTCGGCATCGTCTTCGCGCTGCTGCCGGTGCTGCTCGCCGTACACCTGCTGGCGCGGGACCCCGGCGACCCGGCGCGGACGCTCGGGGTGGACCTGCGCCGACCCGGATCCGACCTGGCCCGGGGTGCTGGCCTGGCGGCGCTGATCGGCCTGCCCGGCCTGGCGCTGTTCTGGGCGGCCGCGCAGCTCGGGATCAACGCCACCCTGGTCCCCGCCGGTCTGCCCGACCTGTGGTGGGCGGTGCCGGTGCTGATCCTCGCCGCCGTGCAGAACGCCGTGCTGGAGGAGGTGATCGTGGTCGGCTACCTGGTCACCCGGCTGCGCCAGCTCCAGTGGCGGCTCGCCGCGATCATCGCGGCCAGCGCGCTGCTGCGCGGCTCCTACCACCTCTACCAGGGCTTCGGCGCGTTCGTCGGCAACGCGATCATGGGCGTGGTGTTCAGCCTCTTCTACCTGCGCACCCGACGGGTGATGCCGCTGATCGTGGCGCACACCCTGCTCGACGTGGTCGCCTTCGTCGGCTACGCGTCGCTGCCCAAGGAGTGGTTCAGCTGGCTCTGACCGGCCGGTAGACGGCCACCGCGCGGGCCGCCAACCGCTCGGCGGCGGCCGCGTCGCCCGCCGCCGCGGCCAGCACCGCCGCCCCCGGCAGCAGCCGGGAGGCCAGCCGCAGCGCCGCCCAACCACCCGCCTGCGCGGCCAGCGGCGCCGCCAGCCGCCAGGCGGCCTCCGCTGCGCGCGGCCATGGCCGGTCCCCCGGCCCGTCCGCCGCCCGCGCCGCCGCCAACGCGGTACGCGCGCTCGCCGAATCCGGGTGCACCTGCGTCAGCACCAGCAGCTCCACCGCCCGCTCCGGCTCCAGCGGGTCCCGCTCGTACGCCGCCGCCACGTGCAGCACCAGGCCGGCCTGGCTCCACAGCACCGCCGCCAGCTCCGCCACCGGCGCGAACAACCCGGCCACCGCCGCCGCCGCGCCACCCGCCCCGGCCATCCGCACGAACCGCCGGTTGGCCAGCCGGGCCAGCCCGTCCGGCCCGGCATCCGGGTACGCCGCCCGCAGCCCCTGCGCCCAGTCGCGGGCGCGCGGCCCGATCCCCTCCACGGCGGCCAGGGCGAGCAGCTCCGGCGCGAAGCCCGGGTGCGCCAGCAGCCGGCTCCGAAGCTCCGCCAGGTCCAGTTCCCGGGTACGCCCCGACGCGAGTGCCGCCGTGCTCGACTCGCCAGCCGGTTGCTCCGGGGCGAGCGGCTGGACGGTGTTTCCGGCGGCGGTGGGTGTCGGTGCGCTGGGCTCGGCCGGGGCCTTCCGGGGGGCTGCCTTCTTCGGCGTGCTCTTCTTCGGCTCAGTGGCCTTGCTCTCGGGGGCCTTGTTTTCGGTGGCCTTGCGCGGGACGGCCTTTCTCGCGGTCTTCCGCGCCGGCGGTGTGCCGAGGGTGTCCTGCGCTGTGTCGGGCGCTGCCGCCGTCGTCGGGGTTGCTGTGCCGGAACTCACCGGGCCGGTCGGCTCGGCTGTGCCCGGTGCGGCGGGGGCCGGGGTGAGCGCTGGATCAGACTGGTCGGCTGCCTTCCGGGACCGGCCGACGCGCTGACCGTCGGCTCGCTTTCCAGCGGTCGTCCTGGCGGTGCCGGTCGGCGCGCTGTCCGGTCCGGTGGCCGGTTCGGGCGTCGGCGGCGCTGTGCCAGCGCTCGCCCCGCTCGTCGACCGGATGGTCTGCCGCGTCTTCGGCGTACTCCCCTTGCGGGCGTTGCCTCCCGTTGGTGTGTCGGCGGTCACCGTTGGCGTCTCGTCGGTGGGGCGGGCGTCTTCCCCTCGGCCCGTCAGTAGGCCGGCGTTCCGGCCCGCGCCGGTTTCAGGCGCGCTGGTTTCGGTCGCGCCGGTCTCGGGCGCGCCGACCTCGGTGACGCCGGTCTCGGGCGGGGTGGCGGCCGCCTTCTCCGTGGCTCCCGCCTGTCGGGGCAGCGGCTGTTCGGGAGTGGGCGGCTGGAACAGGACCGTCGGCGCCGCCTTCGCCGGGCGGCGCTTCCCCGGCGGGGCCTCCGTACCGTCCCGTCGGCCGGCACCGGCCGCTTTCTCCGAGGTGGGAGGCGGGGTGAAGGTGGCCTTCGGAGAGCGGCGGCGAGCCCCCGCGGAGGGCTCACGGCGGGGCGGATCGCTCGGCGTCTGCTCCTGCATGTCGATGGAGCGTAGTCGCGAACGTGACGGCGCACACGGTGAAAACACGTGACCCTGGTAGTCGCTTTGCTCCCGGTGGGGGCGGACCTGTATCCTCGGGCGCGGTGGTCTGCAGAGGTCACCAGGGAGACTTCGCCTAGTCTGGTCTATGGCGCCGCACTGCTAATGCGGTTGGGGTTTTAAAGCCCCTCCCGGGTTCGAATCCCGGAGTCTCCGCGCGAAAGCCGGGTGTGTAGACTGGCCAAGCACCGAGCGCCCGTAGCTCAACGGATAGAGCATCTGACTACGGATCAGAAGGTTAGGGGTTCGAGTCCCTTCGGGCGCACAGCAGGTCAAGGGCCGGTTTCCCATCACGGGAGACCGGCCCTTGATCTTTCTGACCCCCACGGGCGAATCAGCGGCTGAGTTGGCACAAGGCCCAAGTCTGCCGCAACAGCCGCCGTGGGGGCGGTCAGCCGCCGGGCCATCCGTGGGCCAGTAACCGTGGCACGCAGCGGGCATGAGCGGGCACGAGACGCAACCGGGTCGACCGCCGTCCGCAGGCGTTTCGGACATCACGACTGCTTGAGAACGCTCTTCCAAACTGACGCTCCGGCCCTAGCTCCAGCTAGGCCGATACCTGCCGGTAGAGCGCGAGAAGTAGCAGAGCGATGCCGACTGCAGTCGTTGCCCAGCCGGCGCGAAGAGTTGCCGTTGGATGGCGAGGCCACCAGCCACCCGGGGCCCAGGCAGGGAGGAGGGGTTCCTTACCTCGGGATCGACGCCACCGGTACACGTAGCCTTGGCCGGCGGAGATGAGGCCGAGAACGATGACCAGCAGCGCGACGAGCGCCAGCTCGAACGGCTGGGCATCGGCTCTCGCTGCAACGTTCACGCGTCGATCATGGCTTGTCTCGTCAACCGTGCCATTAGGCGAGGACATCAGGGGCCAGCCGAGGCCACGCGAGACTGCCGAGACCAGGCCGCCAAGCCCGCGGCCTGCCGGAGATCGACAGTTCCCAAGCTGACAGTGCGGGTTCGATTCCCGTCACCCGCTCCACACGAAAGGCCCTGGCCAGGACGCGAGTCCAGCCAGGGCCTTCGATATTGCTGCGGCCAGCAGCGCCCGGCGGGCCATCCACGGGCCACTAGCCACGCTTCTTGCCCGCCTTCTTGCCCTTGGCCTTCGGCATGGCCGACGTGCCAGTCGCCGCCTTCTTGGCCTTTTTGCGCTCCGCCGAACCACTCGTCACCGGCAGCGGGCCACGGACCCTCGCGACGGAAATCCGGCCAGCACAACCTCCGGATCCTCCGCGACGTGGCCCAATCGGGGGGTAACGTCCGGCGGTAGGAACAGCGGCGGCAGTAGCCGCTCCCGCTCCTCGATCACAGGGGCGTTGATCCGGTCTTGGTGACTGATGGCCGGCGGGAGCCCGGGTGGCCGGGGCCAGGACCAAAGGGTTCCCGCCGTCAGGACAGAACACCGCAGACAGGACAGACAAGGAGTGGGTACGATGGACGTCAATCTTGAGGTGGTCACGATCCCGGTGTCGGATGTCGACAGGGCGCTGGAGTTCTACCGGGATCGCCTGGGCTGGCGACTGGACGCAGACATCAAGGTCAGCGACGACGTCCGCATCGTGCAAGTGACCCCGACTGGTGACGGCCATACGTCCATCGCGTTCGGCAAAGGCCTGCCGATAGCCGCTGCACCGGGGTCGATGCGGCACCTAGAGCTAGCGACCTCCGACGTCGTGGCCACACGGGAGGAGCTGGCCCAGCGGGGCGTCGACGTCACCGAGGTCTACCACGGCCCCGGCGGTGCTTTCTGGCCCGAGGCGCGCCAACCCGGCCCCGACCCCGAACGTAAGAGCTACAACTCGTTCGCCTCATTCCAGGACCCGGACGGAAACGGCTGGACGCTGCAGGAAATCACTACCCGCATGCCGGGTCGCGAGGCCCGTTCGTGACATCACAAGCCGCGTCGTTGCTACACCACCTACTGCCTGCCTCCTGAGACGGGCCACCCATGGGCCACAAGCCGACGTCATCGGGGGCTACGTGAGGCCGCCTACGGCCGAGGCGAGCAGGAGGAGCGGCGCACGTCGACGCGATCTTGTGCGATTCCCAAGCTGCCAGTCTCTGACCCCAGTCTGACCCCAGCACGACGCCAACAGCCGCCATCGGGTGAACGCCGGCCATGAGCCAGCGGGGAGGCGAGGCGGGTAGCGGCGGGTATGGAACGCTCCTACGGATCAGAAGGTTTAGGGGTTCGAGTCCCTTCGGGCGCACAGCAGGTCAAGGGCCGGTTTCCCATCACGGGAGACCGGCCCTTGATCTTTCTGACCCCCACGGCTGACCCCGACGCCTACGCGTCGAAGAGGAGGCGAGTCGGTCTCCCGCGTCCTGCTGCACCCGGCGCGTCGCCTCCAGGTAGATCGACTTGGTGACGGTGGGGGAGCTGTGCCGAGCACGTCCTGAATCCGTTCGAGCGGCGCACGCCCTGGTCGTAAAGCAGCGTCGCGCAGGAATGGCGCAGGTCATGCACGCGAATACGCCGGGTAAGCAGCTCGCCGAGGCCAACGGCTGGGCGCCGTCGAAGGTCTCCCGGCTGGAGAACGGTCGGCAGATGCCCTCACCCGCCGACATTCACGCCTGGGGCGTGCCTGTGGAGCCGACGAGGCTGCTCAGGATCTGCTCCGAATGCTCGGCGAGGTCCAAGCGGTGCACCGCGACTGGCGTCGTCGGATGCGCCAGGGTCAGGCCGCTGTCCAGGACAGCTACAGTCAGCTTGTCGCCGAGTCGCGCCTGATTCGGCACTTCGATACGGTGTACGTACCCGGCTTGCTCCAGACCGCCGACTACGCGCGCCGCATACTCACCGAGATGGTCGAGCTGCACAACCTCGACGTGACCGACGTAGACGCCGCCGTCGCCACCCGAATGCAGCGCCAGCGCCTCCTGTACGACACCAGCAAGCGATTCGAGTTCCTGCTAGCCGAACCGGTGCTGCGGTGGCTGTTGTGCACGCCCGAGGTCATGCGGGGCCAACCCGACCGCCTGCAAACCGTGATTGGCGTACCGAACGTCCGCTTCGGCATCCTGCCGCTCGGCGTCCGACTCGCCACCACCCCGCAGAACTCCTTGCAGATGTACGACGACGTCGCCATCGTGGAAACCTTCGTCGGCGAGACCACCCACCGCGACGACGAAGCCGCCGCATACGTCAAGGCCGTCGAACGACTCTGGAAGGAAGCGGTCACCGGCGAAGACGCCCGGAGACTCATCGTCCGCGTGGCCCGGGACCTCTAAGACTGGGCACACGCTCCAGACGCCGGATCCGACAAAGACCCGCGACACTCGTCCGCCACTTGATGTGCGACAGATGCAGCGACCCGGGGGGCAGATTGGCCGCCGACGAAACTGCTGTCATGGCCGCTCACAGGGTGTGGGCCAAACCGTCCGGCGTTGGGTTGACGCCATCTGAGTTCCAGACCACGATGCGGGGCATGACGTCGGACGACGCTACCCCCGGCTACACGGTGGGGCTGACCACGAGGCAGTGGCAGATCATCGATAGGACCGTGGACAACGAGGTCAGCGTCGAGGCGGAGAACGGAGACCCGCGGGGCGTTGTCGACGTCGGTGTCCAGGTCCGGGTTGCCGGCTGGGATCAGGTGGCACATTGGACGCCAGGCGTCCCGGGTTCAGGAAGCTGGCCGTCGGACGGACAGGTCGTCTCCGTCACGCTGTCCTCCGATCAGTGGGCTCTGGTTTGTTCGTCCCTGACCCGTTGGGCGAAGGTGTCCGAAGGGCTGGGGGAAATCGAGAGAGCTTCGGCGTCACGAGCGATTCGTGACCTCGTCGTTGCTCAGGTGCGAGAACCCGACTCCATGTGGGGAGCGGATCGGCCGTAACCTCATCCGCGCGGGTCAACGCCGCTCACGTACCGCGGCGCTCCACCTTGTCCCCGTCCGGGGAGGCTGAACGGTCTGGCGACTGCCCCGACGAGGAGATCCGCTTCCGCTGGTCCGCCCGCGCGCGAGTGAAAGGCCCACCCCTGTTGCCAGGAATGGAGCCCCACTCAGTCAACGATGGTTAGTTGGTCTGGCCCGGCGCGTTCACGATCTTGCCGGTGACCCGGATTAGTTCCACCTCGACATCACCTGCCTTCAGCTTGACTCCCTCAGGCGTCGTGTGGTCCTTGACCACAACAGTCCGACTTCCGAGGAACTCGTGAGTGATCGGGTCGAGCAGGATGTCCTCGTGCCGCCAGCCGTCCTGGACCATGCCGACGGCGAGCGCCGGGCGTCCGTCGAAGTCGACCGGCTTGGTGGACTGGGTGACACCCGGAATCAGGGCCAGTACCCGAAGCAGTGTCGCCTTCACCTTCGACGGAAGGACGTTGTCGCGCAGCATCGAGTTGATCACGACGTACGTGAGGGAGTCGCGTCGGGTGCTGTCGCCGATGCCGGGCGGTATTTGGGCTCGCAGCCAGTCGAGTAGTGCCTGCGGTTCGGTGGGCAGCCCGGCCAATGTTGGGTAGTCCCGGGGTGGCATGGAATGCGGAACCTTCGGGGCCTCGATGGTGATCTCGAGCTTGCCGTCAATCAGGTCGGCGCTCTGCCGGCCGTCAGCCCGCTGCCACGACCGGGTTGTCTCGCTGGTGGCCTGTCCCTTGTCCTCGGCGAGCTTGCCGCGGACGATCTTCAACTCGACGTAGGTCCACTGATTGGGACGCGGCGGCGTGAACGGCTCGGTCTCGGCGTGCATGGCGGCCAACTCGAAGGTCTGGGCCATCGATCCGCCAGCCACGTACGAGGGTTGCCGTGCCGGCGGACCCGCCGGCGGAGTCCCGTGGCCAAAGTTACCGACCGCGACGACACCAGCTACCAGGGCGGCGGCCCCTAACGTGGCTAAGCCAGACAGCCACGCCCAGCCCGGCAGGCGCCAGCCGCGCGGCTTGACCTGCTCCGGCCGGTTCGGCACGGTGCCCCCGCGCTCCGCGATCCGGGCCAGCAGCGCCGCCCGAGCCCGGGCCTGAGCATCCGGCGACGGCGGCTCGGCCTCGCTCCAACTCTCCCGCAGCGCCGTGATGTCGTTGGTCACTGGGAATCCTCTCCGGTTGCCGTGGGGTCGGCGTCACCCAGCGCCGCCCGTAACCGCTTGCGTGCCCGATGGAGCCGAGACCGGACGGTGCCAGCCGGAATCTCCAGTGCACAGGCGACCTCCTCGCAGGTCAGGTCCGCCCAGGCGATCAGGAGAATCACCTCCCGGTCTGCTGGCGCTATCGCCGCCAGCGCCCCCGCGATCCGTCCGCGCACAGCCTGCGCGTCCAGCCGTACGGCGACCCGGTTGGCCGGCCCATCGACGCTGTCCGGGTCGGCCGTGATGGCCTGATCCGCCCGGGCCAGCGCGCGGTACTGCCGCGCCTCGGTCCGCTTGTGACCGGCGATCAGGTTCGACGCGATGCCGAACAACCAGGGCCGGGCGCTGTCGTGCGTGGTGTCATATCGCCGCCAGTGGTCGAACGCGACCAGAAACGTCTCCCCCGCCACGTCGTCGGCCAGGTCGCGACCCAGCCGCCGGCTCGCGTAGCCATGGATCGCCGAGTAGTAGCGGTCGAAAATCGCGCCGAACAGCTCCGGATCCCCGTGCATTCGGCTGATGATCTCGGCGTCGGTCTGCCCACTAGCGGTGTGCACGTCTCGTGACACCACACCCATGAGTCCTCCTTCTGTCCGCACCCCCCATGCGCGGCGAGGGCTCATCCCTACTTCGTCGATGGCGGCGGGAGTGTTCGCGGGTCGTGGTCATCTAGCCGCTTGCGACCAGAGCAGCAGTACAGCAGCGAAGTGCAGCAACCGACCGATCCGCAATGCCTCCCACACGGCGATCAGCAGCCGTCCGACGGCGGCGGCGAACCGATCGCACCCGAGCCGGTGTCCGATATGCAAGGGTTGTCCGGCGTGGGGATTTCAGGTCAGGGCGATCGCGGTACGGGGGTGGCGGTGCGGCTGCGCGACGGCGTCCAGGCCCTGCGGCAGCGTCGCCGGGTGGGGCGACCGTGAAGGCGCTGGTGTGGCGGGGCGTC
Source organism: Micromonospora sp. CPCC 205739 (assembly GCF_036906795.1). Taxonomy (NCBI): domain Bacteria; kingdom Bacillati; phylum Actinomycetota; class Actinomycetes; order Micromonosporales; family Micromonosporaceae; genus Micromonospora; species Micromonospora sp. CPCC 205739. The sequence continues at coordinate 10,384 of NZ_JBAKHS010000009.1, read as the reverse complement.
GACGAGCTGGCGGTGATCCAGGTGGCGGACCCGCAGCTGCGCAACGAGCAGGACATGATCGTCAAGGTCCGCCGGACCGTCACCTGCGGCTCGGACCTGCACCTGCTGGCCGGGCACATCCCCTACATGGCGCGCGGCGACGTGCTGGGCCACGAGTTCCTCGGCGAGGTGGTCGAGGTCGGCCCGCAGGTGCGCAGGCACCGCGTGGGCGACCGGGTGGTGGTGTGCTCGTTCGTGTCCTGCGGCCGCTGCTGGTACTGCCGGCAGCAGCAGTTCTCACTGTGCGACAACGGCAACACCAACCCGGCGGTCACCGAGGCGGCGTGGGGCTTCGCGCCGGGCGGCTGTTACGGCTACCCCCACGCCCTCGGCGGCTTCGTCGGCAGCCACGCCGAGTACATCCGCATCCCCTACGCCGACCAGGGCGCCTTCACCGTCCCTGACGAGGTCGGCGACGAGCGGGCCGTGTTCGCCTCCGACGCCGCCCCGACCGGGTGGATGGGCGCTCATCTGGGTGGCGTGCAGCCAGGCGACGTGGTCGCCGTGTGGGGCGCGGGCGCAGTGGGGCAGCTGGCCGCGCGGGCGGCGGTGCTGCTCGGCGCCGAGCGGGTGATCCTCATCGACCGTCTCGACAACCGCCTGACGATGGCCGAGGCCCACCTGGGTGTGGAGACGCTCAACTACGACACCCAGGACGTCCGGGGCGAACTGCGGGAACGCAGCGGCGGCCGCGGGCCGGACGTGTGCATCGAGGCGGTCGGGATGGCGGCACACCGCACCGGCCCGCGGTACTGGCACGACCGGATCAGGCAACGCCTGCGCCCGGAGTCAGACCGCCCGATCGCCGCCCGGGAGGCGGTCTACCACTGCCGCAAGGGCGGCAGCGTGTTCCTCCTCGGGATGTTCGCCGGCCTCGTGGACGAGTTTCCGCTCGGCGCCGTGATGAACAAGGGCCTCACGCTGCGCGGCGCACAGCAGCACGGGCACCGCTACATCCCGATGCTCCTGCAACGCATGGCGCGCGGCGAGCTGGTCACCGAGCACCTCGCCACCCACACCATGCCGCTCGACGACGCCCCCCGCGGCTACCACATGTTCAAGAACAGGACCGACGGCTGCGTGCGCGCCGTCTTCCAACCCTCCGGTTGAGCTGCGGCGCGTCCCGGCGAGCTGACCGCCCCGCATCGACCTGCGGCACTGGAAAACGCTCGTCGGTGCCCCGCCGGCCCGGGCAGAATGCCGGCGCATGAGAGATCGGCCGGCGGCCCTGACCGAGACCGAGCTGATCCGAGGCGTGCTCGTGGGCTGGGGCATCGAGGCCGGCTCGACCCAGTACCTCCCTGTCGGCGCCGGCAGCTACCACTGGTCCGTGGCCGACCGGCGCGGCAGCACCTGGTTCGTCAAGGTCGACGACCTCGGCGTCGAGGAGGCCGGGCGGGACGCGACATTCGACCGGCTCGGCCGGTCCTTCGGCACGGCGCTGGCCCTGCGGGACGCCGGTCTCGACTTCGTCCTCGCGCCGATGCCGTCCGGCGGCGGCGCGGCGGTGTGGCGGCTCACCCCGCGCTACGCCCTGTCGGTCTTCCCGATGGTGGCCGGCACCGCCGGGCGGTTCGGCGCGCACCCGCCCGAGGACCGTGCCGAGCTGGTCGACCTGCTGGCCGAGCTGCACCGGGCGACGCCGGTCGTGGCGGGCCTCGCGCCCCGGACGGATCTGGTGCTGCCCGGTCGGGAGCGGCTGGAGGCCGCGCTGCGGGACCTCGACCGGGAGTGGACCGGCGGGCCGTACGGCGAGCGTGTCCGCGCGCTCCTGGCCGCCCACGCCGGGCACGTCGAGGGGTTGCTCGCCGACTTCGACCGGCGGGTCGACCGGGTACGCGCCGTCGCGGCGGACTGGGTGGTCACGCACGGCGAACCCCATCCCGGCAACGTCATGCGTACGCCCGCCGGTCTGCGGCTCATCGACTGGGACACCCTGCGGATCGCCCCGGCGGAACGGGACCTGTGGATGCTCACCCCCGCCCTCGCCCGGATGCTCGGCGATGACCCGGGCGGCGACGTCGACGATGTCCTCGACCGCTACACCCGGGCCACCGGCCGGACCGTCACGCAGGCCGGCCTGGGCCTCTATCCCCTCTGGTGGAAGCTCGCCGACCTCGCCTGCTACGTCGACGAGTTGCGCCGGCCGCACGGCACCGGCGAGGACGTCACGGCGTCGCTGACCTACCTCACCGGCTATCTCGAAACGAGCCCGGACTGACCGGCGGCCCGGCACCAGCCGGGACGGTGGCAGGATCGGACGCCATGCGGCGATTCCGATCGGGGGACGGTACGGAGCTGGCCTACCGGTGCGTCGGCTCCGGTCCGCCGCTGGTCTGCGTCCCGGGCGGGCCCGGTCAGGCCGTCGAGTACCTGGGCGAGCTGGGCGGGTTGAGCGCGACCAGGACGCTGATCCTGCTCGACAACCGGGGCACCGGCGCGTCGGACGTGCCCACCGATTCGGCGAGCTACCGCGTCGACCGGCTCGTCGACGACATCGAGGCGCTGCGCCGTCACCTGGACCTCGACTGGATGGACCTGCTCGGGCACTCGGCCAGCGGCGGGATCTGCCTGCTCTACGCGGACCGGCGTCCGCGCCGACTCCACCGCCTCGTCCTTGTGGCGCCGTCGCTGCGGGTGGTGGACATCCAGTCGGACCTCGGCGTGGCCGACGTGCTCGCCCAGCGGGCCCACGAACCCTGGTACGCCGAGGCGGTGACCGCCCTGCACGCCGACGCCACCACCGTCGAGGAGCAGCAGCGGTACCGCTGGCTGGCCGCTCCGCTGCTGTACGGCCGGTGGGACGCGGCGGCCCGGGCGCAGGCGTCCGCCGAACCGGCGCAGTTCGCCGAGGCCGCCAATGACGGCTTCTACGCCGGCTTCGCGCCCGACCCGGCGCTGCCCGCCCGGCTGGCCGCCCTGCCGGTGCCGACCCTGCTGGTGGCCGGGGAGTACGACATCTGGCCGACAGCCAGGTCCGTACGAGAGCTGGCCCGCCTGCTCGCTCACGCCGAGGTGCTGGTGCAGCCGAAGGCGGGGCACTTCCCCTGGGTCGACGACCCGGCCGCCTTCGCCGCCACGGTCGAGGGGTTCCTGGCGACGAGCCGATGAGCGGGTGACGCCGACCGGCCCACCCCGGGCCGGTCGGCGCACCGCCGGATCAGCTGATCGGCGCGAGGTCCCGACTGATCTGCATGGTCATGTCGATCACCTGCCACAGCAGTTCGGGTGCCTCCGCGCCGTCCTCCGTGGACACCGTCTTCGTGACTCCGCTGCGGTAGGTCACGGTGACCGTGTAGTGGAACCGGTCGGCGCCGGTCCCCGCCGGGTACGCCGGGCAGAGGCGACGGAATTCGCGGGTCCCGACCGTCGCCAGCAAATTCGCCGTGTAGACGTGCACCGTGCCGGCGGAAACCTCGTACCGTTCGTTCACCCCGGCGAATCCGCCGGTGCGGGTGACGGTGACCTGGTGGGCGTCGCTCCACGCGGCCCGGGCCGGTGCGGCGGCCGCGAGCGTCGCGGCGGAAACCCCGGTGAGCAGCGCGAACGCCGTGACGATCCGACCGATGGCGCGCAGCATGGCAGGCATGATGGAACCCCTTTCCTCGTGGGAATGGCGGAACGCGCGACAAATCCGGGGTCGGTGATGCCGACACCGGGATCGGGCCGCCGATTCTTGTCGGAGGCTCGTCGGCGTTCCCTGTCGCTCCATTCCTAGCATCGGCCGCTACCCCCGATCCATGGGCCGTAAGTCCATGAAGGACAAGGCGCTAGGTGCAATTTGTTGCGATTGTTGCCGGGCTTTTGCGCAATTAATCAGGCGTTGGTGAGAAACGATTAAGGTGCGCCCGCGATTGCGAGTCACATCCGCTCGACGGTCCGGATGCCGAGCAGGTGCAGCCCCTGCCGCAGCGTCCGGGCGGTGAGGTCGGCGAGCACCAGGCGACTCTCCCGCAGTTCACCCGAGGCCCGCAGCACCGGGCAGCGCTCGTAGAACGCGCTGAACGTGCTGGCCAGCCGGTGCAGGTAGCCGGCGAGGTGGTGGAACTCCAAAGTCCGCTCCACCTCGGCGACCACCCCGGCGAAGCCGAGCAGCTCGAAGGCCAGCGCCCGCTCCGCCGGTTCGGCGAGCAGGATCTCCGCCTCCGGCCGCGCGTCCGTCCCGGCCCGCCGGAACACCGAACGGATCCGCGAGTAGGCGTACTGGAGGTAGGGCGCGGTGTTGCCGTCCAGGGAGAGCATCCGCTCCCAGTCCAGCACGTAGTCCCGGCCGCGGTCGGTGGCCAGGTCGGCGTACTTGATCGCGCCGATGCCGACGGCCCGGCCGATCTCGGCGGCGGCCTCGGCGTCCAGCTCGGGATTCTTGGCCCGGGCCAGCTCGGTGGCCCGGGCGACCGCCTCCTCCAGCAGCCCGACCAGTTTCACCGAGCCGCCGGCCCGGCTGCGCAGCATCCGCCCGTCGGCGCCGAGGATGGAGCCGAAGCCGAGGTGCACGGCCCGGGCCGGCGGCCGTAGCCAGCCGGCGGCCTCGGCGACGGCGAAGACCATGGCGAAGTGCTGCCGCTGCGGCAGGCCGACGACGTAGAGCAGCCGGGCGGCGCCGAGGTCGTCGGTCCGGTGCCGTAGCGACGCCAGGTCGGTGGCCGGGTAGCCGTAGCCGCCGTCGCCCTTGCGCACGATCAGCGGCAACGGCTCGCCGTCCCGACCGGTGAACCCGGGCGGGAAGACACAGTCCGCGCCCTCGCTCGCGCGCAGCAGCCCGAGCCGGTCCAGCTCGTCGACGACCCCGCCCAGCCGGTCGTTGTAGGCGCTCTCGCCCCGGAAGTCGTTCCGGGTGAGCGTCACGTCGAGCAGCCCGTACACGGTGAGGAAGTACCGCTCGGACTGCTCCACCAGCAGCCGCCACAGCCGCAGCGTCCGCTCGTCGCCGCCCTGCAACGCGACCACCCGCTGCCGCGACCGCTCCTGGAACGTCTCGTCGGCGTCGAACTTCACCCGGGCCGCCTTGTAGAAGGAGTCCAGGTCGCCCATCGACAGCTCCTGCGCCGCCTCCGCCTCACCCAGGTCGATCAGATGCTCGATCAGCATCCCGAACGGAGTGCCCCAGTCCCCCAGGTGGTTGATCCGCACCACCCGGTGCCCGAGCCAGTCGAGCAGCCGGACCGCCGCGTCGCCGATCACCGTGGAGCGCAGGTGCCCCACGTGCATCTCCTTGGCCACGTTCGGCGCCGAGTAGTCGACCACCACGGTCTCCGGCGCGGGCGCCGTCGGCACGCCGAGCCGCTCGTCGCCGGCCAGCCCGGACACCAGCGCGGCCAGCGTCCGGTCGGCCACGGTCAGGTTGAGGAAACCCGGCCCGGAGACCTCCGCGGCGGCGCAGACGTCGTCCAGTTCCGCGTGCTCCAGCACCGCCGCCGCGATGTCGCGCGGCGGCCGTCCCAGCCGCCGGGCCAGCGCCAGCGCCGCGTCGGACTGGAAGTCCGCGCGCGGCGAGCGCCGTACCAGGGGATCGACCGGGCCGCCGGCCACGGTCGCGAACGCCGGTGCCAGCCGGTCGGTGAGCAGCCTTTCAAGATCCATGGGTACGCCGTTCTCGCTCGGATCCGCGCGGTCACGCGGATCTGGACACGGGAGAGTGCGGGCGGACCGAGGACGATCGGCGATGACCGGCGGCTCGATCCGCCGGTCGCAGGGAAGAAGGTCAGCGCGGGCGGGCGACGGATCGCCGGCGTCGCTCCGCACCGACCTGGACGTCGTAGGACGCTCCGGTGGTGTGGGCAGGCGCGCTGGTCATGTCGGAGAGCCTAGCGGGCCGGCCGGCGACGCGTACACCGCGTTCCCCGGCCGGCCCGTCGACCCGTCAGGCAGAGGTGGCGGCCTTGCGGGCGCGCTCGGCCCGGCGCCGCACCTGCTGGTACGCCCCGGTGAGCCCCATCGCCCGGCGGACCTCGACCACGGTCCGGCGGACCTGCTCACGGGTCCGCTCGGTGCCGTCCACGATCAGCTGGTCGACCAGGCCGGCGTCGGCCTCGATCCGGGCGCGCCGCTCCCGGATCGGGTCGAGGAACCGGTTCAGCGCCACCGCCAGGGCCTCCTTGACCTCGACGTCGCCGACCCGGCCGGCCCGGTAGCGGTCCTTGAGCTCTCCCACCGCGGCCCGGTCCGGGTTGAACACGTCGTGGTAGGCGAAGACCGGGTTGCCCTCGACGGTGCCCGGCACGTCGGCGCGGATCCGGTTCGGGTCGGTGTACATCGCCAGCACCTTGCGGCGCACGGTCGCCGCGTCGTCGGCGAGCGCGATGGCGTTTCCCCTGCTCTTGCTCATCTTGCCCGAGCCGTCCGTGCCGACCAGCGTGGGCGTGTCGGAGGCGATCATCTGCGGTACCGGGAAGACCTCCCCGTACAGGTGGTTGAAGCGGCGGGCGATCTCGCGGGTCACCTCGACGTGCGCCGCGTTGTCCTTGCCGACCGGCACCACCTGCGCCTTGACGCAGAGGATGTCCGCGGCCTGGAGGACGGGATAACCCAGCAGGCCGTACGGGATCTCCGCGCGGCCGGCGTCCCGGGCCATCTCCCGCACCGAGGGCACCCGTTCCAGGCGCGGCACGGTGACCAGGTTCTGGAACAGCGTGTTCAGGTCACCGACCTCGGGGATGGCGGACTGGAGGTAGAAGGTCGCCCGGGCCGGGTCGACCCCGCACGCCAGGACGTCGGTGACCATCTCGCGGGCGTTGCGGGACACCTGGGCGATGTCCTCGCGGCGGTGGCGGGTGGTCAGCATGTGCAGGTCGGCGATGATGAAGTAGCTCTCGTGCCGCCGGTGCAGCGCCACCCGGTTGGCGATGCTGCCGACGTAGTGACCGAGGTGCAGCCGCCCGGTGGGGCGGTCCCCGGTGAGCATCCGTGAAACGGACATGGTGGTACGCCTTTCGTGCCGAGGATTGACGGACGCGCACGCGCGCGCGATCGACCCGGGCGTGGGCGCCGGGGTCGGTGGGGTCTGCTCGTCAGAGCACGAACCGCCATCGCGCGCCGGCGCGGAACCGCAACCCACCGGCACGAAGCACGTCGAAAATCCGCTCCCGGCCGTCGCCGGGGTCGGTCGGGAAGGACGGCACGAGGTCACGCGGGAGACCGTCGACGGCCTCCGGCGCGAGGATGACCGGCCGGACCATGGGTCCACGGTAACCGCTGCGGGGCGGACCGGGGGTCCGGCCGGCGGGTCAGCCGCTGCGGTAGCTCTCCTCGTAGTAGCTGCCCACCTGGCGCCGGTAGTCCGGCTCGCCGAAGGCCTCCGGCTCGAAGGCCGGTGACCCCTTGACCTGCTCCCGGGTGCGGTCGACGTGCACGACCCGCGCCAGGTGGTCGACCCGGGCGACCGTGCCCACCGGCAACAGCACCTTGCGGCCGAAGATCCATGGTCCGGTGTCCACCACCAGGTACCGGGCGTCGGCGTCGTCGCTGGCCTCGTCGATCGCGCCGATCCGGCCGTCGGTGGCCTCCACCCGGTAGCCCACCAGGTCCACCGGGGTCCCCGGGCCGGGGGCGTCCGGGCCGTCGTGCTCCGGCCGCCGCCGGGGCTCCTCGGGCGGGTCCGTCCGGTCGTACCCGCCGGCGAGCGCCGCCGGGTCGCGCCAGGTCCACGGGTTGAACGGCTGCATCTCGGCACACCTCCGATTCGTCGTCGTCCCCGGAGGAAGTGCCCCGCCCGCGCGCGCGGGAAACGGTACGGCAATTCCTCGCTCACCCGGATACGCGCGGTGCGAAATACGTCATATTCGGGGCCGTCCATGTCCATCGCCGTCGGGCCGCTGCTCAGCGGTCCTGTGATCGTTTCCAGGCACACCCGGTGGGGTGGGGCGGTGTCCACCCGGCACATTCGTCCGGCCGGTGCCGCCGACGATTCTGGTCCTGCATCCGGCAGCACCGAGCAAAGGGGACGCAGATGTTTCGCACCATTCGGCGGATCGGAATCGTGGCGGCTCTGGCTGTGGGTCTCGTCGGCGCCGGCGGGCCTGCGCAGGCAGCGGTCAACCCGTTCACCGCGCAGTCGCTCTGCGGTCCCGGCTACCTCCAGATCGACCAGGACCCCGTCCGCAACCAGACGACCGGTGCCCGCCTCGGCACCGTGCACCTGCTCTACCACCCGCTGACCGGGTACGGCTGCACGGTGACGGTGAAGGCGGCGTACGTCGGGATGCCGACCCGTACCCAGGTCTACCTCGCCGCCCAGTACCTGCCCACGCAGACCGACGACGGCAACCGGCTCTACGCGGCCGGCCCCACCCGCGTACGTCCGCGGTGGTTGCCTCATCTGGGGCGGGCTCATGGCCGACCCGGACGGCACGGTGCACCACCACGACCGGGCCAACCCGGCGATCGGCGGCATCGGCACCTGCTTCTGACCGACGGGCTTCCCAGCGGTCCGCGTCGTCGCGGACCCCTCCACCCGCCTTGGGGCGGCTGAGCTGCGGGTACCGGCCGAGCGGGCGCCGCCCGCTGGCATACTTCCCAGCCATGGTGCTGTCGCGCGGCTGGTCGGTCTTCCTCGTCGCGGTCGGGGTGTGGAGCTGGGTGATCTGGCCGAGGTTCGCGGTCGCCATCTGGAACGACCCGCGCGCCTGGTCGACCGGCACGGTGGGCGACGGCGCTCCGACCGGCTTCCTCTGGGTGCACGCCCTGCTGATCGTCGCCTCGCTGGCGATCGGCACCGCCGTCGGGGTGCTCGGCGTACGCGGCTGGCGCGCCGCCCGCCGTCGAGCCGCCTGACCGCCTGCTCGCCGGTCGTCACCGGCGAGCGATCAGCCCCGCGTGACGGCGGGGGCGGGGACCCAGGCGGCGCGTTCGTCGTGGGCGAACCGGGCGAAGTCGATCGGTGGGCGGCCGAGCAGGTCCGGTACGTCGGTGGTGAGTCCGGCCGCCAGCCCCAGCCGGCAGGTCGTGTAGAGCGCCAACGTCACCAGGGTCATCGCCGCCGGCATCCCCTGCCGGCGTGCGCTGCGCCAGTACCGCACCGGCCCCGCCGGGACGTATCGGATGGGCCGACCCAACTCGGCGCTGAGCGTCTCGGCCGCCTCGGCGTAGCTGAGCGCCCGCGATCCGGTGGGCGTGTACGCCCGCCCGGCGTGCCCCTCCTCGGCGAGCGCGAGCGCGGCCACCGCGGCGACGTCCCGTACGTCGACGAAAGCCGTCCGGCCCCGTCCCGCCGGGAGCACGATCTCGTCGCGGTCCCGGATGTCGACGGCGTGCGTGGTGGAGAGGTTCTGCATGAAGAAGGCGGCCCGGACGAACGTCCACTCCAGCCCCGACGCGCGCAGCCACTTCTCCAGCGTGTGGTGCGGGACCACCGGGTTCCTCTCCGCCCCCTGGAGGGAGAGCAGGACCATCCGTCGTACGCCGAGCTGCCGGGCCCGCTCCAGAGCGGGAAGCATGTCGCGTTTGACGTTGCCGATCTGCGGCGGCCGCATCAGGAACATCCGGTCCACGCCGGCGAACGCGGCGTCCCAGGTGCCCGGGTCGGTGAAGGAGAAGGCCACCGTCTCGTCCCACGGCCCGGTCGAAGTCCGGTCCGGGACCGCGGCGCGTACGCGGTGGCCGCTGTCGTGCAGCATCCGGGCGACGTGCCGGCCGGCCCGGCCGGTCGCTCCGGTCACCAGAACTGTCATGTCCACAGCGTCGCCCCGGAATCCCTGCTCCACCCAGTGCGTTGCTACCCCTGTCGGCGGGACCTTTGCCCCTCCGGGGACCTCGGTCAGGGGCGGGATGCGCCGATGACCTGCGGGTATAGGCCGTCGGAGATAGTGTGACGGGGGACGCTACCCCGCGGATTTGACGATCAAACCCGCGGACGCGTAACTTTCTCTCTGCCAGCGCGGAACGGACGAAACAGGCGAAAGCCTGAGAGGCCGGAGCGCGGCAATGACCCCAGGGTCGGATGGGTTGAGTCCCATGTGAGCCTGGACCGGGCGGTGCCCCGGATTCGCCGCGAGGCGGATTTGGTGAGGCGGAACCGACCGGGTAAGGTTGACGACCGGCAGGGCACCGGGCGAGCGTGCGGGTAACCGCAGCGGCCGGCCTGCCGAATCCGATGATCAAACGCAGTGGGTAACCGCTGCGCCCGATCCCGGGCGCCAACCCGTACGAAGCGTGACACACCGGGACACACCGGTTGACACGGGGAAGACGGTGAGGTAACGTAGTAAAAGTGCCCGGCGCGAGAGCGGCGGTCACGACAGAGCGAAAATGCCCCGGGTCGGGGGTCCTCTGCGGAGGGTTTCCGGGCGGTGTGTGGTTGTTCTTTGAGAACTCAACAGGGTGCTTGTAAAGCCAGTGCCAATTATGATTT